>CAZFAP010000151.1:0-11915 GCA_964516325.1 uncultured Verrucomicrobiota bacterium
TCCTTCGTGTCAAAAGAGCTACGGGCTTCCGTCGCGCCGGTACGGCTGCCCAACGATCACCGGTCAATCATCTGTAATTATGCAACATGGAGAGGCGAACGTCAAGCGAAAACTTTTGCGCCACAACTCACGGTACCCGTGGGTACACAAAAGCGCCATCGCGGGGGCGGTGTATGCGCTGCCCTCCGATGGTCTGGGTACGGACAGGTTTCCTGGGACAGGAGAACATGGCGGGTATCGCCACAGCGGGGTGCGGCGCATGGACGACCGGCGGCCAACCCCGTCGGGTGTCGGTCGCTTTCACTTGCCGCGGGAGTGGAGGGAGAGGCGGTATTTTTCGGAAATCATGGTGTGGAGGGGGGCGGAGGGGGAAAGGGAGCAGACGGATTGGAGGACATGGGGGAGGCCTTCGTCGGAGAGGAGGCGCAGGAGCTCGATAGCTTTTTCGTCATCGGGGTTGTCGTAGCGGAGGGCGGCGACGATTTGGACAACCGCCGCGGGCGCGTCCTCGAGTTCCTGGAAGAGCAGGTCGGACAAAAGCAGCACGACCCGTCCGAACCTCGCCGTTTCGAGGAGCGCGAGGCTCTCCTCTGCGAACTCAGGGTCACGGCATCCGCCGATCACGGATGTGTCCACATAAATCCTCTGGCGGTGCAATTTCCTTGCCTCCTTTGGGGGCCACGTCGGGAAAGAATGCGATTTGTGCCAGGTTTGCGTCTCCTGCGAAGGTGTTCATGGCGCATCGCTTGCCGTGTCGGAGCAGGCAGCGAGAATATTCTCTCCCCAACGAGCCGAGATGGCAACCTGTTTTTTGTCGGGAGAAAGAGAAGGCGGGAGGAATTGACGGTGGACAAAGAGGGCGCAGAGCGGGAAACGGATTCGCATTTGACGGGTTATCTCCCAACGTGCCCTTGCTTTTGTCTGGTAGGATTATGGCATGAATGCTGCCGTTTGTCAAGAGGGGACGGGGCTGGGGGGAAGGGGTCATGTCGCTGGGGCCGGGGGTCTCTTGGCGGCCTTGGCGCGCAGTTCCTTGGGGCGGTCGTAGGGTGCTGCGCAGCGGAGCGAGATGTTCTGCTCGCGGACATTCTTGCGGAATTGGCGGACCTCGGCGTCTGTCCATAGCGGCTCGTGGATGTAGTAATCGGCGCGTGTTTGATGGACCCTGTCGGGGGCGCCCGGGCGGTACGAATCATACACCTGATCGAGGGGCCGGTAGCGGCAGTCGGATATTTGGACCCCCCATCGTGCGCATGCTTTCCTTTTGGCTTCCATATCGCGGAAGGGGATGTCCCAGTTGTAGAGCATGAAGACGAATGTGTCCTGTGGCCGGAAGCCCGCGCTGCGAAGGATCCGGAGCTGCTCTGCGACCGCGGTCTTCCCGGAGGCTGGGCCGTCCCACGCTATGCGGGGGTAGACGAAGCCGGCGAGCTTGAGCATCCGCGCCAGGTGGGGTCTTTCAAGGAGCACCCGTCCATCCAGGCCAGCCTGGCATTCGCACCGCAGGCGTTTACCAGAGATGCGGTGGCCGGCGAGTTCCTCGAGGATAGCGTCTATGTGCGGGTTGAGCAGAAGGTTATCGTCGTAGAATAGGACCCTGTTCATGGTGATCTCTTCCCTCACTGAGGCCTTTGCGGTGAAGCGTGGGGAGATCAGCCAGCTGCCGCAGAACGCGCACCTTCGGGGGCAGCCCCTGGAGCTGCGTACGATCTGGTGGGGGGCGCGCGCCAGGTCATAGGCGGGGGCGCAGGCCTCTGCGCCCTTGTGGATACCGATGTAAACGCGGTCACAGCCCGTGTAGGACAGGCAGTGTCGGGGCATGAGCGTCGCATAGATGCCGCCGACCACGATTTCAGCGGCCGGATGGGTGGCCTTGTAGTACGCGACGGATTCCCTGACGTGATGGGCCCAATAGGTGAAGAGGGAGGTGACGAGGATAAGATGGGGCCTGAAGGAGCCGGTTGGGGCGGAGCCCCGGACGAGTCTGACCTTGTCCCCGTGAGCGCGGTAGTACGCTGCGAGCTTGAGGAGGCCAATCGGCAGGAAGCCGCGGTGGTTCGCGCTTTTGGGGGGCAGTGGGAAGTCAGGCTGTACGAGAAGCACGTTCATGGGACCGGTCACAGGTATGGGTTAATGCTGGGTTCTGCGAGGACCCGCGAAAACCAGAGCAAGCCTGAAACAGCGTCGGCGATCTCCTGCTGATCCGGGGAACGTTGGTGCGCGCGTGCGTCGCGCGCCGGGACCAGAAGGGAGAGGTATTTCAGGAAGTTTGTTTGGTCGGCGAAATCGGCCTCGAATACGGGCTCCCAGTTGGTGCCGCAGAGCACGACCTGCCTCAGGTGCTCAAGCCCCAGCTTGCTGAACTTGTACTCGTTCGGGTCTGACGTTGCCGGCTCCCGTTGAAGGTACGGCTTGTGCTTGACCTCCTTCTGCCACATCTCGTCTGCCGCCTTCTTGACACCCCCGGGGATGGCGTGCTTCCACCATGCAGGACCGAATTGCTCCTTGAGCTTTTTGAGTATGTACTCCCTCAGGATGCCCTCGAACCGGGTGCACTTCTCGGGTGCGTCCTGGCCGGGGGCCCGGGTTGGGCGCGCCAGTGCCACCACGCCCTGCTTCTGGAGCCGCGGCGGGTCGAAGCAATCGACTTTGGTGGCCAGGTGGAGGTCAAGATCGGTGGCTGCAACGCCCTGAAGGCCCCTGCTGTTCGCGGTGCGCACGCGGTCGGCGAAAGAGTCCGTGTGCTTGAGGTACTCCACGATGGGCATGACATAGGTTCCCCGAAGGGTCGTTCTGAGTTCGGGGAGCGCGTTCTGGAGAAGGATCCTGTCGCGCCCCTCGTTGACGAGGTGTCGTAGGATGTCGTCGAAGACCATGATCAGCACGCCGAATCCGTTGTTGCTTAGCAAGACGCCGTTGGTCTCGGCCCGCCAGTCATCGGGCCACACTTCGCGGAGTTGGTCATAGTACGCCCCTATGAGCCGCGCGGCCTCGTCGGGGCCGTGCTGGGGGTCGTCGCCACGTGGGATGTTTTTCCAGTGGAGATAGCCCCGTAGCGTCTCGCATACGGTCGCGAGCTTCAGGGCTGGTTGTGCTGGCTTCGGGACACTCGGAATGTCGATGCGGCCTCTGAACGGTTCCCGGCGCGCGAGGCGTTTGGCCGTTTCTGCGACTGTGTAGAGCCTCGCCTGCCGCGGATCGGAGCTGCCCTCGTAGATGTCGGAGTACAGGTCCCACAACAGCTCCGGCGGCACCTTTGTCTGCTTCTTGTTTATGTCTACGAAAAGCGCGGCCTGCTCGGAGATCTGCATGTTCTGCAGCGCGATGACCGGAAGGGTTATCTCGGTGTGGGCCTGCGCTGCGCCGTAGAGCCTGTGCTGGCCGTCAATGATCCAGGCGCTGCCGTAGTAAGCGGGGAGCGTCAGCAGCCCTTGCTCAACGTCCCCTTCCTTGTGTTGACGGGTCCAGGTGGGGGGCTTCGTGAAGTTGATGATGACCGAGTTGGGGAAGAAGCCGCCCTGGGTATCGATATACTTCCTTATCTGTGCAAGCTTGGCGGCCTTGAGCATCCGCTGGTAAGCGCCGGGCATCTCCGAGAGACTGAGAAGTTCCCTGTGGTGAATGTGAGCGTACTGAAGGAGGTCCCTGGCCGACATCAGGAAGCTGTAGTAGGTGCGCCCGGAGATCTTGCCCATGAGGGCGGGGTAGGGCCTTGCCAGGGACTTCTGCTGCTTGCCGGCGAACAGTACGGAGTATATCTGGTATCGGGCGAGTGGCCCGATCTGGTCGGCGAGCTGCTCCATGTAGCGGAGGTCGGCTGCGGACCATAGGAATATGTTCTTGGCGCGAACGGCGACCGCGAGCCTCTCGTCCGGCTCGGCCTTCTCCTGAGAGCTCACGGCGGCGACAAGGCAGACCCGCAGAGGTTCCCATTGCTTGCATATAGCGTTGCGGACCTGGTCATGGTAGCCCTCGAACCACTCCAGGAGGCTCTTCGCCCTCACAGGACCGGGCCCTTCCGAACTCGTACACTGGACGGCGAACACATTGTTCTCGTCGCGCGCGAGAACGTCCACCTGTTTCTCGTGACCCTCCTTTAGGAGAAGGTGGCATTGGCGATCCCTGTTTATTGCCGTGAACCCGAGCCGGTAAAAGAGGTGCCAGACCCTGTCCTCCCACTCGGCACCGGGAGCCTTCGACGCGGCCTCCCGTCTTAGCCTTAGGCAGCGCTTGAGGTCTGCTGGCGTATTAGCCATCTCGCCGCGAATCCCGTTCATCTCCAGGTCCTCCTCGCTTATGGTGTCGTTGGGTCGAACATTGATGATGTTAGGGCTCCGCCGGCACGAATGTCAAGCTTCCAACGGAAATACAGCCACACTCGGTGAGCGACCATCGCCGGCGAGCGCGCCTGGCGGCGTTGCGTGCAGGGCCTGGGTCCCCAAGAGGCCCTGGCAGCGCGTGAGCAAGGGGGCTGGGCGCGGCGCTTTGGAGGTGGCAGAGGAGAGGTGGTTGCACACGAGGTCGGAGAGTGGGTCGGAGGGGGAGAGGCCGCAGATGGATGCGAGGACGTGGGGGATTCCTTCGTCGGAGAGGAGGTCAGCGGGAGAAGAAGTGGGATTGGAGGTGCGATTGGGGGATGTAGCGGGAGGCTTGCCGGATGATGGCGCGGAGTGTGCCGGAGTCAAGCTCGTCGTGGAGGGGAACGACGAGAGTCTGGTTTTCGCCTTTGGGGCCGATTCGGCGGAGCTTGACGTGGCTGCCGCGGCTGGACAAGCAGGAGAAGCCGAAGCGGCGGAAAATGGCGATGACCTCTCGGCCTGACAGCTGCCTGAGCTTAGGCGGCATGAGGTGCGGGCTCCAGCTCCAGGGTGACGACTAAGGCGGGGTTTGGTGTGAGGCCGAATTCCTCGGGGTTCTCGCCCTCGAGGAAGAGGCCTACGGCTTCGCGAAGATTGGCGATAGTCTCGTCGAGGGTTTTGCCCTGTGTCACGACGGCGATGTTCATGCACTCGGCGACGTAATGGGTCTCGCCTTTGTGGATGAAGGCTTTAATGGTGCGCTGCACTGTGTGAGACCTCCCTGGCTGTGATGTTCTGGCAGAGAACGATCGGCGACTCGTACCATCGAAAACATTATACGGCAATCAGGGGCGAGAGGGAAGGGAATGTTGCGAGTCTATTTGGCAGGACGACAGGATGGACGGGATTCTTATTGGCGCGATTTGCGTTTCCTGGATGACGCAAGACGAACCATGCTGGTAATCCTGTGAATCCTGTCAGCGGCTTTGGTCAGTAACGGTGGGAGTGGAGGGAGAGGAGGTAGCGGTGGGGGTCAGGGGTCAGGGGTCAGGGGGCGGGTTGTGGAGGGGACGCGTTTTCTGTCGTCGGAGCTGACGCTGCTCAGGGGTCTGGGGTGCGTGTGGCGTCTCACCAAAGCGGAGGCGGACCGGACGCAAGGCAACCGTCTTGGGAACAGCTTGGAGGGAACGGTCGTGTCGCGGGCTTTTCGCGGTCGGACGTGGGGCTTGGCTTGGGCCGGGAAAGGGTCAGACATCCAGTTTGCGCATGATCAGACCTGTCAGGAGCTTGGGATAGAAATCGGTTGATTTGTGCGGCATAACCTGCCCGGCAAGGGCGACGTCCCTCACCTGGCGAACGCGGGTCGGGTTCAGAAGGAACGCGACTTGCGCTTCGCCTCGTTCCAGGAGCGCAACCGCCTCCGCGGGGTCGCGGTAATATCGGATGTATTCGCCGGACGCTTGAAGCTCCCGCGTGAGTCCCAGCATGTTTTCGAGGATGAGCGAATGGAGAACCGTCACGTCCAACTCCCGAACGAGGGGATGCATGTCCTGCGGGAAGGCGTTGTTTGCGGCCGCTCTGTCCCTGAGTGCGGCCAGTGAAAAGTTCTCGCCCGGCAGGCAGACGACGAACGCGGTCTCCGTCGGCGGAACTTCTCTGAGTCTGCGGAGAATGAGCCGAAGGTCGGAGGCGTCGTGCGGCAGAGGCTGGACGGCGAAGAATTCGTCGAGCTGCCGGAGGAATGGCTCCCGCTGAAAGTCGGCGATTCCTCGGACGGCGCGGTGAGTGGGGAGGATGGTGAGGCTGGGGTCGTCCATGTTGACCAGGGTCATCATTCGATGGCCGACTTCCTGACGCCCCTTCTCGGAAAGTTTCGGGGCCATCTCGTCACGGTAGTTGAGAGCGGTCCTATATCGGTGGTGTCCGTCGGCGATGAACAATTGCCTGTGCTTGAATTGCTTGACGATGAACGCGATGTCGTCCGGGTCTGTGATTCGCACGACGGAGTGAGTGATGCCATCGGCGCCGACGGTCATGAGCCGCGGGGCGGCGTCATACCTGGCGAGGAGATGCGCGATAGCCATTTCCGGGTCGGAGTAGAGGACGAAGATTTGCCCGAAATTCGCTTTCGTCTCGCGGAGAAGATGAAGCCTGTCGGCGCTGTGGTGGGCGAAGGTGTGCTCGTGGGGGAGAATGATTTTGGATTCGTAATCCTCGAGTTGGACCGCGGCGACGAGTCCTCGTCTAATGCAGTCCGATTCTCCGAGGCGAAACTTCTGCGTGTAGAGGTAGATGGAGTCCACCGCGTCTCTAACGAAGATGTCCTCGCTCAACCACTCGCGGAAGTGCCTGCCAGCGCGGGCGAATTTGTTCTCGTTCTCGTTGTCTCCCGGTATGTCCCTTCCGCGAATGATGCGGACGATGTTGTGGGGGTCGGCATCGTAGTACTTCTGCTGCATTTCCGGGGTGATGACGTCCCACGGCTGCGTGACGACTTTCTGGGGGTCCACCTTCGAGCCGTCGTAGTAAAAACCCTTGAAGGGGCGAATTTCTGCCATTTCTGCTCCTTGTTTCGACGAGATGAATCGGCGCCGCGAGTGAGGTTTCTCCCGAAAAGGTCGGGCGATTCGGCGAGTTCCATTGGCTGGGTTCGACCGCCCTACCGGGAGTCGCCGCAAAGGCTATGGAAGCCGCGGCCCCATGTCAATCAATTTTTGCGGCGCCGATGAGCCAGCGCTTCCGGAAATAGTTAACCGCAATGAGCGCAGAGGACGCAGAGAAGAAGAAGTTGGACAAGATAACCCCGCCGATGGCGGGGGATGATCAGGAACCGCAGATGGACGCGGATGAACGCCGATGGATTGAAAAGTGTGTATCTGCGTGCATCCGCGGTCAATCTGACATGGTGTTCATCCTGTGTGGCGCCGAGGGCGCCATCATCCTGTCCAGGTCCCCTGCGTGCTTTGCGGTTTCGTCTCCTCGGCGAGCTCCGGGCTCTCGGCGGTGAATTCGCCGCGAGAGTCAGGGGTTACCCGGAGCGGGGCTTTTTGATTGCGCTTTTCAGCAGGCGGGGAATAAGAAAGGATGCGAGCCGCCGCAGGCCTCGACGGAAGCGGAAGAAAAGAAGGCGAGAGGTGGAAAGGCGCCGAATTCGTTTTCGAGGGATGAGGCAGTAGAGCGCAACGTCGGAAAGGTCGGCTTCCTGAAAGCCCTCCGGCTTTCTGGCCTTGACGAAAACGCCGGGCGAGATCAGGTCTTTTTCGAGGTTCTCGATTGCGAAGTCGGGAAAAATCCGTTCGATGTCCTCGGTCTCGAATCGCCAGAAATCTTCGGGGTTGGGGTGGTAGTGAAAGCCGAAGGAGCGAGTGGTGATGAGGACAACGCCGCCGGGTCTCAAGACCGCCTTGATGTTGTGGATGACGAGCCGCCAGTCTTTGACGTGCTCCAGGAGTTCCGTGGCGACGACCAAGTCAAAGCTCTCCGCTCCGAACCGGTCGAGAATTCGAGCGGCATCGCAAATCTCATCAACGCCGGGCCCAGGTACGATGTCCACCCCGACATATTTCTGCGGACAGAGCCCCTCTATGGAAGGGCGGACGGAGCCGGTCGTGCTCAGCGAGCCAAGCTCAAGCACGGCCTTGCCGGCCACTTCGTCTTCCTTCAGCACTCTCTGACCAAACGCGATGCACGCCTCATTGCACATTGCAGATAGCCTCAAATTCAACCGCCACTCTCGGCGCCACCTTGAACCTTATTGCCCTGATCCGTGGGTTCGGTCGGCCACTCTCGATGGGATCAGAGGATCATGGGGATGTCCTGCCTGCTGTTCTCCGCGATCCTTTTATCCTGGCGTCCCGTCGTGGTCATAAACAAATTAGCTGGACTGAGCGCGGTGTGGCCCGAACGCCTCTGACGCTTCCGACCGCCGCACCAACTGTTGCTTCGCATGCCGGCAGAGTTGACGTAAACGGTTGATGACCATAAGGGGACCCCTTTGGCCGCCCGTCTTAGGCGTGTACCGCTGGCGTCCCGCCGGCTGTCTTGGGGGCATCCTGCCCATGATTCTCCGCGGGTCCCGCTAAAGGCGGGATGCCACACATCTGCGTCCTCCACACCCTCTGCGCTCTCTGTGGTGAGTCCTCACCCTAACACCGGTTAACATCCCCGGAGACACGCCCAGCATCCTATTGACCACCGCCCCCAAATGTCAAGACGCGGCAGCGCCCCCACATGGGCAAGATATGAAAAAAATGCTTGACAAACAAATGGCGGGGGGTAAGCTGTTACCGTTCTGTGACGTTCACAGGAGCGCGGAAAAGGCAATCGAATTGAAGGAGGGGTAACCATGGACAAGAAGATCGGCTCACCACATCCCGCCCGCCTCGCAACCGTTCTCTTCTCTCTCTCTCTCTCTCTCTCTCGTCCTTCCGCTAAGTAAATCGCCCGCCGCAGTGTCGTACGAGGAGCGAGCTTTTCTGCCCGCATGGGCCTGCTATAGTGTGGACGTATCTCCGGATGACAACGTCATCTACGCGCCCACGCACTTCGGTGATTGGGACGAGGGGGTAAGTCTCTACGACGCGCACACTTACACGCTTATCAAGGGCCTCCACCCGCTTCCGACCGTTCCCAAGTACATTTTGGCGAGCGCCGATGGGATACACCTGTATGCCACCGCTTACTATCAAGGGGCAGTGGTCAAGGTCCGCGTTGCCGACGGCGCCGTTGTGAACAGCATCCCGGTTGGCCCGTGGCCTGTGGGGATGGTGTTCGATTCCGCCAGGCGATACCTCTATGCCATGGTGAACAACCCGTATTCCGGGGCGGTGGGCGATATTTCGATAATTGACACTTCCACAGACACGGTCGTGGGCACAATTGGCCCCATAAGTGCTGCCGGGGATGTCTTAGCAATAAGCGCTGATGACCAGTTTCTTTATGCCATTGGTTCGGGGGCTCAAACGCTCTATAAAATGTCCATCGCCGGGCGCTCTGTCGTCGCGAGTGTGATTGGCGTTCAGCCTGGCGGCATGTCCGTGAGTCCAGAGGGGAATCTTCTCTACGTCGCCGACCGCTGCGGCGGTGTCGTCCGCGTGTTTCAAACAAGCAATATGGCAGAGTTGGCGTCTATTCCCGTCGCCGACGTTAACGGTTTTTGGGTCGCGCCGTCTGGGGACCACGGACTTGCAGTGTGCTACGCACCCGGCAGCAATGAACTGGTGCTGCAGGTCGTCGAATTGCCGTCGGGAGAAGTCCTGCAAACCCTGTCGCACACCCTCCAGATGCCCGACGCTCTGTTAGCCTATCCACTGTCAGATCCCGCCTTGTGGCGCCGCACGACAGGTGAACTTTTGATACCGATTCTCAGGGAACATGGAGGCGTCCTGGTACTCGGACCCGCCGATGGGGGGCCCGGGGTAGCGCTGGAACTCGTAGGAAGCTACGACACGTCCGACAGGGCATATAGCGTAGCGGTTGTGGGTAATGTCGCCTATGTGACAGATTACGCCAACGGTCTCGTGGTTCTCGACGTATCTGACTTGGGAGACATCAGGCTTTTGGGAAGCTGCGACACGCCGCAATCGGCATATTGTCTCACGGTTCTTGGGAACCTCGCCTTCGTTGGGGACCATGACGCAGGCGTTCAAGTTCTCGACGTCAGCGATCCATCCAACGTCAGAATCGTGGGGAGCTACGATACGGAGCGGCCCTTCGGCATAACGGTCAGGGACGGCCTTGCGTTCGTAGGTGACGCTTTCTCTGGTCTCCAAGTTCTTGACGTGAGCGACCCGGGGGACATCCGCTTTGTTGGAGGCTACGATACGCCTCATTATGCCCACCGCCCAGTCCTTGTTGGAAATCTGGCTTTCATAGGGGACGGTGATTCGGGCTTGCAGGTTCTGGACATAAGCGACCCTCGGGAAATTGCGTTTGTTGGAAGCTACGATACACCAGATCATGCATGGGATTTGGTGGTTTCGGGAGACCTTGCTTTCGTTGCGGACAACAGTTCAGGTCTTCGAGTTCTGAACGTAAGTGACCCAGCGAACATTGTCCGCAAGGGCAGTTATGACACACCGGACCGGACACTGCGACTGGCTCTTGTGGGTAACCTCGCCTTCCTTGCGGACATGGATTCGGGTGTGCTCGTTCTCGACGTTAGCGATCCTGCGGCAATCAGGCTTGTGGCGGCATATGACACACCCGGCTACGCTTCGGATGTAGTGGTCGTCGGGGACTATCTCTTTGTGGCGGACGGGCCCTCCGGTCTCTTGGTTTTGCGCTGGAGGTCGCCCAACAGGGCTCCGGTCGCGGACGCGAACGGCCCGTATACCGCTCTGGCGACGGGCTGGGACGGGGTGCTTGTTCAGTTGGACGGCAGCGCCTCGCACGACCCGGACGGAGACCTCATAACGTCTGCCTGGGACCTGGACCTTGCCGTGGACGGATCGGATCCCGACTCGGACCCGGCGAACGATGTGGACTCGACGGAGATGACTCCGACAGCGCAATTCCCCATTGGACAGACGGACGTATCGCTCGTTGTGACGGATGAGCACGAGCTATCAAGCGAGCCAGGCGTAACGACGGTTACTGTCAGCGTCATAGACGTTGCGATTGACATCAAGCCGGGCAGTTACCCGAACAGCATCAACCTCGGCTCGAATGGAGTGGTGCCCGTCGCGTTTCTGACGACGCAAGGGTTCGACGCCTCTACCATTGACCCGCTGACGGTGACTCTGCGAGGTGAGAGCTTCGAGGGCCTGGTGAAGCTCCGGGGAAAGAAGCAGGAGCCGATGGCCGACCTGGTTGACGTTGACGGCGACGGCGACCTCGACCTCGTCGTCCATCTCGACACCGAGAACCTTGCCCTTGAGCCGGACGCCCTCCAATGCACGCTTGGAGCTCTGACGTACGACGGCTTTGTCGTCTCGGGTGCGGATACCGTGCACATCGTGCCGCAACAGTAGAGGGGCGCAGCGCGAGGAGGCGTCCTTGGAGTGCGGGAGCTTTGCTCCCGCCTTCGAAGGCTCAAGCTCTGCTTGAGCACTCCAAAGATTGCCCCTGCGCAATCCGCCGGCAACCCAAAGATACCTGCATCGCAAGCTGCCCATCGCCTCCGATGCGCCACGCGCGATTCGCAAGCCCCCCGACGCATCCTTGTGACAGGGTAACAGCACAGACGGGTCCTGCTTATTGAGTTCACCCGCGTTGACCGTCGGGACCGCTTCCGACATCGGCTTCAAATCGTGTCCATCCTGTTCATCCTGTCAGAAAATCCTCCTTCCTCTAACGCACGGCCTCAGAGCTGTGAGCGGGCGCCTCTGCGCCGTCAGCCCAGCATCTCTGCGATGGCCTGGCGGAGAGCGCTCAGGTCGAAGGGTTTTTCGAGCCAGCGTTTGGGGGGATGGTTGAGGAAGGGGAGGGTTTCGGGGGTTGCGACGTCGCCAGTGATGAAGATGACGCGGTCGGCGAGGTGCGGCTTGGTTGTTTCAATCCAGTGGAAGAGGTTCTGCCCGGACACCTCCGGCATTTTGATGTCGCAGAGAATCAGGTCGTAATCGCTCTCTTTCAGTTTGTTGAGGGCGGCTCGTCCGTCGCGCGATATGTCAACCG
>CAZFAP010000152.1:0-11808 GCA_964516325.1 uncultured Verrucomicrobiota bacterium
CCCATCCTTCTCGCCGCCCTCCCGTGCAATCTTTCGGAATCGCTGCGAGCGCGAGGTGCATCCCCTCAGTTATGGGTGGCAAAGCCCCTGGCAAAAGGGTGGCATGGGCATCTCGCCCATGGCAACGATTCACGGGTCCCGCCAAAGGCGGGATGCCGCAGAGAGGCATCCTTCGCGCTCTCTGCGGTGAGTCCCTCCGGACAGTGAGGAATTACGCACGAGGATCCTGGACAGCAAGCTCTGGCACGGAGAAGCTCGCGCTGGAGAAACCATTTTTGGAGCAGCGAAGCATGCCAGAAAACGCATCCGGAAAGGACATTTCCCGCGCCCTGCGCACAACTTCGATTATTAAAGGTGAGAATCTGTGTCCCTTCTTTTTCAAGCGTGAGAAAGGCCTCGGGGCGCAGAAAGATGCCCAGAGAGGGGCAGGGAAGAGGTAACTCCTTGCGAAATAGTCGGTTCCGGAATTAGGGGCTGGGTTTACCGCTTGGCACGTCCGATGCTCGGTTTTGCTGAAAAGTGTGCTGTGGCGGCTGCGGTGTGCTCAGCATGCCGAGCAGATGCCGCCCACTGCGTCGCCGGCGCCAACGCCTTCTTAGGAATGTTACCCATGTCTGGTTGCGAAAACCGGTCAGTTAGAAAGAACCTCCTCCAGACAAGCACAAACCCACCAGCGGGGGACACAATGAAACCGATACACATGGCGATGTGCGAGCAAAAGAACACGCTCACGTCACGCTCCGCGAGTGGTTTCACCTTAATCGAAATCATGATCGTAGTCGCAATCATTGGTCTCCTTTTGGCCATTGCGGTTCCGTCCTTTGTGAAAGCCCGAATGGAAACCCTTACGACCCTTTGCATAGAGGACATGAGGGTCATTCTTCACGCCTCGCACCTGTATGAAATCGAAACCGGCACATTTTTGACCGGAGGCCAAAACGGAGTCTTTCTGCGCAACACTCTCTTGAACGGAGGATACGTCCGTAAGCGACTCACGTTCGAGTGCCCTGTCAGCGGCTTCCTCGACTACGACGACTACGTGCTCGTTTACAGCGGCAACAAGCTCACGAATGTCCGCTGCACAATCAAGCCGGGCCTGCATGTCCTTCCCTGAGCCTGTCTCAGAAATCCTGCGAAAACTCGCTCCCCATCCGATATAATGCGCCGCCGAGATGAGGATTTCTAAGGTTTTCTGCAAAGGCGCCCTGAGCCAGTCCCAGTTAGCGGATTACGCCTTGAACTGCTATGTCGGGTGTCAACATGCATGCCGCTACTGCTACGCGAGGTTCATGGCGAGATTTACGGATCATGAAGAAGAGTGGGGCGACTTTGTTGATGTGAGAGTCAACATCGCCGACGTTCTCCTTCGCGAGTTGCCCCGCAAGCGGCTCGGCAGCGTAATGATCAGTTCCGTCTGCGATGGATGGCAGCCCTTAGAAGAGAAATATCGCCTCACGCGAAAGTGCCTTGAACTCCTTGTTGCCTGCGGATATGAGGTTTCCATTCTGACGAAAAGCGCATTGGTCGCCAGAGACTTCGACATCATCGCGGGAAAAAGAAATGGTGAACTGGGAATGACGGTAACGACGTTCGACGAGGACCTTCGCCGCATCATCGAGCCGTTTGCGTCCCCCACGAGTCAGCGGTTTGAGGCGCTTAAGATGGCAGCGGAGAAGGGTATCAAAACCTGGCTGTTCATCGGTCCCCTGTTGCCCTACCTCTCCGACACAGGCGATAATATCAACCGCCTTATGAGAGAAGCCTCAAGGCTCCCTCTCACGCGGGTCTATGTTGATAAACTGAATCTGCGACCCAGAGTCTGGCAGTCACTGAAGAACGCCTTCGCCGGGCGGTTTCAGGGCTTGATCCCACTTTACCAGAAGGTCCTCTTCAATCCGGCGGCGAGTCGCCGATACCTGATTGAGCTTCGGGAGAAAGTGGAAGAAGCGGCGGAGACGCACAAGCTCCGGGAGATTGCAATTCTGTTTTGATGAGGAGAGATGGTCATCAATCTTAAGTATGGCAGAGGTAGACTGCCGGTCGAAATCCCCGATTCGATTGACGTCGAGTTAATTGAGCCGCCCCGGCTTCCTGTCATTGAAAGCCTCCGTAATGCCCTCATCTCCTCTCTTGAAAGCCCAGTCGCCTGTCCGCCATTGAGAGAAATCCTCCCCGCAAGCGGTCAAGTGGCGATCATTGTTTCTGACAGGACTCGTCCCTGCTCGTATCCGGAAGTTCTCCCGCTCCTTCTGGACTACCTGAACGCTAATGGCGTCCCGGACAACCGAGTCTTTCTTTTGGTGGCGTATGGGGCGCACAGGAGGCATACCGACGCGGAGAACCGTTCGTTCTATGGGGAAGAGGCGCTGAGCCGTGTGTCGCTTCTCCATCACGACTGTCGCCCAGAATCCGGTCTCGCAGAAATGGGGCGAACCTCGCGAGGGACAGAGGTTCGGCTCAACAGGCGATATATCGAGGCTGCCGCCTCAATCGTCGTAGCCAGCGTCAGCTTTCATTATTTCGCGGGCTTCGGCGGCGGACGGAAGGCGGTTTTTCCGGGTCTCGCGTCGGAAGAGGGCATTCTGAACAATCACCGAATCTTTGTCGAATGCGGTGGAGGTTCGCTTCCAGAAATGCGCCGGTTCAAGGCGAATCTCAATAACAATCCCTTGAATCATGATTTGATGGAGGCTGTGGCAATGGCCCCGCCGTCCTTTGTGATTAGTCTCTGCATGAGCGACGAGGACGACGTTTCGGGCATTTTTTCCGGAGATTGGAGAGAAAGCCACCGCCTCGCCTGTGAATTCCTTGCCGGAACCCGCATTCAGTCGAAACGAAAATACGACCTTGTCATCGCCAGTTGCGGCGGTTACCCGAAGGACATCAATTTCATTCAGGCCCACAAGACTATTGACAACGCATTCGACCTGCTGAAAGCTGGCGGGGCACTCGTGATTCTTGCTTCCTGCGACGATGGCATGGGTTCAAGCAGCTTCCTTCAGTGGTTCGACCGCAAGGATGCGACCTCCATGCGAAGTGCGTTGCTGAAGAATTATTCCATGAATGGCGGGACCGCTCTCGCGCTCAAACTGAAGGCGGACGCTTGCCCCATCTTTCTCCATTCCCGTCTCGACAAGGAAGCCGTTGAGAAGATGGGCTTGCATTTGGTCCGGAATCTCCGACGAGATTTGTGCGAAATCGCAGCGCAGGTTGGAGCAAAATCTGCCGCGGTTCTACCGGAGGGCGCAATCACAGTGTTCGCGGGCGAATGAGGCGTCTGCTGACAGCCCCGGTTGTCAAGGGAGGATGAGGATCACGCCAGTTGTCCTGTTCGAGAAGATGAGCGAAGGCTGACTCATGGTGGGTTTGATCGGAACTGAAAAGAACGACGAATTCTACATGGGCGAGGCCCTGAAGGAGGCGAAGAAAGCCTTTGAAGAGGGTGAGGTGCCCATCGGGGCGGTCATCCTCCACGAGGCGCCGTCCGAGCCGCCGAAGATTATCGCTCGCGCTCATAATCAGGTTGAGAGGCTCCACGACGCCACGGCTCACGCGGAGATGATTGCCATAACCCAGGCCGAAGAACATCTCGAGAACTGGCGATTGCCGTACTGCACAATTTATGTTACAGTTGAACCATGCATGATGTGCTGTGGGGCGATGATTCTGTCGCGGATCAAAAGGCTGTGCTACGGAACGACCGACGAGAAGGCTGGCGCGGTTGAGTCCGTGAGCAACCTCCTTGCGATTCCTCAACTGAACCATCGCGTGGAGGTTACGCCCGGTGTCCGAGCGGACGAGTGCTCTGCCATTTTGAAGGAGTTTTTCCAGAAGCTCAGGGCGAGCAAGGAGTCGTAGTCCCGGGTGTTGGCAGCCGACGTGCCGGGAAGCAACCGGCCCGCCCCCACAGCCGGCGCAAGCGTTTCTTGCGGTAGCGTTATTTGTCAAGTGAAGAATCGCGGAGAGATGCCAGAGTGGACGAATGGGACGGTCTCGAAAACCGTTGGACGCTTTGCGTCCCCTGGGTTCGAATCCCAGTCTCTCCGCCAGTTGTTCGACTCACATCTGACACTGCGGTCCCAAGGCGTGGGCGGATGAGCAAAACACTCTGACTCTTCCGTCGCCACCATGAGCTTTTCCGTGGGGGGTGTCCCGATCATGGCCGGAGCACCGGGTAATAGTCTGGACCTGAGAATTGAATGGGCGAAGTCGTTCTTTCGCCAACTGAAGACCTCCCTCGCAGCTCTGATTCAAAAGGCAAGTCGCAGCCAATCCCGCCGAAACCGAGCACGTCGTGATAAGATTCCGAGCGCGGTCAGCATTGCGGCCATCGCCGCGCTTGAATCGTCCGATCTCGACGAGATTCTCACACGAGTCCTCCAACAAGTTTTGCCAGCCACGGGAATGCATGCGGGGGTGATTTATCTCGCGGAAGAGGGCACCGAGCGACTCGAGAGGGCCGTGCAATATGGCCTTCCCCGGAAGCTGGCGGAGGCCACGTCCTCAGTGCCCCGAGATGAGGGGCTCGTAGGGCAAATCTTCCGGGCGAACGAGGTCTTGTCAGCCGTGGCCCTCAAGACCTGCGTGCTCCTTGACGCAATTGCGTGGCGCAATCACGGCTATCGCAGCTTCGTTGGAGCGCGGGTGCATTGCGGTGGCAAACCAGCCGGTGTTCTTGCTTTGCTGAGCAAGGGGAGCCGGCGATTCACGAAGGCTCGCGCGAGGGCTGTCGCATCGCTCGCCTCGGCGATCGGCAGATTGCTCGAAAAAGCGCGCGCTCAGAGGGAAATCGAAGGCGCCCTGATCGGCATGCGGCGCCTAAGCCGCGCAAATCTTGAGACCATTCCACTCCACGACTCCGATGGGGCTCTCGACCGATTAGCTGTGGAGGTATCCGAGGCGGCGGTTGCTCTCTCCTCGATGGTCACGCTCACGGACGGCCAACACCGAGTCGTGCGGCGCGGCACAGCGGGCATCACGCGGCAGGCGTTCCCCGCTCTTCGACGAATGGATATCGCTTCTAAACCCGTGCTCGAAACTGGAAAGCCGCTCGTCGTATCGAGCGCGGGGGAGACAGGAGAATTGCTCGGCGAGCAAGCCTTGGAAGCGGGCATCGCGAGTTGCGTCTGCCTTCCATTGCGGATTGGGGGGCAGCCGCTCGGCGTGCTGTGGCTCAACTACGAGACGCCGCGGGAATTCCCTGCCTGGGAACTTGATGAACTTCAGGTTCTTGGCGACCGTGTTGCCGCCGTAATTGAGAACGCGCGGTTCCGTTCAGCCGCCTCGGAGAAGATTGCCAGATACAGAAAGCTCCACGAGCACTGCGTCAGGATCGCGTCGTGCGCGACATTGAAAGACCTTCTGCAAGCTCTGGCGGATTCGGCTCGCGAGACCGTGGGGGCGACAACAGCCGTTGTCTCAGTGTCGAGTGACGAGGCCGCCGAGCACGCGGTTTCAAGCGCCCGGAGTCTCGAACTGAACCCAGCGGCACGAGGTCCAGGACTTCGGGCCGCCGTCAAAGCCGAGACCGCCGAGAGACTCCGGTTTGTGACCGCCACGGCGGAACCTGCGTCCCCCGAGGTGAATGACGCGGCTGTCCACAGAACGCGGGGCAGCCTCGCGGTTCACCTTCTCGACGAGGAAAACAAGCCCACCGGCATTCTGACCGTCGCCGACAAAATCGGGGGCGAGGACTTTGATCAAGACGACGCCGAACTCCTTGATGCCCTTGCCAGACAGGCGACGATTGCCGTTCGGAATCTCAGAGCGCGACAGCAGACCGAGCCTCTCGCGGAAGAATGGCGGGCGCTGTTGGACCGGCTGCCCTTAGCGATAGCGACCGTGGACAGGAAGCAAATGCTCGCCGCCGTCAACACCGCGTTCGAGAAACTGACCGGCCTCGCCCGAGAGGAAGTCGAGGGCAAGATATATTTGTTTGACCTCATCCCAGAAGCGGAAAGGGAGGGGGAGTCGAAACTTTGGCGCGCGGAAGCGGTCGGCGCGGTTCACAGGCGTGAAGTTCAGGCGACCCTCCTGACGAGAGACGGCAGCCAGAAGAAAGTCCATGTTCTCGTCGGGGAAATGCACGATGGCGGCAATGTGGCGATCTGCTTAACTGAACTTGAAGAAGCCGCCGCGGTTGAGGCAACTCCCTCCGAAGAGCGGGCATCGTCGCCCTGGGCGGAGATTGCCCTCGACGTGCTTTCGGTGCTGCGCGAGCCGCTTGCTTCGGCAGCAGAGCATTTGGAAAAGCTGGTTCACAAGCAATGGCCCGAAGATTCCCGAAAAAGCCTCGACGCGGTGTCTTGCGGACTGCGTGAATGCTGGCATGTCCTCGAGGAGGTCACAGTCCTGACGGAACCGCGCCCCATCGTGGGGGAACCGGTGGGCGTCAACGAGTTGATCACCGGGATAGTTGATGAGAAAGGGACAGATTTGCGCCGGGAGGGCGTAGCGGTGGTCCTTCGGCTCGACGCGAATCTCCCTGCTGTAGTTGCTGACCGCGAGCAACTTCGTTGGGCGTTAGCTCGGTTGATTGATCACTGCCGCGTCGCCTTGCGGGAGAGCCAGGGCCCGCGGACTCTGACGATTCAAACCGAACGCAAAGGAAAGATCGGTCGAATCACCGTGTCCGACACACGGCCTGCTGTGCCGCCTGAGAGCGTCCAAAAGCTGTTCGAGATGCCGGAGCCCGGCAGTAGGGGAGACTCAGGCCAATCAGGCCTGACTCTCGCCGCTTGCCGAGCAATCATCGAGTGGCACGGTTGGAAAATCTCTGCCGAATCGCCCGCTCAAGGCGGCATCGCTTTCGTCATCGAGCATCCTGTGCCGGAGGAGTCTCCCCAGAGCATGGGGACAAGGATTGCCGCCGAAGTCGTCAAACCTCCGTCGGAGAAGCGTCCAGAGGCGCCGTCAGCCCGAAACGTCCTCGTCATAGATGACGAGCATGTTGTTACAGAGCTCCTCGGCTACTATCTCCGTTCAGAAGGACACGCCGTCGAGACAGCTCGCGACGGGCGCGAGGGGCTGAAGAAACTGAAGACGAAGGATTACGACCTCATCTTCTGCGACATCAAGCTCCCCGGTCTGAGCGGGCAGGAGCTATTCCACTGGATGGAAGCGAACAAACCCACCCTGTCGCAGCGCGTCATCTTCATCACCGGAGACGTCGCGACCCCGGAGACTCTCTCCTTCCTCAACGACCCGCCCAAACGCTGGCTCGAGAAGCCTTTCGACCTGAGCGAGCTGAGACAGATAATCGCCGTGGTGTTAGGGCAATCACGCGAGGGCGCAGGTTCGTAGGTATGACCACGCACCGTGAAGCGAAGGAGGACTGTTGACAGGATGAACCGGATAGCCGGGATCTGGATCAAAATGCTCGGTCACGGCTGAGTCTTTGCTTCGCGTTCGCGTGGGGAACGATTTCCCCCGTATCGGCTTCAGCAAGCGCACGCTCCACCTTCGCGAGGAGGTATAGCCGCTCTATGACATCCTCGAGGGTGGCGTCCGCCGGCAGCCACCTCAGCACCTCAAGAACCTTCTTTTTTGAATTGGGTGTCACCGCTTCGGCCTCCAGTAAATAGGGATCCTTGTCCTCAGCTATATAATACCCGGCCGGAGCCTACGGACCCGCGCGCGCCCGGCGCCTTGGCGTCGTGACAAACGGCCTCAGCCCTGCAACGGGAGTCCGTACCGCTGGCATCCTGCCGGCTGTACGGGAGGCATGTTGCCCCCCGGTCGAGGGCGAGACGCCCTCGCGACAGCCCCGCCTCTGGCGAGAGAGCAAGCTCCCCCGCCCGAAGGCGGGGTAGCTGCGCTACCGCAGTCCAAGGTTCCTTCGGTGTGCTGGGGCTTACCCCTGACGCGGGCAAACTCCTTGGTGTCCTCGCGCTTTGGCGAGAGAGGGGAGGGGGTCTCTCGCAAAACCGCCAACCACGCAGAGGAGGTGGACAGGATAATGCCGCCCTCGGCGCCACACAGGATGGACAGGATCATCCTGCGCGAATTTTCTTTGGACAGGATTTACAGGATGAACAGGACATGGCGCAAGACGAGAATCCTGTCATCCCGTCAATGCTGTCATCTTGTCGAGTTTCTTTCTGTGTGCGCTCTCTCCGGCAAGTTCCTCCGGACAGTGACGGATTACCGTTCGCGCCGGAATACGCTTGAAAGGGCGCCAAGTGTTTGGTATAAACTTTTGTAAGTAGTTGTCGGAGCCCGGTTTTCCTCTCGGGAGGCGTCGCGCGCTCTTCGGCTATGGCGAGAATAAACCCAAAGAACAAGGAACTCGATTTCGAGATCGCATTCTACGAAGGAGTCCTGAAGCGAGACCCCAATCTCGTTGACGTGCTCATCCCGCTCGGGGACGCTTACACGAAGAGAGGCTACCACGAGAAAGGACTGGAGATTGATTTACGTCTCGCGCGACTGAGGCCGGACGACCCGATCATCTTTTACAATCTGGCGTGTAGTTATTCTCTTCTCGGGCAGATTCCCTCCGCGCTTGACAACCTTGAAAAAGCCATGGCGCTGGGATACCGAGAGTTCCGATTCCTCCTGTCCGATCCCGACCTGGCGAACGTGAGGACCGATCCGCGACTGAAGGAGTTGCTGGAGAAATACCGCAGGAGGAAGAAGCGGTCTTCGTAGAGAGCGCTTGATTTCCCGTTTGCTCGTGAAGAGGCTCGCCGCTCGGCTTTGTCGGCAGGACTGGCCGGACGCAGCAATTCAACTCAATAGAGGCAATGGCTCTTGAAAGCAGTGGACAATCCGAGGACTCACAGATGAAATCTATCGGCAAGCGAATGTTATCTCTGTTAGCTGCTGTAATTTTGCTCACGGTGGCTGGGTGCGCGGGAAGTCGCCCTCGCCCGCTCGTTGACAAAGAAACATTGGAAGACATGACGACAACCGTTCCCAGGCTCGCAGGTCTTCCTCTCAAGAATGCGCAAACCGTCCTCAGTTTTGTGGCGCTGAAGGTCGGCGAGGTTACTCTTCGGGAGACGGATGACCCCGCCCTCCACGGCCAGGTTTGCGGGCAGGACCCGGCTGCGGGGACGGGAGTTCGAGGAGGAACGGCCGTAAACGTACAAGTTTATCGCTTTGTATCGCCCGGTGCGGGGGGCGCCTCTACGGAAGAAAAGTGACGCCGTCGGCCCCGGGCTGGTTATCGCGCGGGAAAACCACTTGGCATCGTTCCGGTAAATCAACAACATGAGCTCAGGCATGGGTGAAAGTGCAGTTCATGACGATCGGCCACTCAAGGAGCTGATTCGGCTGCTTGGTGACCAGGACGCGAATATCAGAGCAGAAAGCCGTCATCGGCTCTCCGCGAAGGGCGTCGAGGCGATCCCGGGGCTGCTCGATGCAATCCAGACCGTGGACGAGGATGTCCGGTTTGAGATCTCGAGGGTCCTGACGGAGATGGGGGAAATTGCGATTGAGCGGATGATGAAAGCCATCGTTCATCCGGACGTGCATGTGCGGGCGGCGGCCGCACGGGTGCTCAGCCTGACCGGCGGAGAGGATGCGCGCAGACGCCTCGACGAAGCCGCAGAAGCCGAAGGCCGAAAAACTGTGCGGAAGGAACTCCGGGAAGCCTCCGCGAAAATCGCTCGAAGGCTCGAGACTCTTGAGACCAAGCACCTGTCTCACCTCCGGCAGGAGGGCACGGAAGCGCCCGGAGAGAAGGCGCCGACCCCCAAGGAGCAGGAGGAGAAGAAGCTCTATCTCAGCATTGTCAGGAATGTCATTCTATCGAACTGGGCGACGCCGCGTCTTTTTCCTGCGAAGGTTTCCGGAGAGGAAGTCCTCGTTACTTTGAAAGTGGATAGCGACGGGAATGTGTCCCGTGTTCTACTCGAAAACAAGTGGCAGAATACTCCGCTCGGAGAATCGTTGAAAGAAGCCATTCGAAGGTCCTCCCCGCTGCCTCCTCTTCCCGAAGCTGTCACCCGCGGCAAGAAGGAAATTGACCTCACGTTTATTCTTCCGGCGCCTTCGTGAGTGCGGCGCCGTCTGCGCCACCCCACTCTTATTCCGCCGCGTTGCATCCCGTGCGGGGCTATTTCCCCTCGCGCTTGAAGAAAGCGGCCAGCCGATCTCGTCGTCTAGATGAAATCTTCGTGGAAGGTAGCCCCCCGGTTTGGGGCGGTGGGGGCACCATCTCGGATGGCAGAAGTGGAGCCTTTCTTGTGGCATGGGCATCTTGCCCATGATTCTCGAGGGGTCCCGCCTATGGCGGGATGCCGCTTTCTTTCTGACCCGGCTGCCGGGCATACGCTTGGTTCTCCGCGCAGCGCCGAGGGGGTACCGTGCAAGGCGACTGACGGTGCGCGTCAAAGTTCCCCTATTGAACGCAGGGCGGCTTCAAGTCGAGCCTTCTGCTCGGGGGGAAGCTGCGGCCCGTAGGGGTCGTTAGCCGCTTCTGAGGGGATGATGCGTTTCAGCTCAAGCGCCCAGAGCAACCGGAGGACATATCCTTCCAGAGGCTCAACAAACGTTGCTTCTCCCAGCCGGTCAACCTTCGCCGCCAGTTCAAGGAAGTCGTTCGCGTGCCCGGCGAAATAAGACTTCAGAAGCCGAACCTGCAAATCCGTGCAGATGGCGCCCATCCCGACCAGGGCGCAAGCCGCCCCCCTCATAATCGTGTATGGGAGCATCCGGTCTTCGCCGCTGACGAGCAGCACCTCGGGATACGACTCTTCTATGAGCCGCCCGATGTCCTGAACTTTCACAACGTCGTTCAACGTGGCTACCTTGATCCCGACGACGGCCTCGATCTGGAAGAGCTTTCGTAGCAGGCTTTCGGAGTAGGCGAGACCAACGCCGCCTTCGTGGAAGTAGAACGCGAAGACCGGTGCGCCAAGTCGGGCGATCTCCTCGTGATAAGCGACGATTTCCGCCTCGTGTTTTTCCGCGGGCTGCAAACCGACCGGCGGGAAAGCGAGGAACGCGTCGGCTCCAAGGTTGAGGGCGTCCCGGCCCATGTCTTTTGTCGCTTCAAAAAACTTCCGCAGCTTCGCGGCGGATGTAATCCGTCCTTGGACTGCGGCGCCGACGCCAGCGATGATCACCCTTTCCCCGGTCATGCACTGCCGCCATGCCGACATGACGAATTCCCTGTTCTCGCGCGAGAGCAAAAGCCCACGCCCGGTGTGCGCCCACACGGCGACGCCGCGGACGTCCTGCTGCGCCAGATACTCGCAGTATTTCTGCTGCGCTTCTCTATGGAGGACGCCGTCCTTGTGGAAAAGCGCCGGCACTGCCGGAATCAGTCCCCCTGTCAGCTTCTCTCGCCACCACTTTCGGTCTTTCTCCATTGCCTGCCACTCCTGAACAAACCGCTTGCATTCAGCCCCTCTGCCCCATGACGGGCAGCCGGGGATTTCCTGACTCTGGCAAAGTATATCCGCTTGTGAATCGTCTGCAAAGGGGAAAGGGGCTGCGGGTGCGGCTACGTTTGAGTGGCATTTCAAGCCGCCTTCCTTCGCTGTTGTCTGAGGCGGCGTTTGTGCCAAACGGCGATGGATTGTCTTGGGCGACCCCACAGGGTGGAGAAGCTGCCGTCTCTCAGCGCGCATCGCACGCGTAGGACCTGCTCTGCTCCTCTGTTGCTCCACCGCATCCCGGACTGTTTGCAGCGGGCTTGCACCAGAACCTTACAGTCGGCCTCCACCTCCCCGCTGCCTATTGGCAACCCCAGCTTGCGATACCGCGGGTAGTCCACTCGATCCCGGTTGTTGGTCAGGTAGGTGATCAGCTCGTGCTTGGCTTGTCGTTTGTTCTCGGACCGGACGAGCAATTTCT
>CAZFAP010000153.1:0-11705 GCA_964516325.1 uncultured Verrucomicrobiota bacterium
GGTAACACGCCAGTGGTTCCCCCGCTTGCGCCCAAGGGGAACCGCGCGCTTCCCCGCACACCTCTCCGCCCGGCGCCTCCCCAACCCGCCTACCTCGACACGCGCTTGATGGTGCAGCCCCACTGCTGGGTTTTCTTGAGGCGAACCTCTTTCCCGACGAGGAGGTCGTCGAGGGCGTTTCGGAGATAGGGAACTTTGTCTCCGCTTTGCGGCTCGATCGCCCCTTCGTAGCGGAGGACGCCTTTTGCGTCAATCAGGAAGATGTGGGGGGTATGATTGGCTTTGAAGAGGTCTGCCACGACGTTATTCCAGTCCTTGACGACGGGGAATCCGAGTTTCTTGACCTTCTGGTGGTTGACGACTTCCTCGGCGGACTCCTGTTTATTCGAGTTGATTCCGAGGAAGGCGACCCCTTTCTCTTTGTAGTCGGTGCAAATCTGGCGGATGACGGCATCCTGCTGGAGAGAATAGGGGCACTGCGTGGCGATGAATTCGATAACGAGGATTTTTCCCTTGAATTGGGAGAGCGTGTATTCTTCTTTTCCGTCGGCGGTTTTGAGCTTGAAGTCGAAGGGGACGGGTTTATCCATCTCGACGGTCTTGGGTTTCTCCTCGACGAGAATGGAAAAGCCGGACGGGAGAAGGGAAAGGAGGCAAATCAATGTGAGAAAGAACGTTGCAGTTTTCATGGGTTGACCCTCCTGACGAGTTGAACGGCGAAACACAACTTCCCCGACGGTTTCTGGTCGGGTGTGCAGACAAGCTGTTAGGGGACGACTGATCGGCCATTCCTTACACTATCGTCGCCCGCAGTCATCATCGGGCCGTCAGCCCCATTTGTCAAGATTCCCTCACCTGACCAGCTCTGTGGAGGAGCGTTTGGCGCAACCCGCGAGAAAGGGCCGAAAAGTATTGCAGGAGATAAGGGCATTTTGCTTAGAATCTCACCATGAGGGGGCTCACTTCAATCCAGCGCCGGAAGCCGGGGCACGGTCGGAAAGCGCTGGCAGCCCTGCCGACACGGACACGGCGGCCTCGAGGAACTCGACCATGGGCGAAATCATTGACGGCAAAAAAATCGCGGACGACATCAAATCGGAGCTGAAAGCGGAAGTCGAATCCTTGACGAAGAAGATGGGCAGGGCGCCCGGACTGGGGGTGGTCCTCGTCGGAGACGACCCTGGCTCGAAGGTCTATGTCAGGCACAAGAAAAAGGCGTGCGATGAGTTGAACCTCTTTTCCGAAGAGTACCTTCTCGAAAAGGACATTGACGAAAGCGTTCTTCGAGAGCGGCTACAAAAGCTGAACGACGACGATAGGATTGACGGCATCCTGCTCCAGTTGCCATTGCCGGACCATCTCGACGAGGAGGCGATGGTTTCTCTGATGGACCCGGCAAAGGACGTGGACGGATTTCACCAGGTGAACCTCGGGCGTTTGCTGTGGGGCAAGGAGCGTTTTGTTCCATGCACGCCTTTGGGGGTGCAGCAGCTTCTCCTTCGCAGCGGCGTGAAGATCGAGGGAAGCCACGTCGTGATTGTCGGACGAAGCAATATCGTCGGGAAACCGCTTGGGGTGCTCCTGATGCAGAAAAAAGCGGGCGCCAACGCGACCGTGACGGTTTGCCACTCGCGCACGAAAGACCTGGCTTCGGTCACGCGGACGGCGGACATCCTCGTGGCGGCGATGGGCAGCCCGCGGGCAATCAGCGCAGAGATGGTGAAGCCGGGGGCTGTCGTGATTGACGTCGGCATCAACAGCATCCCCGATGCGACGAAGAAAAGTGGGTATCGCCTCGTGGGGGATGTGGATTTCGACGCGGTCAAGGAGGTTGCATCGAAAATCACGCCGGTGCCGGGCGGTGTCGGTCCGATGACGATTGCCATGCTGATAGCCAACACTGTCCGGTCGTTCAAGATGCGCAGCGGGCTGGAAGCTTGACCCGCCAATCGCGGTTGGAAGGCGGCAAAGGGGCTGCTATTCTGCGGGACACGGGCCGCCTTCGAGGCGACGGATGACACGCAGCGGCGGTGGGCTGCCAGCAACGGACCCGGCGCCGCCCATGAACTTCGCCACCCCTAACGAAGGCTTTACAAGCTCAGCACACCAATCGCCCCGCAAGCGGCGAGAAAGAGGAGGCTGCGGGAAGGACGCGTCAGGCGGGGTCGGGCGTGCGAGACGCGGAGGTTCGGAGACGGCGGCTTTTCACGTACGCGCTGATGCCGTTGGCAATTCCCTCGGCGATTTTCTTGCGGTGGGAGGGCTTGGAAAGGAGGCTCGCTTCCCGTTTGTTTGACAGATAGCCCGCTTCCACGAGGACAGACGGGCAATTTGCTCGATACAGAACCCAGAAGCTCCGTTTTCTCACGCCGCGGTCGTTGACGTTGGCGGCGCTTTTGAGGGAGCGCTGGATGAGGGTAGCCGCCCGGAGGCTTTCTTTCTCGCTGCCATTCGCCGCATAGTAAATCTCGAAGCCGCTGACTTTCTCGTCGGCGCAGGAGTTGGCGTGGATGCTGACAAAAAGGGCGGCGTGGTTATCGTTGGCGATTCTGGCTCTCTCCGAGAGGGAAAGATATTCGTCGGTGCGCCTCGTGAGCACGACGGCGAGGCGTTTCGGTTTGAGAAGCCGCTCGACCTGAAGGGCGATGTCGAGGGCGATTTCCTTCTCGGCGGGCGCCTCGTTCGACAGGGCACCGACATCCTTCCCACCGTGCCCCGGGTCGAGGACAATTCTGAATTCGCCTCGCTCGCCCTCCGCGGCTTTTTCCTTGTCCCTCGACGGCACGCAGCCCGATTGCCCAATCACGATGAGGAAAAGGAGGACAAAAGGGAAACCGCGTCGCGCGAGTCGGCGCATGAACGACCTTTCACCGGGCGGAGCCAGAGAGCGGGGCCGGATTATTGGCGGGCATTGTACTCTAAGGACGGCACTACCTCAAGATTCTTTTGACGGTTCGCCAGCGTATGGTATCCTGCTTACGGCAGAATAACGGACTTCAACCGCGGCGGAGGGGAAGGATATGGTTCCGATCGAAATCGCCATCGTAGCGCTGCTCCTGATCATGATTTATTGGATAGGCGCGATCTTCTACGCCATGCAAAAAGGATTCGGCGAGGTCATCAAAGGGCTGGAATCCATTGACGACAAGCTCAGCCGCCTGCTGGAAAAGAAATGAGCCTTTTCCTGGTGAGGAAATCGCAGCACGGCGGCGCGCGGCTTGGGACACGGTGCGATGAGAAAAGAGAAGGCGATTCTCGGCATTGATGAAGCCGGCAGGGGGTGCGTCATCGGGCCGATGGTCGTCTGCGGCGTCCTGCTCGATTCGCAGCAGATTTCGCTGCTGAAGGCAGAAGGAGTCAAGGATTCCAAAGTCCTCAGCCCGTCCCGGAGAGAAGAGCTGGACCGGAAAATCCGGGAGGTCGCGCAAGGGGTCTTTCTTGAGGAGATTCCTCCTTCGGAAATGGACGAGCGAAATCTGAATCTTCTGGAAATATGGAGAATGGCGAGGATCATCTCAAGGGCGAACGCGGATAAGGTCTATCTGGACGCGCCGCTCGCCACTGACAGAGGCATCGAAGCGTTCTGCGAGCATATCAAGAGATGCCTTCGCGGGAACTGCCCGGAAATCGTCGCCGAAAACCGTGCGGATGCGACATACGTAGTTGTGGGGGCGGCGTCCATCGTCGCCAAAGTCCGAAGAGACACCGTAATTGAAGAACTCAGACGGCAGCTCGGGGATTTCGGGTCGGGGTATCCTTCCGACGAGAAGACACAGAAGTTTCTCCAGTCATCCTACAAAAAAGATGGGCGATTTCCCGATTGCGTCAGGCGCCGGTGGAAGACCGTAAGGCGCCTCACGGAGCCGGTGCAGGGGACGTTGCCGTTCGGGGAACTGGACTCCTGAGCGAGGAGCGCCACGGGGAGCATCGCTCCCCAGGGGTGAGGTCGGGGCGGAAATGGCTGCGAGGACACGCCGGGCCTGTTTCCGAATCATCCAAAATCAACAATCTTCGGGGTGAGCTTTCTCTGGTACTTCGGTTTTCGGGCGCGAAGATAAATGCCCAGGAACACGAGTCCCAGCAGGATCAAACCGAGAAGAATGGACGCCAGCTCGGAGCCGATTCTCAGTCCGACAATCCGCGCTAGGTCCGGAGCGGCAGCGGCCCCCACAATGAAAGCTATGAGAGGGAGGATAAACATCGCGGCGCCCCCCTTCAAGACCGCCGCGGAGTCCACTTCAATCATGACCTCCTGCCCCGGACGCAGTCCTTCGACCGCCTCCACCTCCAGGCACATGTTCCTTCCCGATGCGCCCGGAGAACATAATCGGCAATGCGCGCAGCCCTCACCGGGCAGAAGCTCGACGAGGGCGCGTCCACCCTGCACGGAAACGACCTTTCCCTTTTCTTTCACGGACTTTTCCTCGCTTTGCCCATGCGACTGTGTCCCCGCCGGCTCTCATTTTGAGGGGGGACCGGAACCTCCATATCTTGAACGCCGGAGAGTCCCCGTTTGTTTCACGGGCTGGGCCGCCGCCGCGCTGCGACCATCCTGTGCCAGTGTCTCTTTTAGACGGGATGCAGAGGATTTGACTTGGCAGCATCATCCTGTCAATCCTGTTATCCTGTCTCAATCTCTCCTTTTGACGGGATTCATAGGATGCACAGGATTTGGAGGTAGCCGCGGATCGGCGAAGAACATCCCCTTCCCTACCCGAATTTGCGGGTCAGGTCGGCGTTCTCTTTAATCTGGTCGCTGAATCGCGGGTACATCCCGACGATGACCGCATCCATCGGCTTGATGTGCGTGAACACGTACTCGAACGTCTTTTCCACCTGTTCCGGTTTGTCGCACGTTCTCCCCGCCGCAAGGATTTTGAAAGCCAGGCACGTTTTCTTCGCCTTGCGGACCGCATCGCACATCTTCGGAGGGTCCGACGGGAGATAAATCTCTCCGATTGGCGGCTCGCCCATCAGCTTCACAAGCTCGTCGTGGCTGCGGCTCTTGCGATAGACGCACGTCATGAAGAAATCAATGTCCCACCCCTTCTCTTCCACGTACTCCACCACCGCCGGATTGTGCGTCGAAAGCCCCACCCGCACCCCCGCGTCGCGGATGCGAGTCAGCGTCTCCTTCGCCGTATCAATCTTCCCCTCCCGCCACAGAACGTCGGTAACCTCCCCGTGGAAGGCGATCCCGATCGGCTTCAGCGAAAGAACCTTCGTGAAATGCTCCTTGTCCGCAATCTCTTTCGGCGCGCACAGACAGATAAGCTGCACCTTGCCGCCTTGGTCGCGAAACCGCGTCAGCACATCTATCGTCCTGTCGCTACAGGTGGTCTGCCAGGTATTGATCCCCTGTGCCTGGCATCGGTGCAAAAACTCGACCGTCCGCTCAAGCGTGAAATACTCCTGATAATGCATGTCCATCAGCTGCGTCTGGTGCGAGCCCCCCGCCGGCGGATTCCCACCCGCGATTAAACGCGGCACGGAATGCGGCCCAAAAGAAATCTCCGGCAATTTCCCTTGCGGCTGATTTGTCTGCTGGGCTTCGGCTCGGGCTCGGACGGCAAACTTCGCCAGGGCAAGGGACGATGCCGCGGCCCCGGCGGTCTTGAGGAATTGCCGCCGATTCGGGCGTTGAGGCTCGTTCGGCAGCGATGAATTATGGTTGCAGAAAGACATCTTATCTCTCCTCCCTTCGGGTTGTGTAACCGCGTCGCTATGCAGGACGATAGCCTCCGGCTGCGACTTCACTCTCGAACACAAGCCCCTATTACACCTCTCACCAATGCCTGTCAAGACCGCCCCGGAGATGGGAGGTATCCTTTGAGGTGCTGAAGCCTGCTTCAATCTTCGCAAGCGATAGCTGCGCTACCGCACTGCAAGGTCCATCCTGCGGATCCTGTCAATCCTGTTATCCTGTCCACTTCTCTCTGTTCTCCTCGCTCTCCGCGGTGAAATCGCACCGCCGCCTTTGGGCGGGGTTGACGGGTCTTGAGGACAATGGTAGGCTTCGTCGCAGGTTATGGCGGGCTGGAGGCAATGCACAGCGGAGGAAGAAGAATGTTTGAGGTCAGCGTGCGAGAGGATTTTTCGGCGGCTCACCGGTTGAGGGGCTATCCGGGAGAGTGCGAGCATGTGCACGGGCACAACTGGATTGTGGAGGCTTTCGTTCGGTGTGAAAAGCTGGACGACATCGGAGTAACGATAGATTTCAGGGAGATCAGGGAGGCGCTGAGAGGCATTCTGGCAGAGCTGGATCACAAGGACCTGAACCAGATACCGCCCTTTGACAAAGAGAACCCGTCTTCGGAGAACATCGCCAGGTACGTCTTTGAGAGGCTGAGCCGGACGCTGAACACGCCGGGAATCCGGGTTTCCAAAGTAAGCGTTTATGAGACAGCGGACGTCTGTGCGTCGTATTGGGAAGAATAGATGGGCCTCAAAGTCAACGAGATTTTCAAGAGCATCCAGGGGGAGTCGTGGTTTGCGGGGATGCCGTGCGTGTTCGTGCGGCTGACGGGGTGCAATTTGCGGTGCACGTACTGCGACACGAAATACGCTTACGAGGAAGGGAAAGAGCTGTCGGTGGGGCAGGTCATGGAACTGGTGGGAAGCTACCAGTGCCCGATGGTGGAAATCACCGGAGGGGAGCCTCTTCTCCAGGAAGACACGCCCGCGCTCGCGGAGGCTCTTTTGCAGAAAGCCCAGACGGTTCTCGTGGAGACGAACGGCACCCTCAACATAGACATTTTGCCGAAAAGAGTCGTCCGAATCGTGGATGTGAAATGCCCCGACAGCGGCGGATCGGAAAAGATGATGTGGGAGAACATGAACCGCCTCGTAAAAGCGGACGAGGTGAAGTTTGTGCTGCAATCTCGCGGCGACTACGATTGGGCGAAATCCGTCATCGGAGAGTACGGCCTCCTCCGAAGGTGCATGGTTCTGTTTTCCCCGGCATTCGGGATTCTGGAGCCGAGGTCTGTTGCGGAATGGGTGCTTGAAGATAACCTCATGGTCCGACTGAACCTCCAGCTCCATAAGCACATCTGGGGGCCGGGCAGAAGAGGAGTGTGAGCTGTGCTCAGGAAGGCGGTCGTTCTGCTGAGCGGAGGGATTGACTCGGCGACGACCCTCGCTATGGCAAAGGCAGAAGGGTTCGATTTGTATGCCCTGACGATAGATTATGGGCAGAGGCATAGGGCAGAACTCGATGCCGCCAGGAAGGTCGCGAGGTCCATGTCTGTGATGGAGCACAAGGTCCTCCGGATTGATTTGAGAAGCATTGGCGGCTCAGCGCTCACCAGCGACGCGGAAGTCCCAAAGTCGAGAAAGACGGAGGAGATTTCAGAGGGCATTCCGGTGACGTACGTCCCGGCGAGGAACACGATTTTTCTGTCTCTTGCGCTGGCGCGGGCGGAAGCGATTGGCGCGACGGACGTCTTCATCGGAGCAGCCTCTATTGATTACAGCGGCTATCCCGATTGCCGCCCGGAATACATCGAAGCGTTCCAGAAGGTGGCGGACGTAGGAACGAAGAGCGGAGTCGAAGGGAAGCCGATCCAAATCCATGCGCCTTTGGTGAAAATGCGGAAGAGTGAGATAGTCAAAAGGGGAATTGCTCTCGGGGTGGATTTCTCGCTCACCCACAGTTGCTACGATCCGACGCCGGAAGGAAAGGCTTGTGGGAAGTGCGATAGTTGCCTATTCCGCAAGAAAGCCTTCACGGAGGCGGGCGTGAAGGACCCGACGGTGTACGCCGGATGAGAGACAACGAGTGTGGTCCGTGACCCGGGAGAGGCGGCGAGATGATCCGGGACCGCGGATGCACGCAAAAGAGGAAATTTGACAGGATAACAGGATTGACAGGATTCCCCCCACATCGGATCCTGTGCATCCTGGAAATCCCGTCTGAAGAAAATTCGGGCGGCAGGAACCTTGGACTGCGGTAGCTCACCTATCCCGCCAAAGGCGGGACTGTGGCAAGCGACAGCACTTCAAAGAAAGGGGCGGACAGGATAACAGGATTAACGGGATGATCCTGCTGCATTAAATGCTGTCAGAAAAGAAGAAATACCATGGGACAATCCTCTTGGTAGGAATAATCGGACTGCCATCGCAGAGTTTGTTAGACCGGTTCAGGGGCGAGGACATCGTGGACCTCGACTGTCCTCTCCAGGGCGTCCTCTCGCACGATGACCTCGAGAGCCGCTGCCCGAAAATCTTCTGCGCGGTTCTGACGACGTGCTTCAAAAATGCGCTGCTTCTCAAGCCGGAGGTCATTCTGGCGGACGTGGGGCCCGGCAAGTGCGAGGGGGCGAGGTACCTGTGCGCGGTGTTGAAGGACCTCCTTCCTGCGACGGAGATCATCGCCGAGGAGAACCTCGATTCCATTCGGCGTCCGGCGAGCAACTGTGAGTGCTATACCGTCCCCCTCCGCGAAAGAATGCAGCGGATCGTGGACAGGGTCATAAGGACCGAACTGCCGGACTTCCCGAAAAGCAACTCGGCCCTGCGGGCAGGGTTCTGGGGCGTTCCGCCGAGGGACTTTCGGATTCTGGAGGGATTTCCCGACGAGACTGTGGTCCTCGGGTGGAGCCGCTGCATGGACAGCAGGACTCCCGCAGACCTCGAACTGGAGATGGCGGTTCCCGATGGGATACCGGTCGTCTTCTTCTCGCAGAGCTTCTGTCAGAAGAGCGTTCTGGCGAAGGCTCTCGCGGAGAAGTATCATGGGCTTTTCGTGGAAAGCGACGAGAAGGTGGACAACAGCACGATTGTGAAAATCGAGGCGTTCTTGAAGCTGCGAGGGGCGTTGTGATTCTCGGAGATTTCGGGACAAGCTATACGAAGCTGTACTCCGACGGAGACGTGAAACTCATTCCGACGGTGGAGCTTGAGACAAGGCTCGTCGCGGACGCCGGCTGCGGACATCAGGCGAGAGGGCGGGCGAAGCGGATTGAGAACGAATTGGTGGCGCTCGCAACGGGAGCGAAAGCGATGGTCGGGAAGGATGATTTTGTGTGCGTTGACGTGGGCAGCCGCGACATCAAGAAAGTGACGTTCGAGAACGGGCGCTACGCCGGATGCGATTGGAATTACATGTGCGGAGCGCTCGCTGGGTTCACGATGGAGCTTTTGTCGCAGCACTATCGCCTCACCTACGACGAGATCGAGCCGTTGGAAGAGGGCTTGTCGGTGAAGTGCGGCGTTCTGGGATTGAGCAGTCTTTTCGACCTTGTTGCGCAAGGAGAGGATTTGCGGCGAGCGGTTTCGAGATTCGTGAAGGGAATGGCGATGAACGTGTATCACTTCGCCGGGAGACCACAGACTCTTTTCTTAGCAGGCGGGATGTGCGAAAATAGTTTGTTTGTGAAATCAATGCCTGCGGAGGTCGTCCAACTCGGCAGGTTTGTATCCGTGGAAGGCTTGAAGATGCTGGTTGAATAACGAAGCTGCCGCGTCGTCGGCGCGGCACGCCGTGTGGGTGACTGGAAATCCTTATGAGAGAAAGGGACCCGGACAGAGTCTTTGAAGGCGAAGAAATTGACCTTCGAGGACAGAAAATTGACCCGGACATATTCCGACGGGTCGGCGAAAACATTGTGCTGAAGGTGCGGTCGCGGGGCGTGCCGTCTCCGCAGGTGGTTCTCGGGGGAGATACCCGAAACGACACGATGGCTCTGATGGAGGCTCTCAGCCGCGGCATCCTGAACCGCAGTGGGAGCATCATCCTGATCGGGGGGGACATTGCGAAGCCGATCGCTTACTTCGCTGGCGAACTCTATGAGGCGGACGCCGTCGCCTACGTGACGGCTTCCCACGTGCGCGCCAGCTATAACGGGTTGAAGGTCTGCTTCACCGAAAAACCTCCCTACACGGAACCGGTTCTACCGCTGGCGGCGAGAGAGGTCGTCAACAAGCGCGAGGATGTCGTTCGAGAGTACCAGCAATATCTTCTCGGAAGGTTTGACCCCGAGCTGGGAAAGGGAAAGTCGTTGGTCGTGGACCCGCTGTTCGCAACGGGGAGACTGATAGCGCCCGACGTGTTGAGGAAGGCGAGATTTGATCTGGAGACCCTTCATTGTTACATAGACCGAAAGTTCATCCTCCTTCACGACAACGCGCCGGACCCGACCCTCCGTGAAAACCTGGAGGAGCTGTGCGAGGTTGTCAAAGCATGGCGAGGAATCGGAGTGGCTTTTGACGGGGACATGGACCGATCGGTTTTCGTGGACGAGAACGGCGAGATCGTCCCCTCCGACGAGATAGCGATGATCATGGCGAAGCACATTCTTAAGAAGGTGCGGAAGAAGGCAAAAATCGTCTATCACTGCCAGTGCTCGAATGGCGTGCCGGAGGTGATTGAGGAAGCGCGCGGGGCGCCGGTGTCCCAGGAAACCGGATGGAGAAGCATCAAGGAGAAAATGAAGGAGGTCGGGGCGGCGTTTGGAGCAGAGGTCAGCGGGCATTTCTTCTACGGAAGAGACCTCTATTACGTCCCGAACGGCGACGACGGGTTGTTCACGGCGCTGATGCTGTGCAGCGTGCTGAAAGAATCGAAACAGACTCTGGCGGAGGCTCGGAGGGAACTGCCAGCGTACTTCACGTCGCCGGAACTCAGGGTCACGTACAACGAGGACCGGAACATACAGGTCGTGGAGGCTCTCAAGAAGCGCTTCTCGGAAGACAAGAGCTTTGTGCTGAGCACCATCGGGCAGGACCTGAAAGCGGAGAAGCACGATAGCCAGCAGTGGCACTCGTGGGTCGTGTTTCGAGTGTCGCAAACGGAGCCCCAGAAACTCTCCTTCCGCTTTGAAGGGAGGACCCTCGAACATCTCGCGGAGATCAAGCGGACCCTCTTCGACTCCATCCCCGACGAGGACCAGCCGCTGCGAAAGATGCTGGAGGAATCCTACGCGTCGGCGGTCGGCGACCCGACGGCGTACTACCGCAGAGCCCTGGAAACTTCGGGGCATTTGCCCCCGGGGGCCCCGAGCGGCAGTCCCGGCTGAGAGTCTGAGTCTCCCCACCTTTAGAGTCCCAGTCCTGCTACGGGGCCGCCGAGACGCTCCTTTGGCAGCATGACAGGATTGACCGGATGACCCTGTTTATCCTGTTCATCCTGTCATCCTGTTTGGCGACCTCCCTCCGTACTTTGCGCCTTTGCGAGAGCCACGTTTTGTCCTCTCGCCAAAACACCGTGCCAGTCGTGGGCCGTCGTGGAGCTTGGCTCCCCAAGTGCATGGTGGCACCACAACGGCATAAGGAACTTGAAAAGCCAAGCGTGAAACCTTAGCATTGATTTCTCGTCAGCCTGCGCTAACGCGGTCAGGAGCAGAAGTGTTTGTAGATTATGTACGGATCAAAGCTATTGCCGGAAAGGGGGGGGACGGATGCGTCAGCTTCCGCCGAGAGAAGTTTGTTCCCAAAGGCGGTCCCGACGGCGGCCATGGCGGAAAAGGAGGGAACGTTATCTTAGTTTCGGATGAGGATGTTGACAGCCTCATCTCTTTGAAATATGAGCCGGTGCTGCGTGCACAGGACGGAAAAATGGGGCAAGGAAAATTGAAAACCGGAGCGGGTGGACAGGACGCCACCGCACTTGTGCCCGTTGGAACGGTTGTGAAAGACGCGAAGTCGGGGGTGGCGCTCTTCGATTTCACCTCCTCCGGTCAACGTTTTGTGGCAGCCCGCGGCGA
>CAZFAP010000154.1:0-11696 GCA_964516325.1 uncultured Verrucomicrobiota bacterium
GTTCCGAACCCTTGCCGCATGCGCACCCGATCCAGCCAGTGCCGCGTAGTGATTCACCGACTCCCTCAGGAGGACGGTCTTATTCTGTCGTAAGCCTCGCGAGCCGCTTCGCGGACAAGCGGATTCTTATCCTTTTCCATGACCTCCTTGAGCGGACTGAGGGCTCTCGCGTCGCCTATCATTCCGAGAGCCTTCGCAGCGGCGGCGCGCGTGGCATCGTCCTCGTAGAGGTCTCGCATGACTTTGATGAGAGGCTCGACGGCGCGGACGTCGCCGATTCTTCCGAGAGCTTCCGCTGCCCCGCGAACCGCATCTTCGTCCTGAAGGGCTTTGATGAGTTCGGGAACGGCTTGCCTGTCGCCGAGTTGTCCAAGACCAGCGGCGGCGCCTGCACAGGCATCTTCGTCCTCTAAGGCGGCGACGAGCGGCTGAATTGCCTCCTTGCCTCCGATCTTGCCGAGGATGGCGGCAGCAACACCTCGGACGGCCCGATTGGGGCCCTGTAGTTCAGCGAGAAGCGGCTTGACGGCCGGGCTGCCGATTCTCACGAGGCGTTTCTCCGCATCGTCCTTCTGTTCCGGAGTGGATTTGGAATCTCTGAGGACGCCGATGAGAAGCTCGACCTCCCTGAAGAATCTGTCGTTGATGATGGCGGCGCGCTGGTCCTGATTCACCCACTGGCCTTCGAACTTGACCAGCCCCTTGGACATTTGGTCCTGCTCGAACCTGGCTTCCTCGCGCTTCGTTTTCTCTTCGGGCGTCACCCATTCGCCGTCATATTTAACGAAGCCTTTCGCCCACATTTCCATTTCTTCTCTTAGCTTCATTCTCTGCTGGTACTCTTGTTCGAGCTTGGCGAGCTTCTCCGGGTCGAGGACAAATTCCTTGCGAACCATTCCGCGGCTGACGCCGGCGGCATGCTTTAGCGCCCCGACGAGCCATTCGCCTTCAACGCGTTCCGCGTCAAAGGTTGACCCGGCGGGCACAGGCATAACAATCCGCCTGGGGTCTGACCTGTCGCGGAGTTCGGTAGCCTGTTTCATCTTGACCTCGACGCCGAAAGCGGCTGGCAGAAGGAGAAACGAGAGAAGAGAGGCGGCAAACATTCTTCGATCCATCTTCCTCACCTCACGAATGGGATGCTCGCACAGTTTCTCTGGCTGAAGCGTTCTCAACCCACGCTCGGGGACGCAGCGGCCGCGTGAGCGTGCGGCGGACATCAATCCTCATAATACCACGTACGAACCCGCGCGGCAACTGGTGTTGGTTGTGGCGGTGTTCTGGCAGTTGACCCGATGCGGGGTAACGCCACGCCCTGGGCGCGGCACTGCGGGGGACGTCCGGTCCCCTAACGGTCGCAACGTGGGCGAGACGCCCACGACATCCCCCCTTTGGCGGGACGAGACGCCAGCGGTACATTCGCCGGGGAAACCACGGGGCTGCGGAAACGGCGGTTTGTGGCGGTTTTGTGCACGAAAAGTGTGCGATTTTTCGCTGTAATCCGTTGAGCGAGAGCCTGATACCGCAATGCCTTAAACCCGAAAACAGGCGAAAATTCCAGTAATTTTCAGTATATTCTCAACGAGAGGGGATACTGGAATCCCTGACAGGAAGAGCAACCGCAGCCCCTCAAGAAATTCGTTCTCCCGGAGACGATGAAAATACGAGCCCCCTGATGGTAAGTTTACGAGGGGGCACCACAAAGACACGAAGACACAAAGCAGAGATGACCCTCGGGCGAACATATTTCCGTGTCTTGGCGCCTTGATGGTCCGCGAAAAGGCTCCCTGCGTGACGCTAATTTTCAGGGCGGAGAACGCAGAGGGGATACCTGTTTTTTTCATGCTGGGGGGAGCGATTTTGTGTCTTTCTAATTTTTGGTTTGATTATAGCATGTATTCTGCCATTTGACAAGAAAAATGGGGGTTCGGGCGTAATCCCTCGGTTACAGGGGGGGCTCACCGCAGAGGACGCATGTTTGTCGCGTCCCGGCCTCGTCGAGACCGGGGAAGCACTCCCCCACGGGACGCGCGGCGCGTGCGGCTGAGTTTTGGCCGGGGGGCGGATGGATGAATCCTTGGGGCGAGAGGCCGTCGCGTTTGGCGAGGGAGGGCTGCCGCGAATTCCCCCGGAAAAATGTGTTCCATCTCCTCCCCCAAAAGGGAGAAATTCCGCTCCGCTGTTAGTCGCGGGGCGCTGAGCGAAGGCGATCAGCGACTCTATCTCTTCAGGACTTCCACGACCTCGCAGTCCCTGAAGAGCCATCGTTTTTCGACCTTCTTCAGGACACACTCAAGCTCGTGCATTTCGTCAATGAGCGAGCCGTCGGTCAGCCGCCCTTTGACGCTTGCCGTCAATGTCGCCCTTGCCAGCTCTTCTTCGGGAAATTCAATCTGGAGATCGTAGAATTTCACGGATAGGCTGAAGACTTCCAACCGTGCCCGGGCGATGAGGCTCGCCGTTTCCTCCGCCGAGAAGTTGCCCGAAAACCATTCGATGTGTGTCTTGAGCGTGCAGTTTTCGGCGAGGAGCGCGCGGAGCTTCTGGAGTTTAGTGACGGTTGTGATCGGGTTCTCGCCGGTCTCCTTCGAGACGCACCTTGCCAACAGAGCAAACTGCTTCTTCACTTTCTTTTCTTCGTTCGGAAACAGCCGCGCCGCGACGAATATTCCGATTATCACAGATAGGAGGGCAATGATGATCCGCTTTGGTGTCACCATAGGGGCGCTCCCACGGTCCTCCGAATCGAGGTCTGCCCGAAACTGTGGTCTTTCATCGGCATCCCCCGGTTGTCGCCGATTACGTACACGCACCCCTTTTCAACGCGTCGCGACGGAAGATTCCAGTCGCAGGGGTAACGCACATAGCTCTCATGAATTTGCTTCCCGTCAACGAAGAGCTTCCCGTCGCGAAACTCAATTTCTTCCCCTGCCACCGCCACGACCCGCTTCAGAAGCATGACCTTCTTGCCCGCAAACCGCACAATTACAATGTCGTGCCTCTTCGGCGTCGAGAAGAGAAACCGCAGCCGCCAGCAGAGGTTGAAGCCGCCGTCGTGGTAGGTCGGCTCCATGCTCGATCCCTTGATCCGAAGCGGGATGCAGACGTGCCCGAAAAAGAGATATGCCAGAGCCGCAACAACCGCGACCCTGATGACGAATCCGCGAGTCAGCCGCGGAAAAACAAATCGCCGAATCCTTTTACCAATGCCCATGATTTTCCCGACCCGCTTCCGGCCATAGGGGACAGCCTTCGTGCATCCGAGAGGCAGGACGGCCCCAGTTCACTTCCCAAGCGATTCCAGATTTTCCCGGACCATCACTGTACGCGGGTGATCGTCCCCCAGAAACTCCCGAAATGTCTTCAGCGCCCGCTCGCAGCATTCCTTTGCCCCTTTCAGGTCTCCGAGGGCTTTCAGGACGCTGCCGAGGTTGTTGACGTCCGCGGCGACATCGGGATGGTTCGGTCCAAAAGCCGCCTCGTCAACGGAAAGCGCCCGCTGGAGGCATTTCCTTGCGCCTTTCAGGTCTCCGAGGTCTTCCAGGACGCTGCCGAGGTTGTTGACGGCCCTTGCGACATTGGGGTGGTTCGGTCCAAAAGCCGCTTCATCAATGGAAAGCGCCCGCTCGTAGCATTTCTTTGCGCCTTTCAGGTCTCCGAGGGCTTGCAGGACGCTGCCGAGGTTGTTGACGTCCCTTGCGACATTGGGATGGTTCGGTCCAAAAGCCGCTTCATCAATGGAAAGCGCCCGCTCGTAGCATTTCTTTGCGCCTTTCAGGTCTCCGAGGGCTTGCAGGACGCTGCCGAGGTTGTTGACGTCCCTTGCGACATTGGGATGGTTCGGTCCAAAAGCCGCTTCATCAATGGAAAGAGCCCGCTCGTAGCATTTCTTTGCGCCTTTCAGGTCTCCGAGGTCTTGCAGGACGCTGCCGAGATTGTTGACGTCCGTGGCGACATTCGGATGGTTCGGTCCAAAAGCCGCTTCGGCGATGGAAAGCGCCCGCTCGCAGCATTTCTTCGCCCCTTTCAGGTCTCCGAGCTCTTTCAGGACGGTGCCGAGGTTGTTGACGGTGCTCGCGATGTTGGGATGGTTCGGTCCAAAAGCCGCTTCGGCAATGGAGAGCGCCCGCTCGAGTGCCGCTTTCGCTTCTCGGAACTCGGCGCGCCCCGAGAGATAGAGTCCCACCAGATTCAGGACCCGCCCCGTCGCTTCCGGAGCGACACCGAGCTTCTCGGCATGTTCGGCGGCGGATAGGGCGTGGGGCAGAAGACGGGCGCACTCGGGCCACGTCCTCACGTCATCCGAGTCAAACGGGAAGGCGTCGTTGACGAGGCGCACGGCGGCCTCCGCCCATTTCTTCCTCTCGCGATCATCGAGCCTGTCGCGAACCACCGCCTGAACGAGCCGGTGAACTGTTACCGAGTCGCCACTTCTCTCGACGAGGGAGTATTGCCTCAGTGGTTTGATCGCCCGGTCCATGGCCACCGCGTTCTCCGCGGTTGCCGACAGCGCCTCCGGGAGCTGCTTTCTTCCGCCCGTCACGACCGAAAGAGGAATCTCATCCGGCCCCAGAAAGGCAAGGAGGTTCAGGAGGTCCACTGCGACGGGCGATTCCTGAAGAACCTTATCCACAGAAAGGCTCAGGGTTGCGGCCACGGTGTACAAATAGTCCCTCGGCGGGTGTTCCACCTCCCACAATTCGCGCCGCCGGGATCGAAACAGCTCCAGGTAGACTGAAATTGTCGAGCCGGTTTCCTCGATGTATGCGCCGGCTTGCTCGAGAGCGAGGGGGAGATCACCCAATTCCTCCCCAAGATCATTCGCTGCCTTCTTTTCCTTGCGTCCGGTTCGTCTAAGCAGGAAGTTGACCGACTCGTCCCGGCTCCAGACCTGAACGGACAGGGGTGTGGCTACGGTCAGCCAGCTCGGGTTCTGTGAAGTGATGATGACATGGCCCGCGCCGCCCTGAGGCAGGTAACCGTGAAGTTCGTCCGGACCTTTTGCGTTATCGAAAATCAGAAGCCATCGCCCCTGCCTGGCGTCCAGCCAACTCCGGACAGCCTGGATGATGAGACGCTGGTCGGTCGCGTCCTTTTGCGGCAGGTTCAGCGGTCCGGCGAGGGCGGCGAGATCGGAGGCGAGAGTCGCCGGCTCTTCCGCCCGAATCCACCAGACGACATCGTAGTCCTCCGCGTGGCGATAGGCGTATTCAACTGCCAGTTGCGTTTTGCCAACTCCGCCAAGCCCGCTGATTGCCTGCGTCAGCGCCGTCGGCTGCTTCGAGCGCAACGCCCTGTGGAGCGCCGCCAGCAATTCTTCCCGGCCGGTGAAATTCGGATTGCGATTGTGCGGGACGTTCCAGATCGGCGGCAGCGATCCGGGGAATCGCGGTTGCTCGGCGACGAACCGCTCGACTCTCGCCGGGAAACCCGGCTTTACCGCCGGCTTGGCCCGCTCGCGTTTTATCCCTTCGAGCAGAGCCTCCTTCGCTTTCGGCTCATCGAGCCCGACCAGATCAATGTAGACAATCGGCTTGAGCAATCCTTCAAGCTTGCATTCCCTGACCCGCACGTGCAAAAGCTTCCCCTGCTCCCCTGTCGGATCCTCGGCAAAGGCGGCTGCCCATTCGGGCTGGGTGTAAAGAGCGCTGAGGTACGCTGGCGAAAGGACGGCGATTGTTCGTTCGCCTTCTTTCGCCGCCTTGTCCATTTCCAGGACGAAGTTGCAGCCCGGGCGGAAATCCCGCGCTTGGAAGACGGTCGTATATCCGGCTGCCTCAAGCTGCGACGCAATCCATTCCGCCCACATGCGGTCGGCTCGGTTGTAACTGATGAAGAAGTCTTTCTTCGCTGGGACGATGGGAGCGGATTTTTCTTTGGGCTTTTGCTGGCTCATGCGATGCCCCCGTGACGTATCTGAGGGACCCGTGGTTTGCCTCAGGAGTGATGCCTCTCCTATGCGGCCGGTATTATCATCGGTTCATGGAGGGCGGGCCATGGTCCGGCGGACGATGCGATGGAGAGAGTACCACGCCTGCGGTGGAGTTGTCAACCTGATCGAGCGCCGGCGTGCGGCTGTAATCGGGTGGTGACCCCGTGACCCAGACCCGCCGCTCAATTCGTCCTGGGCGAGACGCCCATCCCGCCTTCAGCGGGACAAGATGGCGGCGGTACGCGTCAGTGTCCACAGGCGCGGGGGAGCTTGTAGATACACTGTCGGCAAGGACGGGGTTGCGGGGCGGACGGTCACATTGAACGACCATAGCCCCGAGATACGCGGGCAGCCGAACGGGGGCGTGGAGTTCTGTTTTGGTGGCGGGACGGGTGGAGAGTAACTCTACGCCCAACGCGTGGCAGCGCGGGGGACGAGCCGCGCCCCAATTGTCCGAACGGGGGCGAGACGCCCCCGAGACAGCCGGCAAGATGCGGGCGGTGCAAGCAGGCTTCGCCCTCCCACCCACGGCATCCCCGACCGAAGGCCGCCGCACCGGGGTAAGTGCAGGTAAGACAGCCCAATGTTGGCGCCCAGGGACTGATTCGCGCGAACGCAACTCACCGGCCGCCGGCCCTGCCCCCGATACGCGGCCGGACCGAGGACGTTTGGGGTCTGGCGTCGGCGAGGGAGATGTGGTACAATACATGCAAAGTAGTTGTACCATAGGCCAGTGAAAGGCGCCTTTGCCAGTGGCGGATTGCCGAAGGCGTGAGAGCCGTTCTTGAGCGCAGGACGGTTTTTGCACGGCAGGATTTCCTGGAAGGAGTGAAGGCGCGGAGGGCGACGACTTGGACTCCATATATCTCTGTTGTCGAAACCTGAAGGAACTTTGGATGAAAAAGTTAGCAGCAGTCGTCGTCTTCACCGCAAGCGTCCTTCTGGGACTCGCGGTCTCTTCCGCAGCGAACGCCCTTACGGGGGAGTCTCCCATTGTCATCCACGAGATCATGTACAACCCGCCGGATGACGCCAGAGAATATGTGGAGGTCTATAACTGCGGATACGGACCGGTTGACGTGAGCAATTGGCGGTTTAGCACCGGGATAGATTTCACGTTTCCGCCGGGGACGACTCTGGACGAAGGCGATTACTTGGTCGTCTGCAAAGACCAGGACTACATTCGCTTCAGTTACGCCATCACTAATGTTGTCGGCAATTTCGACGGGAATCTTGCCAACGAGGGCGAGAGGGTGCGGCTGGTCAACTCGGTGGGGATGGTGATGGACGAGGTGTGGTACGAGGGGAGAAATCCGTGGCCGGCGTCGCCGAATGGGACGGGGTACTCGCTGGAATTGCGGAATCCTTCTCTCGACGGCGAGCTGGCGTCTTCGTGGTTTGGAAGCCTCGCTTATCTTGGGACACCCGGGGCGGTGAACAGCGTGTTTCGGGATGAAGGCGCGGAGGCGGTGTCGCTGATCAAGCCGGGAGACGAGTGGCGGTTCTTCCGCGGGAAAACGGACCCCTCCCCTACTCCAGAAGAATGGCGGCAGGTGGATTTTGTTGACGCTCCTTGGGAGAAGGGGCCGTCGGGATTCGGGATGGGGGACAACGACGATGCGACAATTCTCTCGGACATGCAAAATAGCTACTACACCGTGTATGTCAGGAAGGAGTTCACAGTCACCAGCATTTCGGCAGTCAGGAATTTGAGACTGACGATTGATTACGATGACGGATTCGTGGCGTATGTCAACGGGGTGGAGCAGGCTCGACGAGGACTCGGAGAGCCGGGAAGCGCGGTCTCGCGCACGACGACGGCGGCTTCGCACGAGGCGGGGACGGCGGAGAGCTTTGATCTGGGAAGATTGCCTGGGCTACTGCGAAGCGACAAGAACGTTCTGGCGATCGAGTGCCACAATGAATCGCTGACGAATGGGGACCTCTCGCTGATTCCTTCGCTGGAGGCCGATTATTCGGCGGCAGTCGTCCTGATAAACGAGTTTCAGTGCGAGCCGGAGGCGTGGGTAGAATTGCACAATCCCTCCACGACGGCTCTCGACATTGGAGGCTATTTCCTTACGGACGACCCGACGGACCCGGCGAAGTACCGCATTCCGAGCCCGACGATGATTGAGGGCGGGGGATTTGCGGCGTTTGGCAACGACGATCTGTGGTTTCTGATGCCGCTGGAAGGCGGGGGAATTTACCTGGCGGCGCCGGATGGGAGCACGCTGATTGATGCATTTACCTATGGGGAGCAGCAGTCCGGAATGTCGTATGGGCGGTATCCGGACGGGACGGACAACTGGTACTTTTTGGCGACGCCGACGAGAGGGCAGCCGAATAGGGCGGTCTTCCGAAACGATGTCATCATCAATGAGATTATGTACCATCCTCTCCCGGGGCATGAGGAGGAGGAATACGTCGAGCTATTCAATCGCGGAGAAGAGACGGTCACGCTGGACGGCTGGGAATTGAGGGGGGCGATCCGGTTTGCGTTTCCGCAGGGGGTATCCATTGAGCCGGGGCATTACCTCGTCGTTGCGAGGTCGTTGCTGGCGGTTTCGTCGAGGTATGGGATCAGCGGAGTGCTTGGCGACTTTTCCGGGAGGCTGAGGAATTATGGCGAGAAGATAGTTCTCCTCGATGCGCTGGGGAATCCTGCGGACATCGTTCGCTATGCGGACGACCCGCCGTGGCCAGCGGAGGCGGACGGTTTGGGGCCATCGCTGGAGCTGACGCATCCGGAGTTGGACAACAGCTTCGGAGAGCTCTGGTCGGTTAGCGACCCAGAAACGGCGCCCGCAGGCACGCCCGGAAACCCGAACAGCACGTTCGGGATAAGCATTGCGCCGGCTATCGTGCAGACCCGCCATTCGCCCGCAATTCCGGCGTCGGCACAGACCATGAGGGTCACGACGAGGGCGATTGATGATGGGGCGGTCGTGGGTATGAGCCTCTTTTACAGAAGGGACGGGGAGCCGCAGTTCGTGGAAATCGGGATGGTGAGGAAGGGGATGGGGTCTCCAAAAGACGAGGTTTATGAGGCACAGATTCCGGGGCAAGGGGGCGGGACCAAAATCGAGTTTTATATTCGGGCTACGGACAACGCGTCGAAGGTGTCGCTGTTCCCCGCGGAAGCTCCGACGAAAACCTGCCTCTATTTGGTGGATGACGCCAGCGAACCGGCGGATATTCCTCTGTACAGGGTGCTCATGACGAACGCCAACTACACCGAGTTGATCACCCGGAGTGTTGACAGCGACGTGCTGCTGGATGCGACGTTCATCTGCGGGGATGAGGTGCGGTACAACGTAGGCATCCGTTACAGGGGGTTCGGCTCACGACATGTCGCCCGCAACCTGATGTCTTACCGGATCGATTTTAGCGACTGCGAGCCTTTCGGGAGCATTCGGGAGTTAAACCTCAACGGGCAGAACCCGAGCAGCCAGTGGATGGGCTGGGACGGGCTTCGGCGAGCAGGGCTTCCCTACGGCACGACGAGATGGGTCAACCTCAAGATTAATGACGCCTCTCAGGGGCTGAGGATTCAGGTGGAGGGAGTGGACGAGGACTATTTGCGGAGGGTCTTTCCGGAAGATTCCTCGGGCAATCTTTACCGTGGCGACTGGCACACTAACAGCCCCGATGAGACGCATAACCCGAAGCGTGCGGGCGCCGACCTTTCCTACCGGGGCGAGAATCCCGACTATTACCGTCCGTGGTACTGGAAGCGGACCAACGAGGTCGAGGACGACTATTCCGACGTCATCCAACTGTGTTACGTGTTCGATAGGACGACCACTCCTTCGGACGCCGATTTCGAGCAGCGGGTCAGCGAGCTGATCAACGTCGAGGAGTGGATCACCTACTTCGCCATAAACAACTGCTTTAACAACAGGGAGGGGGCGATCTACCTCCAGGCGGGAGATGATTATTATATCTACCACTACCCGGTGGACGGGAAGTGGTATCTCATTCCATGGGACCTCGACAATATCCTCAACGATCCGACCGAGAGCATCTTCTGCCAGACGCTGCCTTCGATCGTTCGGCTCCTTTCGATACCGAGTTTCCGCTTGATGTACATGCGCAAGCTTCTGCACATGCTGGATTACGAGTTCTCGGAACGGCAGATGTTTCCCGCGATTGACAGTCTCAAGGGAAAATTCGCCGATGCGACGCTTCAGGGATACAAGAACGTCGTCACCGCGAGAATTGCCGACATCCGCAGCCAAATCATAACGGAGCTGACAATTTCGCCTCCGGAGCTGGGGACAGAATACATCCGACCGGGAGACGAATGGATGTTTCTCCGGGGGAAGGACCACCCGAGTGACCCGCCCGACCTCTGGAAAGAGTTGGACTTCGTTGACAGCGGGTGGGAGAAGGGACCGAGCGGGTTCGGATACGGCGACAACGACGACGCGACTCAGCTCAACGACATGCGCTATAACTACTACAGCGTCTATATCCGAAAGGAGTTCTACCTTTCCTCCATTGACAATATCGGCGCGCTGGAGCTGGTGGTGGATTACGACGACGGCTTCATCGCTTATCTGAACGGGGGAGACAAGGTTGCCAACGGCAACATGCGCGATGAACCGACCTATTACAACTCCCCGGCGAGAGACTCCAACCATGAAGCCGGAACGCCCGAAGTGTTCGACCTCACCCGGCACATCGGCAAGCTCAGGGTCGGCAAAAACGTCCTGGCTCTGGAAGGGCACAACGGCGCCATAGATAGCGGGGACCTCTCCCTCATTCCGACCCTCCGAAGCAAAGCACAGGTCGTTCAGAATAGTGGAAGGTGGATTGTGCGGCGGGCAGACCTGACTCTCTCCGGAACAACTCCCGTTCTCCTTACCGAGCAGGTCACCGTTAACGGTATGTCAGCGAACTACGACCCCGGGCAGGGGACGTGGTCTTACCCGATTGTGCTTTCACCGGGGACAAACGAGTTTACGGTGATTGCGAGGGGGGCGGGTGGATTGACCGTTGATAGCAAGACCGTGACGATTGTGTACATCCCACCGGAACGGGTTGTGGGCGGCGAGCTTAGCGGGAGCTCCGTCTGGACGAAAGAACCGAGCCAGTACCTGATTTCCGGAACTGTTGTTGTCCCGGTCGGCTCGAACCTGACGATTGAGCCGGGGACTGAGGTGATGCTGGCAAACGGACAATCGCTCGTCGTTATGGGCACGCTCCTGGCGAACGGGACGGAAGCCGAGCCTGTCGTCTTCACACGATACGCGGACGGGGAGAGCTGGGGAAGCCTTGCGTTCGAGGATTCGCTGGGGAGCAAACTGAGTCATTGCGTCGTGGAGTATTCGTCAAGCGGCGGGTCCTACGGTGGAACGAATTATGCCGGAGGTGTCGCTGTTGTCGGAGGTGACCTTGATGTGGACGGATGTCTGTTCAGGAAGCTCCCGGATGGGAGTCCGACAGCGGAAGGAGACGCTATTGACATATCGGGTGGGGGTGTCGCGCAAGTCCGGAACAGCCAGTTCGTTTCCATCGGTGCGGGCGTGCACACGGATCGCAGCTACGTCCTCGTCGAGAATTGTCTGTTTTCGGACGCCCGCGGGAGCGGGAACGACCCTGTGGACGTCAACGGTGTGTCCGCGCTCACGCCCGTGGTGAGAAACAACCTCATCGTGGGTTCGCAGGATGATGGTGTTGACATGGACGGGTCAGCGCCGTTGGTCACCGGGAACCTCATTTATTCCTGCGCGGGAAAGGGGATTTCCGTCGGAAGCGC
>CAZFAP010000155.1:0-11671 GCA_964516325.1 uncultured Verrucomicrobiota bacterium
TTAAGAGCCGGTACGATCGGGTCTGGGCATACGACAACAGCTTTTCGCTTCTGTGGGAGTGGGCCGGCAATACCGGTCATCATCCGTGTCCCGGCGACGTTGACGGCGACGGAAGAGACGAGCTCTTTTGTGGCTTTACGCTTCTCGACGATAACGGCAAGGAGATCTGGCGCCTTGAGCCTGAACCGTCCGGGCACGCTGACACGGCACGGGTCTGCTGGGACCTCGATGGAAAGTCCCAGAATGGTCCGTGGTTCCTCACGACGTGCTGCGGCGGCCAAGACCTCATTGTGACAGACCGTTTGAACCGAAGAGTGTGGCAGATGCGCCCGAGACTAACGCTGCATTTTCAGAGCGCCCGTGCGGCAGAGCTGCGGCCGGATATTCCTGGAAAGGAGATCGTCGTGGATATCGCTGGCGACCCAGAGCCATCCCCCGACCGGCTTATGATCCTGGACATGAAAGGGAGTATTCTGGGCAGCTACGTCGCAGACTACACCCGATTCCACGACGTGATTGACTGGGATGGAGACGAAGTGATGGAAATCATCATTCCTCGAGGCGATGGGATTTTTGACGGCAGCGGGCGGCAGCTTGTTCGCTTTCTCGATCCACCACCGCATCCGAAAGACCGCGAGACGCCATTCTGTTACGTGGCGGACATGTACAACGACGGGAACGATGACGTTATTCTGCTGGACGATTTGAGCATCCGCATCTACAACAATCCAAAGCTCCCTGCACGCAAAGCGAAACCGCTCGTGATGAAGCGGTACTATAACTACACCTTCTACTGAACCTCAGCGGTTGGGGTCGTGGCGGCGACTCAAGAGCTTGGCTGAGGTGCTGGCGTACTGGCGCCGCGCGACTCAGGGAGGGACGAGGTCGGGTGGTGATTTCTCCTGCCAAGAAGCCTCATCCCGTTGGAAATCACGAGCAGAGAGGCGCCCATGTCTGCGGCTATTGCGGTCCACAGTGAGGCGATTCCGACGCTCGCGAGCCCTAAGAAAGCCAGCTTGACGGCAAGAGCGAAGGCAATGTTCTGCTTGATGATTTGAAGGGCTCGCCTCGAGTGCGTGATGAGCCAGGGGAGCTTCTTCAGGTCGTCGGACATCAGGGCGATATCGGCCGTCTCGATGGCGGCGTCGCTCCCAGCTGCGGCCATGGCGATGCCAAATGTAGCTGCCGCCATCGCCGGTGCATCGTTGACACCGTCTCCGACCATAGCTACCGTTCTCAGCTCGCGGACGAGCGACTCGACGGCTTTGACCTTGTCCCCCGGAAGCAACTCCGCCTTGAAATCATCCACGCCGATGCATCCAGCGACAACACGTGCGGTGGTCTCGTTGTCGCCGGTGAGCATGATGACTCGCCGCACGCCCAGTGTCCTCACCAACCTCACAACTTCAGGCGCTTCCTTCCTGACGCCGTCCGCAATGGCGATGAGGCCGCAGACGTGCTCATCGTTTCCCACCGCCACAACGGAATATCCACTCTGCTCCAACTTCTCGGCCCTGTCATGGACTTCGGCGGTTTCCTCTCCCATTTCATCCATAAGTCTATGGCTTCCGATCCAAAAAGCGCGCCCTCCTATCTCACCCTGCGCGCCCTTTCCCTTGATCGCTTGAGAGTTTTCTGCTGGGCGAGGTGTGATTCCTTCAGCATCGGCTCTGCGAAGGATTGCCCGAGCAAGCGGGTGGTCGCTTTGCGCCTCGAGCGGGGCGGCTATCTCCAGTAGCTCTCTCGCAGAATGTCCACTGAACGGCACAAGCTCCTGCACCTCCGGCCGCCCATACGTTATTGTCCCGGTTTTGTCGAGGGCGAGCGCCTGTAATCTGGCGGGCAACTCGAGGAACATACCTCCCTTGATGAGGACTCCATTGCGCGCGGCGGAGGTCAGGCCGGAAACGATGCTGACTGGCGTGGAGATCACCAGGGCGCAGGGACAGGCAATCACGAGAATGACCAGAGCACGGTACAGCCATTCTGTCCAGGAGCCAGCGAACAGAATTGGGGGCGCTACGGCCATGCAGACTGCGATGACCATCATCGCGGGGGTGTAGTAGCGGGCGAACTTGTCAACCCATCGTTCGGTCGGCGCCCGACGTGAATACGCTTCCTGCACGAGGTGAATGATGTGGGCAAGAGTGGTGTCGTCAGCAGGTTTGGTCGCTCTGAATTCCAGTGCTCCGTCTTCGTTGATCGTGCCGGCGAAAACCGGGTCGCCGGGCCTCTTGGGGACGGGAACCGATTCGCCCGTTATGGGGGCCTGATTCACCGTCGAGGAGCCCTTGAGGACTTCCCCATCAAGCGGGACCTTCTCGCCCGGACGCACGAGGACAGTAACGCCAACGGGGACCTCCTCGACGCGTTTTTCGATAATGACGCCATTTTCCGGCGAGATGTAACGAGCAGTCGTGGGCGACAAGTCCATCAATGCGCTCACGGCGCGGCGAGCGCGAGTAATACTCCACCGCTCCAGAAAAAGCGCCAACGAGAATAGGAAAGCCACGGCCGCCGCCTCGAGCCAATCGCCGATAGCGGCGGCGGCAATAATGGCCGTCGTCATGAGCAGGTTCATATCCGCATGCAGCTTCCGAGCGGCGAGTACAGCCTTCGGAACAACAAACCATGCCCCCGTCGCCATAGAGCACAAGTAGAGAACAATTGAAGGCACGGGGAAGACATGCTCTTCTCCACCGGCGACGAGAGCGTGGCGGAAGCCCCCGTGGGCAAGCGAGTGGACCAGGAAGCCCGCCAGCAGAGATATGCCGCTGGCGCAGGTCATAATCAGAGGCCCCAGTCTCTCCCAAAAGGACCCTTCTTTCAGTCCCAGGGTCTCTCCCTGCCACGGCGCCGCTTTCATGCCGGTGGACGCCACGGCGGCGACTATGGCTTCGGGGTCAATCCTCGCGGGATCATACGTTACGGTCATCCGCGCGTTCAGGATATCAAACTCCAGCTCCTCAACTCCCGACTTGCCGTCGAGCTCCGCCTTGAGAGCCACGACTTCTTCCGCGCAGTCCAGTCCGTGCACTTTGTACGTTATCTGCGTTGTGGTCTTGGGTTGAGCCATTCGCGCCGCTGAATTACACACGATTTAACATTTCTGGTCGTCCCGACCTCAGGTGCTCGCGGGTGCAGCGGTCTAAAAAGCACACCGTGGACAACTGTCTCTGGAGGGGTGTGGCTGCACTTCGCTGGTTCATGACATCGGCTCGCCCCGGGACTCGCGGGGCGAGCCGTTGACCGTCCATGACATAAATTAGCATCTATTCAGATCACATTCAAAAACAGAAGCAGAGTTCAAGTCGTTCCTCTCTTCAACAACGCCCTTCCTGACTGTTCAAGGAATCCCTCCGAAGTAGAATTCCTTCCGACCAGCCAATGTGCATTTGGCAGTGCGCACGCCGCTGACGGGGACCCGATCCCGAGTCTGCCTCTTTGGGCTCGCTGGCGACGGGAACAATGAGCGTGAGGCTGAATAACTGGGTGCGGCCGCAGTTAGGTGGCGACGACGAGGCATTTGGACAACGGTGTCGTATTTCGCCCGGGGGCTTGGCCCTGGGCTATCTTATTGCGCCCCGTTGGGGCTATCGTGCCTTGGTGTCTTGGTGGTGAGATCGCCATGGCGACCACAAAGGCACGAAGACGCCGGTACCCGGGGGGGCCTCCCGAGACTGGACGTAGCCCGCCACGGACCCGGACAGCCGGGGAGCAACGCCCAGGGGACTCCCGCACAGATCAACGATCCAAGCTCTGAAGGAGCGCAATAATGAGATGCCCCCAATCGCAGCCGCACCCCTGAATAACCTTGACCCTGGGATAATTCCTGACGATAATGTTGGGCGGTGGGGGTTTGTGAGGACAAACGAAAGGAGGGACCAAATGAACTCCGCCTCAAGGCCGCTGCTCAAATCCTCAATTTTCGCTTTCATCGTCCTTACCTCTTGCGCCTTTCTCGCCAATCAGGGAAGTCCAGCCTGGATAAGAGGCGTATCGTCGAATTTCGATCTCCACAATTTCACGGAAAAGCCGGTCAACGACTTTGAGCTGACTTTGGAACCGGCGCCTATGGTCCCAGCCGGGCGAATCACGATCGGGGATATAGTCAAGCTGTATGCCGGACACGCGGGTCGAGGTTGGCGGCCCGAGGTCCGGGAGACAGAGCTGGGGATCGTCATTACCTGGAAGGCGCCTGACGGAACCTACCTTGAGCCGTGCGAATGGCTCCACCTGGGCATTTCTCTTCGAGCGGGCGCGCCTCCGATCCGGTACGCCAAGGCGACGTGGACTCTCGACGGTCGGCCCGTCGGCACGGTGGCTTTCGTCTGGCAGAACTGGGTTGGCTATGCCGACTCCAGCGTGGGGGACATCATCATCCCTCCCACGGAGTTTCCGACGGTTCCTGGCGGCCAAGAGCCTGATACGCTCATCGTGCTGCGACGATGGGCGGCGTCCAAATCCGTCATCCCCCTGGATAACATGACGCAGGACGACCCATTGATCCTCTCGCTCGATTGGTCGCCAAAATCCCAGCAGGACATTCTCACGCCGGATAGCGGACCCTCCGAAATGCTCATTCCTCCCACGGCGGAGGAGGTCCAATCTGTCGTTGTTCAATACCCCGTCGCCTTGGAGTCCACCGGCAATGTCGAAGCCGTCTTCACCAATCAAGCACAGCTCGTCCACGACCCGCGACCCAGGCCCCGCCTCCTCAAGCCTGTGGACAACCTTGGGCTGAGACCGGACATGGTTTATGGAGTGGTTAACCTCTGGGCAACGGAAGATACCGGGTTATGGGACGATGAAATTGTGCTGACCGGCTTCGATTTCTCATCCGATGGAGGCAAGAGCTGGGAGCCCATCGGGCAGGATGACGACGGGACTGTTCCCTCCGAAGCCACACTGCCCAACACCTACGTGCATAACTGGTGGCATGTCCAGTGGGATGTCAGCCAATCCAGGGAAGGCCCCTACCTGGTGAAAGCGACCATGGCGGACCGGTTCCAGAACATCGGCGAGGACATTATCGAGCTGTATATTGACCCCACACCGCCCATCCCGCTCTTGAAGCTCCGAGACCACCAGGTCTTCGTGGACCCGACTGACATTTCTTGTACGACCTTCGACGAGGATGTGGTCAGTGTGATCTGGGAGGTGCAGCTCAAGCGTCTTTATTACACAAAGGGGATTCCCCTTCTGGACCAGCATAACTACGGTGTCGGGCAGGTGAATAACGGGAATATGTACTGTGCTCCGACTGCCAGCGCCGCCTGCCTGAAATGGTGGGCTTCCCACGGCTATCCGTCGCTGACGCGGTGCCTTGACGGCTTTGCCCTTACTGACACGCAGCTCGTGGAAGGGCTTGCCGACGAAATGGATACCAGCAGCGTTGGCGGCACTGCCCCCGCAGACATCGCTTCCGGACTCAGAGAATGGATCAGCGACCGGGGTCTGGGACTGACCGTCACCGGCCCTTCGGCTGTGACTCCCACGGCTGTCCGCAACGAGGTCGAGAACTGCAAAGAGGACGTCCTCATCGGAATCTACTGGAACACCGGCGGCGGGCACCGCGTGACGGTCAATTCCATCGCCAACTTCACCAATGCGGATGGCAGCACGACGGTTGACATCATGGACCCCTGGGACGGCGCCATCGTCAACATCACCATGAAACCGAACGGCGATGTAACATGGCCGGGGAAGGCGGGAGTTCAGGAATCCGACAACATGATCACCGTCTCGCCCACGAAACCGCGCATCCCGTGGATTTTCATCGCTCAGGGTCTCTCCGTAAAATGGGACCCGGGCGAACTTCAGCCGGGGCTCTATTTCCTGAGGGCCACCATAACGGATGAGAGGGGCAATCAGGGCTCCTCGCAGATTGTGGCTCGCGTCGGACAGCAGCTTCTGCCGGTCATCCCCATCAAAATCGCCCTCGGACGAGATAACGCCATACTCCTCCAATGGGAGGAAACCGAATTCGACCTCAAATACGCCTACACGGTCGAGTTCACGGATGACCTCCTCGTGGGCATCTGGCAGCCGCTCCCCGGGACGTGGCCCATTTCGGAGACCTCCTGGAGCGGTGACGACACTGCCGGACTCGGCCACCGCTATTACCGCATCGTGAAGGACCACGAGCCGAAATAGCACTGGTCTCTCGAGGCACGGAGTACACAAGACTCGCCCTGGGAGGCGGGGAGGGGCGGTATCTTCCTCCGACGAGGCGTGTGACGCACCCACATTGAGACCGGACGTGCAATCTCCGCCCGGTGCGTAGGCTTGCCCCATACGGGATGACCGCCATCCACCAACGAGGGTCGGTCCGGCGCGGTCCGTCGAGACGCACCCGCCAGGTGTGGGAGCGCATTTGTGGCATCGCCTGAGGTTCCCCACCTTGTTCAACCTGCTGCTCCGGCCCTTTGTCCTGCCGGGCCTCAGTGTCGCCATCGGCGCCACTTGAGCCGGGCTTCTCGACAAATGGATTCATCCATCCACCAACCAGAATACAGCCGCACCCCAGAAAAACGAGGAACTCCGGCGTTCCCCGTGAGCATTATACAGTGAATGTTCTGACGGCAGACTAATCTGCTGAGAAGGGGTACAACATGAAGAGAATCATCACACATTCACTGCTCGCGGTTTTGCTCACCGCCGCCATGTTCGATGCCTCGGCACACCCGGGGCATCTTCGGATAACTGAAGTCAATCCCGCCACGGGACAGGTCGAGGTCACGAACTTTGGTCCCATCGAATTCACGCTCGTTTCGAGCCTGCCGTTATGCCATCGCCTCGATTGCGCCTCCAGCATCCCCAGCGGAACCATGTTCGCCATCGGGGAAACTAAGGTCTTTACCGTTACGGGCCTCGACCCCTCGGACAGCGACCTGTGGCTCTATCGAGACACCAACTTCTCCGATCCCGGGTCCATCATCTCCGGGCTCAAGTACGGTCCCGCGCCCAACGTCGGACACACTTCGACCGCCGTGGCAGCAGGGCTGTGGCCGAATACCGAGGCCTTCGTCGCGGCGCCCGCTCCCGGAAATACCCTTCAACTCGTTGCCTACGACCCCACAAAGCCGGAGAACTGGGCGAGTCGAACGCCGCTGCTGGCGTCCTTTTTTGGCGACGGAACAGAAATTACCGATCCTCTCCCGGACATCACAAAGGGGGTTGTTACGATTGAACTCCAAACCGTCGCAGAAGGACTCATTTCGCCCCTCGGCATGGCCGCCCCCGATGACGGCACCGGTCGGCTTTTCATCTACGATCAGGCCGGAAAGGTTTTCATTCTTCAAAATGGCAGCATTCTTCCTGTGCCATTTCTCGACGTAGAAAAGAATCTCGTCAATCTGAACGCCAATTATGACGAGAGAGGCTTCCTCGGCTTTGCCCTCCATCCCGATTTCGCTGCAAACGGGAAGGTCTATACGTACACCTCCGAGCCAGCCGTTGGTGAAGCCGATTTCACGACCCCCGGGGGCGTGCAAAATCACCAGTCGGTCGTGGCGGAGTGGACCGTGGACCCGGCAAATCCGAACGCCGTGGACCCGGCTACCCGTCGAGTGATCCTCCGCATAGACGAGCCCCAATCCAATCATAATGGCGGGGATGTGCATTTCGGTCCGGACGGCATGCTGTACATCGTTCTCGGCGATGGAGGAGCCGCCGACGACCAGGGGGGAGGACATTCGCCTCAGGGAAATGCGCAGGACGTCAATAACGTTTACGGAAAGATTCTCCGGATTGACGTTGGCGGGACCAATTCCACCAACGGGAGGTACGGTGTCCCGCCCGACAACCCGTTTGTGGCGACAGAGGGCGTGGACGAGATTTTCGCGTACGGATTCCGAAATCCCTACCGGTTCAGCTTCGACAGGGCGGATGGAACGCTGTACGTTGGCGATGTCGGACAAAACGATGTCGAAGAAGCTGACATCGTCGTCAAGGGTGGCAACTACGGGTGGCGAGTGAAGGAAGGCAACTTCTTTTTCGATCCAAACGAAACCGACCCAGGTTTCACGACGACCCTTCCTGTCGTTCCGCCTCCGCCCGGCTTGGTTGACCCTATCGCCGCATATGACCACGAGGACGGGACCGCGGTAATCGGCGGTTTTGTGTACAGGGGCAAAGCAATCGCGTCCTTGCAGGGGCGATACGTGTTCGGCGATTGGGGCAGGTTTAGCACACCCAGCGGGCGGCTTTTCTACCTCGACGAGTCCGGAGCCGTGAAGGAGCTTCGAATCGGCAAGGATGACCGCCCGCTCGGAACGTGGATCAAAGGCTTCGGGCAAGACCTTGACGGCGAACTCTATGTCCTCGGCTCTTTGAATCTCGGTCCCTCCGGCGCGACGGGGAAAGTGCTGAAGATTGTGCCCCCGGCACCGCCCAGGTTTGAAGTTACCGCCTTTGGAGTTTCCGGCCTTGACTTGAGTATCGAGTTCGCTTCGGGTCAGCCTGTGGGCAGCCACCGCCTCGAGTCTCGCGATGATCTGGTCACCGGTGCCGATTGGGCCGAGACACCCGCCTTGTTCGACGACCTCGGCAACGGCAACTTTCGTGCGACTTTCACCGGTCTCTCCGCGACCCAACAATTCTACCGCATCGCAACCACACGGTAGGCGAAATGGGTGCGGCCGTATTTCAGGCGGTGATCAGGGCGTGCGCCCCGGGTGTTGGGTTTGTGCCGCGTGACCGAGGAGTCTTGGAGGGGGGACAACCGGATGAAAGGGTGTGCTGGGTCTCTGCCAGCTTCAGCCGGCGTCCTTTGATAGCCACTTGCTTCAGCTGGTGGTAAACCAGGGAGCGCTCCCCTTCCGCAGCCCCGCCCTCGGCGGGGGCTTCTCGACCAATGGATTCATCCACCCGCCCACTAAAATACAGCCGCAGCCCGGGCATCCTGCAGGATTGACAGGAAATGCGGGGCATGCGATAGTTGATGTCAACAGAGAGACCCGAACTGTGAGTGTTTGAGGACGGAAGTTCAAGGGCCTATTTCTGGTGCTCGTGGTTGCCTCGTGGCGACTCTCACACTCAGGGCGATGGGTGCTTGGTACTATGCCCGGCGAATGTCCCGGAGACCAGAAACATCGGCGTCCTCAAGTTAAAAAACGGAGGTAGAATTTCATGAGAAGAAAGAAGTTCCTGTGGGTGATAGGTGTTTTGGTGGCGGCAAGTTTTCTCGTCGGAAGCCGCGTGCTCAAGATGTTTGCGGAGGACGAGAGCGAAGGTCTGGCGAAGCTGGACTTGATTCCTCAAGCGATGTCCATCATTCAGAACAATTACGTGGACCCGGTGACAACGGAGAAGCTGGTTCACGGCGCCTTGAAAGGGATGCTGGATTCTCTCGACATTCACAGTCAGTTTCTTCCTCCCGTGGCGGTCAAGAGCATGGAAGTGGACACGACCGGCACGTTTGGAGGGCTTGGGATCGAGATCACCAAGCGGGAGGGGTTTGTGACGGTGGTTTCGGCCATTGTGGGGACGCCAGCTTATCGCGAAGGGTTGATGGCGGGTGACAAGATCGTGAAGATAGACGAGGAGACCTTGACCGATCCCGACCTGAACGAGGTGGTCTCGAAACTTCGCGGTGAGCCGGGCACAAAGGTAACTCTGACAATTCTGCGGGGGCATGGGACCATCAAGACGTTCACCGTTACGCGTGCGGTGATCAAGGTCCCCAGCGTCCTTGAGTCGAGGATTCTGGAGGACTCCATCGGGTATGTGAAGGTAACGCAGTTCCAGGAGAGGACGCCCTCCGACCTGCACGAGGCGCTGAGCGACCTGGAGGCTCAGGGCATGACCGCTTTGATCTTCGACCTTCGAGATAATCCGGGTGGCTTGCTTGTTTCGGCGGTGAAGGTGGCGGACCTTTTTATCCCCGGCGGGCACGTGATTGTCTCCACCAAAGGGAGGCGACCGGCTCAAAATGGGGAATACGTTTCGGAAGAGCCGGGAACTCACCCGATGTTTCCTTTGGCGGTTCTGATTAACGGAGCGAGCGCCAGCGGCTCGGAAATCGTCGCGGGCGCCATCAAGGACCTGAAGCGAGGAGTCGTCATCGGCGAGAAGAGCTACGGGAAAGGGTCCGTTCAGACCATCCTGCGGTTGGGCAAAGATAGCGCGTTGAGGCTAACGACGGCGAAGTATTACACGCCCAGCGGCACGACCATTCAGGATAAGGGGGTGGAACCGGACATTGTGGTGGCGGTAACTTTCGAGCAGGAGATGCAGAGGAGAAGGCAGAAGTACGAGGAGATGGAGAAGGCGGTTAAGGACGAGAAGGAGGAGAAGCCAGAGGCGGAAAGCCCCAAGCCGGAGGCTCAATCGGAAAAGGAGAAGCCCTCCGCCCCGCCTTCGGGCGGGGAAAAGGAAGAATTCATTGACCTTCAGTTGCAGGAGGCGGTTCGCATCCTCAAAGCCCTGAAGGCCATCGGCGCCGACAAGATGTTTGTCCTGACCCCCGCCAAAGCCGCCGAGTAACATCCTCCTGGTGAATCGGCGAGAATTCTGAGACAGGACCACAGGATGTGCCGAATGATCTTGTGTATCCTGTTCATCCGGCAAATCCCGTCGAAAAGAGGAAGATTCCGACACGATAACAGGATGGACCGGATGGTGGCGCGGGTGTTCACAACTTCGAGTCTGGGTCAGTTTTTTGGGGGTGAGAACATGAGAAAAGCAATTCTGACGGGGTTGTTGTTCGTCTTCGTGCAGGTTTTGCCCGCGGCTCTCTGCCCAGACGGCGCCTTTCTCCCGACGTACGAAGAGCGGCAGTACCAGGGCAGTCTGGAGCAGCACGCACAAGAAGGAATCATCATCTTCAAGGATGGCCTCGAGGACCTGATCCTCAAGGTTACCTATCAGGGAAAGCCGAAGGATTTTGCCTGGGTCGTCCCGTTCCCCTCGATTCCGGAGATTTTCAGTGAAAGCGCGGAGCTTTTCCATGAACTGTTCGCGTACGTCGAGCACGCGCTCGCCGAACGGAGTAAAAAGGGGGTCTGGTTTGGCTGCGGGAAGAAGGCCGAAGAAGAAAGAGAGGAAGCGGCGGGCGTGGAGGTGATCGCCAGGAAGACGGTGGGGAACTATGAGACTACCACCGTGAAAGAGACGGTCAAAGGCGCGCTGAATCAGTGGCTCAAGCAAAACGGTTACGTCGAGCTGAAGGGAGCCGAAGAGGAACTGGAGTACTACAGAAAGCTCGGCTGGGTCTTCGCGGCGATCAAGGTGCGGGAGGCTATCTCCGGCGAAGAAAGGGTTGACCTTCATCCGCTTCGCTTCAGATTCAGAACTCCGCAGGAAGACGAGATGGTGTATCCGATGAGGCTGTCCGTTTTTCAGAAATCGCCCCTCGACGTGAATCTGTACATCTTGTTCGATTCGATGATCAACATTGACTACGACGAAAAGGGTGTTCTGACCAAAGGCTTCGATGCCCGGTACGAGGAGGGAAGCTCCGTCCTGTGGTCACGCAATCGCGTCGAAAACGGTCCCCAGATGTACGAGACGCGTCGGTTCTTCCTCAAGAACTATCCTCGGGATAGCTTCTGCCTCACAAATATTCAGGCACGGGCCCTGAGGCCGGCGGACATCCGCCAATGGGGTGAAGATTTGTATATTTATCCCCAGTACGTCTATCCTTTTGACCCCTCGACGTGGTACTGGC
>CAZFAP010000156.1:0-11552 GCA_964516325.1 uncultured Verrucomicrobiota bacterium
CAGCTTGACCGGAGGTTCAATGAAATGGCCCTTGCAAGGAAGGAGGAAGGCGCCCGATGAACAAACGAGGTTTTGGGACACTCACGCTTATGGTGTCCGTCTGGGCCCCGGTTCTCCTGCTTCTCTTAATCAACCTTGCAGACCAAGGCTGGCCGGCCTGGGGTTTGTTTCCGGTGCTTTTCGTGGGCCCCTGGCTACTGTATTTTTCGGCCTGGTATGTCGTGAACGCCTTCCGCCGTAGCGGCAAGTAGAGGACCCCGGCCGCCCGCAGTCAGCCGAGGCGGAGGCCCGCCCGCGCCCGTTGCGGGTCGGAAATCAGACGCGCGCCATGAATCGAATCAGGGTGCTTTCGGAAAATGTAGCGAATAAGATCGCCGCGGGAGAGGTGATCGAGAGTCCGGCTTCTGTGGTCAAGGAGCTTCCCGAGAATCGGACCGCTTTGACCCCTGAGGACACGTGCGAAGGAGGCTTTCAGTAATGGATTTCGAGGTGTACTGCGACGAGAGCCGTCAGGAGCTTTTCAAGTCGCTGCCCCCTGGCGACAATTACGTCGTGATTGCTGGGCTTTGGATCCAGGCTTGCGATCGTCCCCCACTGAAAAAGGCAATTCGCGAGCTAAGGCAGAGGTGCGGAGTCTACGGCGAGTTCAAGTGGAACCGCGTCAGTCCATCCCGCGCGGGCTTCTACAGGGATCTGGTGAGACTGTTCTTCTCGGTGGAGGCGCGTTTCAGGGCCCTCGTTCTTCGGGCGGACGAACTCGATGCGGTGCGGTTCCACCAGGCCGACAGCGAACTGATGTTTTATAAGTTCTATTATCAGTTGCTGCACTACTGGATATTGGACTTTAATACCTACCGGATATTTGTTGACACCAAGACGAACCGTGCCCACGACAGACTGAAGACGCTGCAGCGATGCCTTTCAAATGCCAACCTGTCCGCGGTGGTTGAGGTTCAGGCCCTGCCCTCCCACCAGGTTGACCTCATTCAACTTGCTGACGTGCTCATGGGGGCGGTGAGCTACAAGTTTCACCGGAGCGGTACAAGCAGGGCAAAATGGGAGGTGGTGCAAGAGATTGAGGGGCGTCTGGGGAGAGAAATCGGCTCGACCTCCAGGGCGGAGGACAAATTCAACATTTTTCGGTTTCGCCCAGGCGGAGGCTGGTAATGGCGCCGCCTCCTTTACTTAAGCTGGCAAACGAAGCCGCGTATCGGAACTACTTCTTCAGGCACTACGTCAGCAGCGGTCCGGTGGTTACATTTGACGGGTTAGAGGTTCGCTTCTTCGCTCACAACTTTGACCACGCCTTCTTCACGGAATCCGAGCGCGGCTCGGGAGTCAAGGACAGGTTCGATTGGACCCGAGCCGAGAGGATCAACTGGATTGAGGCGGTTCTTCGGGATAGCACCGTGGAGCTTTACCGGAGGAAGATGCCAGGTGGGAGGGTACGCCGAATCGCGTTGGCCCCCGCAGAGCGCTATGTCGTCATCGTTGCTGTTGACAGGAACCCCCGGCGCGCAAGTTTTGTCACCGCCTACGTTGTCAACAACGACTCGGCTTTGAGGAAGATGACAGGCAACCCGAAATGGTACAAGTAGAAAGGGCCGCTGATACGGTTCAGCGGCCGAAACCTTTGAGGGTCCCTTACTATAAGTAAAGGACACTTCTTTTGTACCACGTTGTTCCTGACTTGTCAATACTTAATCGCATCTATACTCAGCTAACGTTTTATCACACGCGTTCCTTCATCAGGCGCCATGAATCGAATCAGGGTGCTTTCGGAAAATGTAGCGAATAAGATCGCCGCGGGAGAGGTGATCGAGAGTCCGGCTTCTGTCGTCAAGGAGCTGGTCGAGAACGCCATTGACGCGGAGGGCACGGAGATTTCTGTCGAGGCGAAGTCCGGCGGCAGGGCGCTCATCTCTGTCTCGGACAATGGGATGGGGATGAGCCGGGATGACGCTGTTCTCGCTCTGGAACGGCATTCGACGAGCAAGATTCGGACGGTCGCGGACCTGGAGAAGGTCGGGACGCTCGGATTTCGGGGGGAGGCGATTCCGAGCATTGCGTCGGTCTCGCGGTTCAGCATCACAGCGTGCGAGAGGGAGGCGCTTATCGGGACGTTTTTGAAGGTGGAAGGCGGCAAGCTGGTGAATGTTGTGGACGTGGGGCGGTCGCCGGGGACGACGGTCGAGGTGCGAGACCTCTTCTACAATGTGCCCGCACGCCGGAAATTCATGAGGTCAGCTGAGAGAGAAGCGGCGGCGATTTGCCGGCTGATGGACAGCTACGCACTGGCGTATCCGCAGGTCTATTTTCGGCTGGCTCACAATGAGCGGGAGGTCCTGGTCGCTCCAAAGACGGAGAGCGCGGATCAGAGAGTGGCGAGAATATTCGGAAAGAAGACGGCGGAGCAGCTCCTTCCTTTCAGCTACGAGGAGAAGGGAGTCATTGTGCGGGGATATGCGGGGCACCCGAGCTTGACGCGATCAGACCGGTCTGGGCAGCTTTTGTACGTGAACAACCGCCCGGTCATCAGCCCGCCCTTGTATTATGCGGTGATGCTCTCTTACAAGACGCTTGTGCCGAAGGGGCGGTATCCGCTGGCGATTGTGTTCCTTGAAATCAGCCCCGAATTCGTTGACATGAACGTTCACCCGACGAAGAAGGAGGTGCGGTTCAAGAACGAGTGGGATGTCCGGGATATTGTTCTTCGGGCGATTTCTCGCGCGCTGAAGGATGCGGACCTCGCGCCGCATTTCCTTTCGGAGCAATACGAGAAGCCGCCGGACCCGAAGAGCGATTTCGAGAAAGCCCTGGCGAAGCAGATGGAACGAGGCGTCCCGGGGGCGGCGCGTCGGCAGGAATCGCCCTCGCGGCTCAAGCCCGCCCCGGGCGCCGGGGCGGAAAAGCAAGCCGATTTGCCACTCAGGACGGCGCGGAGAAGCCCCCTGATGTTCCTGTCGCAACTTTCCGACACGTACATCCTTGCGCAGGATGATGAGGGGCTTGTGGTGATTGATCAGCACGCCGCCCACGAGAGGGTTCTGTACGAAAAAGTCATGGTGGGGATCAAAATGGGGGATTGCCCGTCGCAGCGGTTATTGATTCCCTCGACGGTGGAGGTCTCGTCGGCAGAGAGTTTCCTGCTGCACGAGAACGGCGAGCTGCTGCGGAAGATTGGATTTGAGACCCGACCATTCGGGGAGCGGACGTTCATTATTGAGTCGGTTCCATCGTTCTTCCCGATGGGAAACATCGGCACGGCGATTCACGATTTCCTGGCGGCGGTTCAGGAATCGAGAAAGGAATACGATTCGGAGCGGGAGAAGATTGTGGTGCGGTCGGTGTGCCGATCGGCGGTGATGGCGCACGACCGGATGACTTCCGAGGAATGCGAGGCTTTGCTCGTTCGGCTGGTGTCCGCGGAAAATCCTTACACTTGTCCGCACGGTCGCCCTACAATGATCAAGATGAGCCTGAAAGAAATCGAAAAGCAATTTAAGAGAAGATGAATGGGTGCCTGCATCAAGGTGGATCAACTTTCCCAGAAACAGTCTTCCTGGTCGGGCCTACGGGTGTCGGTAAAACGGATGCTTCTCTCTGGCTCGCGAAGAAGATCGGGGCGGAGATTGTCTCGGCGGACTCGATGCTCGTCTATAAAGGGATGGGCATCGGCACGGCCAAGCCGACCCCTGAGGAGAGGGCGGAAGTTCCGCACCATCTCATAGACATCGTCGAGCCGACGGAAGAATTCAGCGTCGGGAAGTATCGAAAGTTGGCGACGGCGGCAATTGAGGACATTCACCAGAGGGGGAAAGTTGCGCTGGTGTGCGGGGGGACGGGGCTGTACGTGCGAGCGCTCGTGGACGGGCTATTCGAGGGGCCGGAGGCGGATTGGAAACTGAGAAGGGAGTTGATGGCGGAGGCGGAGAAGGAAGGGTCGGAGGCGTTACATGCCAGGCTTGCCGAGATTGACCCACAGGCGGCGGGGAAGCTCTCACCGAAAGACGTGCGGCGAGTCGTCAGGGCGCTGGAAGTGCATTACCGGACTCGCCGTCCGATTTCCGACTTTCAGCGGCAATGGAAGGAACGGCGAGCGCGGCCGCCGATGTTGGGGCTGATTAGGGACCGTGCGGCGCTTTACCGAAGGATTGACCAGCGGGTGGAAGATATGTTCCAGCGAGGGCTGGTCGAGGAGACGAGGCGGTTGCTCGAAGAGGGGCTTCGAGGAAACCGGACGGCGATGCAGGCGATCGGCTACAAGGAAGTCGTCGGGTTTCTCGACGGGCTTTACTCGCTTGACGAGGCGAAGAGGCTGCTGAAGCGGGATAGCCGCCGGTACGCCAAGCGGCAATTGACGTGGTTTCGCAAAGATGATAGGATTACGTGGTACAAGTTCGACGAGTACGACAGTAGAGAGCGACTTTACGAGGCGCTTCTTGCGGCGCTGAAAGGTGAGGGGAAAGGGAGTTGACCCCAGAGAACGCACAGGACGCACAGACCACAGAATCGTACGGTAAGTGTCCCCGTGGGCGCCCGGACCATAGGCTGATTAGAACGGAGGCAAAAAGGCGAGGTACTTGGAGCTGACTGAGACGCAGAAGCCCGACCATGAGGAAAAGGCGATTTTGGTGGGAGTCCAGCTCGACGGGACTAACAGGTCCCAGGTGGACGACCACCTCGGCGAGCTGGCGGAACTTGCCCGCACGGCAGGCGCCTTTGTCGTCCAACACGAGGTAGTCAAGCGGGGTAAGCCGACGCCCGCTTATTACATCGGCAAGGGGTGGGTTGAGCGCCTGCGCACCATCTGCCAGCAGATGCAGGCCGACCTTGTGGTTTTCGACGAGGACCTGAGCCCGGGGCAGCAGAGGAACCTCGAGGAAATCATCCAGAGGAAAGTAGTTGACCGCACGGAGTTGATCCTCGACATATTCGCCCAGCACGCCCACACCAAAGAGGCAAAACTTCAGATTGAGCTGGCGCAGCTCTGGCATCTACTTCCGCGGTTGACTCGCCGCTGGCCGCACTTATCGAGGCAGCCGGGCGAGATCGGGACGCGAGGTCCCGGTGAGACTCAGCTCGAAGTTGACCGGCGGCGCGTCAAAGAGCGCATTCACCGATTGAATCTGGAGATCAGGGACGTACGGACGCATCGGGCGACGCAGCGAAAGGCCCGCAAAAGGGGATTCGGCCAAACCGCCGCCATCATCGGATATACGAACGCGGGGAAGTCCACTCTCCTGAACGCCCTGACGAGCGCGGACGTTACCGTCGAAGATAAGCTCTTCACGACGCTCGATCCCACGACTCGGAAAGTCATTCTTCCTAACCACCAGACTGTTTTCTTGTCCGACACGGTCGGTTTCATCCGGAAGCTGCCGCACCACCTCATTGACTCTTTCCGGGCGACGTTTGAGGAGGTTGCGGAGGCGGACCTTCTCATCCACGTCCTGGACACAAGCGACCCGCAGGCGGACGAACGGTCATGGAGTGTTTATGAGGTGCTGAAGCAAATCGGATGCCACGAGAAGCCCATCATTACCGCGCTGAACAAGATTGACAGGCTGAAGGGTCCTTCGCCCGTCGAGAGATTGAGCCGAACGCATCCCAATTGTGTGCCGATCTCCGCGAAGGAAGGAACCGGGCTTGACCAACTTATCAGGCAACTGGAGATGACCCTGGCGGAGCTGATGGTTTTCGTGAGGCTGCGAGTCCCACAGAGCGAATCGCGGCTTGTCTCTCGAATTCATGCGGAAGGCAATGTCATCAGTAAGGAATACGAAGGAAACGACATTCTTCTGTGCGTGGAATTGCCAGCGAAACTTGCCGCCGCTGTCAGGGACTTCGTCGAGGAGTGACCCCGTATTGGCTGTGTATGGTCACGAACTGCGACTCCCAGCCGCAGCTTCAGGAGCCAGTCGAGGGCCTAGTCGGACTTGACTGGCATGAGGTAACCAAGGTTTCTTACTATTATCCGGCGGTTGATGCTGTCATCCGGCCTATGAGCATAGGAGAAGACCGTGCGCCTTATGGAGGGCTGAAAGAATGATGACGCTTCGCCTGTTCTCACAAGGCCTGGAAAGCCTGCCGGCGCTGACTTCATGGTACCTGGCTGATATAGCAGAAGCTCGAGGAAAACAGCAGCTCTTCGTCCGCCAGTCTCCGCAGCGTCTCAAGATTCTTCGTGAACACGCCATTGTCGAGAGCGCTGTTTCTTCCACTCGAATTGAAGGCGTCAACGTGGATCCTTCCCGTGTAAAAACCATCGTTTTCGGGAAAGCCTCCCTTCGGGATAGAAATGAAGAAGAGGTCCGGGGCTATCGAGAAGCGCTGAAGCTCATTCATGAGCAAAGAGCTGCTCTGCCCTTGTCGGAAGGAATAGTGATCGAGCTTCATCGTCTCGCCCTCGCGGATGCCTGGGACGCCGGAAAATACAAAGACAAAAACGGGCAGATCATAGAGAAGTCTGCTGATGGAAGAATAAGGATACGCTTTACTCCCGTCTCTGCGAAAAGAACGCCCGGCTCGATGAAGGAGCTTTTCGAGTTATGGACGAGGGAACTCAGGGAGCAGAGAATTCATCCCCTGATTCTCGCCGCGGCATTCAACCTTGATTTCCTGTGCATTCATCCTTTTCGCGATGGGAACGGCCGGGTTTCTCGTCTGCTTCTACTTCTTCAATGTTACCATCTGGGCTATGAGGTGGGGCGATACATAAGCATTGAGCGCCTCATGGAGGAGAACAAAGACCGCTATTATGAAACTCTGGAAGAGAGCTCTCGTCACTGGCACGAAGGGAAGCACGATCCCTGGCCGTATATCAGCTATCTCTTCTTCATCCTGAAGTCGGCCTACCGGGAGTTTGAACAACGCCTTGGGCAAGTCGCCGAGCCGAGAGGCGCAAAGACGGAAATCGTCCAAAATGCCCTCGCTCGATTCCCCGCCGAGTTTTCATTGGCTGACCTCGAGAGGTCATGTCCAACCGTAAGCCGCGACATGATCCGGAGGGTTCTCCGCGACCTTCAGAAAGCCGGGCAGGTCGAGTGTCTTGGGCGCGGCCCCGGCGCCAAATGGCAAAAAAAGGGTAATGTCTTGAAAAAGGGTAAAAAAGAGGGTAATTGAAGACGCCAAGGAATTACGGTGATACCCGAGGAATGCGAAAGGGTGACTGAGGTCAAGGGAATCGGAGGGTCAACGGGCACCATTCTTCTTACACCGAACGAACGCCGCGTCGCGCAGGACCGCCGCGATTGCTACTGGCTTTACATAGTCACGAATTGCAATAATGAGCCGCAGCTTCAGGAGCCAATCAAAGACCCAGCCAGGCTCGAATGGCACGAGGTCAAAAAGGTCTCGCACTATTGGCTGCAGGTTGACGCCGCGACGCACCCCATGCAGGTACGAGAGGGAAACCGCCATACGAGAAAGGACATCGGTAAGAGGGGATAGTTGATGCGAATATGCCAGATTGCATTGCAGAACTTCAGGGGTATTCGGCAGGGACGGATCGTCCTTCCTGGGCATTCTGTCCTGCTCGGCGCGAACAACGTCGGCAAGACCACCATTGTCGAGGCAATGGCTCTTCTTTTTGCCCGCGAAGGAATGGTCCGGCCGATCTCCGAATGGGACTTCTATGGGGGTTCACTAAAACCAGACACCCGATTTGATATTATCGCGACGATTACTGAATTCCCTGACAATGACCCTACAGCTGTCCCTGATTGGTTCGTTGGAGAAAACGCGGCACGTCCGGTTTGGTGGCACGATGACGCTTCATACCTTTCCACCGAGACAGATCCGCCGTCTGGCACACTTCTCGCCGCCCAGGTGGCAATGACCGGTCGATATGACGATGAAACGTGTGAAGTGGAAACGATTAGATATTTTTATGACGGAGAGCGGGATCCATTTACTGACGGCTGTTCCCCCGTCAGCTCACGCCTACTGCGACAAGTTGGGCTTTTCCTGCTTTCAAGTAATCGTCAGTGGGACAAGCTCTTGTCTTTCGGGTCCTCGTCTTTGCTGAAGGTGATACGCGAGTACGAGGCTCTCCCAGGTAAGGCCATAGAGGACCTTAAGAAACAGCTTCGGGACGACGTTTCCAAGATTGAGGAAGCAAATCCTTTGGCGGATATCCTCGAGAATGCAGCGAACGAACTACGATCTTTCCTCCTTGTTGAAGAATCAAGCAGACTTGTCTATAGACCTACATCCTTGGATGCCGTCTCCGTGTTGCAGAGCCTCGTTGCCCACGTCCAAAAACCCGACGACTCTCTTATTCCTATTGCCCGGCATGGGGCGGGCCTGATTTCCTTGCAGGCCTTTCTGCTGCTCCTTGCCTTCGCTGAGCGACGAAAAGCGACTGGTAAGAATTTCATCCTTGCAGCGGAAGAACCGGAGCTGCATCTTCACCCTTCTTTGCACCAACGCTTGGTTCATCGAATACGCTCCGCTAGCACACAGTCAATCGTTACCACTCAGTCACCGGGCGTAGCGGCTGCGTACCAGCCAAATGAGGTGGTCTTCCTTAAGAATGCAAGTGGCAACATGGAAGCACCTCGTCTTAGAACTGAGCCCATCAAAAGCATAAAAAGCAACAGTATCAGGAATCTGTATCTGGTCCGCCGTCCAGCTTTCTACGAGGCGCTAATGGGTGGGATCGTTTTAGTTCCCGAAGGTATGTACGACTTTGAGTGGCTATGCCTTTGGCAACGGCTCGCCCAGTCCTCACCAGGCTCAACAGATTTATTCAGACTAACGCCCATCGCAGTATTGCCGACTTTTGATGGGGCGATAGTGGATACCTTTGAGGAAGTGCGCAGGTTCAGACCGGATGCGATCCCATTGGTTGACGGTGATTGCCAGGGGGATGAACATGTTTCCCGTCTTTCCACAATCGAGCCGCCTCCGTTGAAGATCGTCCGTTACGGCAAGTGCGCTGCTGTTGAGTGTTTGTCTGCATGGGTACTCGAACCTGCTCTGGCCAACCCCGGGACTGCCCTTCAGATGCTTTTGCCGCACGCGGGGGGCCGCGACCTAAAGCACCTGCAGGTTGCCTTAATAGAGAAGAAAAAGGATCGCGAACTGCGTGAGACTATCGTTTGGGAATCTCTGCACACCTCTGCATGCTGCGAGCGAGCTTGCGAGTTTTTCCATGACCTCGCCGCGATTGCACGGGGTGAGAGTGATAGTCTCAAGAACACCTCCTGGAGGACCGAGACTCCAGTTAATGGCTGCCTCGTCTTCACCGCCTCCCACATCCGAAGAGCATGATTATGAGAAAGGTGTCGCTCGTCATCGGCCAAGCAGGTACGGGCAAAACGACTTGGCTTATGCAAAAGGCTGAGGAGTACGCCCCACAGCTCCTGATCAAAGAACACCAACGTGTGCTTGCGATTACCCGGATGCACGGGGCAAGGCGTAGGGTAGAGACGAAGTGGAGAGAATCTTGCCCCCAAACTCGGTGCTTGGTGGCTACTATTGATGGATTTGCATTATCGATTGTGAATCGCTGGCGCACTTCGCTGGGATACGTCAAACCAGTGCAGGCCGTATGCGGGGAGGCCGATTTCACAAAGACGATCTTCGGGACGGAAGCCGACTTCGAGAGAGTGCTTGGGGCGGCAACCAGACTGCTTCAGAGCCCTACTGTCAAGAAAATTATTCGCGAAGGTTATCCCCTTGTCCTCATCGATGAATTTCAGGACTGCTTCGCGCAACTCCTCGAGTTCGTAAAGGGACTATCAGACTGTTCTACACTCCTTCTTGCCGCCGATGAGTTCCAGTTGCTGGATGCAACGGTTCCGGGTTGCCCAGCGGTCGACTGGGTGAGAGGTCTAAATCGTGACGGTTTTGCACAAATAAAGGAATTGACTGTTTGCCATCGCACATCCGCACGAGCACTCCTACGGGCAGCACGGTGTTTGAGGGACAACATCCGATCAGATAGCATGACGATTCCGGTTGTCTGTTGCCCCCAAAAAGGCCCTGCGGCTTGGAAGATCATCGAGGCGCTGGTCTACAACTCAAAGCAGTGGCACGGGACAACCGCTCTGATATGTCCGAGCCATGACCCGTTTTTGCACAAGGTACTTGAGTCCTGTGCCAACCAGCTTCAAAAAAGGAACCTCGGTCCCATTCGATGGCACGAGGAGTGCGATGCCGGAGAGGAGCAGAGGCGCATTCGCGCCGAGCTCGGGTTCGCAGACGGTAATAGCGACTCAAGTGGTCATTGGCGAGCTCCTTCCGCGGCGCTTGGCCCGATTGGATCTTACGTTGTGGAGCGCACGCGACGATTTGCTCGGCTAAGAGGTCTGGAACCGATTCCGCACACCCTGGTGCAACGACACGTGGAAACCGTGATCCATGAGAAGCGGGCCTACTGCGCGCTCTGTCCATCGAGAAGCGTAACCACCGTGCATGGAGCGAAAAACCGCGAATTCGACAATGTCTTCGTCTTGTGGACCTACAAAGTGCCCCCGGATATTACGCAACAAAGACGGTTGTTGTATAACGCTGTTACACGCAGTAAAGAAAATTGCATGGTCCTTGTATGGGGAGACGTGCGAAGGGCTGAGAATGATCCGGTCCTCAGTCTGCTTGGCCCGCCTCAACCGGCTTTTTCTCAGAAAACGACGACAAAAAAACCTCAGTGATGAGGTGAAACGGATGATTCCGAAGGAATGCAAAAGGCTGATTGAGGTGGATTTTCCGGTTGCTGTAGTGAGCAAGCATTCGGCGAAGGAGGAGTCCATCCGCCACGGGCATCCGTCGTCTCTTAGGGCGGTGGCATGGGCATCCTGCCCATGATTCACGGGCTGGAAGCCCGTGCCACTTCCGCCCGGGTGGTGGCTCGCCTGTGATGCAGGACGGTTGTTCGGGGGTAAGAATGTCCGAACCTGAAAAGCAATACTTCACGATTAAGGAGCTTCCCGAGCACGAGAGGCCGAGGGAGCGTCTGGAGAAGCTGGGGCCGGAGGCTCTTTCCGACGTGGAGCTTCTGGCGATTCTCCTCAGGACGGGAACACCGGGCGTTTCTGCGCTGGGGCTGGCGAACCGGATGCTCTTCAAATTCGGCGATTTGAAATCCGTTGCTGCGGCGTCCCTGGAGCAATTGTGCGAGATTGAGGGAATCGGGAAGGCCAAGGCGATCCAGGTGAAGGCTGCTTTTGACCTCGCGCAGAGGCTCTCGCAATTTCGCCCCCAGGAGAAGCCGGTAATCCGGAGTTCGCGCGATGTATTCGCTCTTTTAGCGGATGAGATGCGCTTGCAGGAGAAGGAATGTTTCAAAGCCCTGTACCTGGACGTGAAGAACCGGGTCAAGAAAATCGAGACAATATCGGTGGGGACTCTCAGCGCAAGTCTCGTCCATCCGAGGGAAGTGTTCAAATCGGCGGTGAGGGACAACTGCGCTTCGGTCATCATCGTCCACAATCATCCCACCGGAGACCCAACCCCTTCCTCGCACGACACGGAGACCACCGAGCGGATCAAAGCCGCGGGCAAAGTCCTGGGCAGGCAGCTCCTTTTTGCCCTCCATTTGCACACTC
>CAZFAP010000157.1:0-11466 GCA_964516325.1 uncultured Verrucomicrobiota bacterium
GCCGTAATGCTCGATGGTTACACGAATCGTCTTGTTGAAGACGATGGGGTCGTTGATGTGCCAGCGATACGCGACGGTCTTGGAGCCGATCTCGCCCCACCCGTCGGTGTACGGCACGCCAAAGAGGGGGAAACTTGCCTCCCGCAAGCCCCAGGCACAGAGGAAGTAATCCTCCGTGCCCGTTCCCCAGATGGACGGCTTCTGTTCGCCGTCTATATAGATTTTCTCGTCGCCCTCGCCGAACCATTCGGGGCTTCGGCTGCGAACGGAGAGGACCGTGCCGACGTAATGCCCCCGCCCTTCTGCGTCGAGAATGAGATAGTCCTTTCCCTCTTCGCACGGGAACTCGCGCCTGTATTGCGCGCAAAAATAAGCAGTGCCTCGGGGCAGACTTTCTTTCTGCACCCAGTCTATGTTCCAGTAGAGGGCGACGAGGGGCTTTTTGCTTTCGTTCGTCACGACGAGCTTCGCCGAATTCCGAAAAGGCATGGGCCAGAAGCAATTGTACGACCTGCCATTTTCGACCTGAACCGGCACGCTGTTCACGGTCATCCTCATGCCAAACCCGCCCGCGAAGAAATCTCCGAGGGGCGATTCCACGTCTGGCTTTTCGCGCCCGTCCCAGTACATTCGCAACACAATCTCCGACGGGTCCGCACAGCCCTCCCTGGAGATCCAGCTCGGGTCCTTGTCGGGGAAAGTGATCCAAATGTGCCGGATGATTCCCGGTCCTTTCAAGTCGGCCAGCGTCAATGATTCGCCCGATTTGACGAGCCGGTTATCCCAGTTGCTCATCGGGTCGCAGTTGCCCTCCTTGTCCCTCCCTGTGGACGTTACCCTTCGACTCCGCCCTTCCTGGAACCTTTCCAGTCCGTCAAGACCGGCTGTGGGTCGAGCGCTCGCGCAGCAAAAAACCAGGCCCAAAGTCAACAGGGTCATCATGGTGTTTCTCATTTCCGTTCCCCCATTTTGGGCGGCCGTAGAGCCGGCCGCTGTTGTGGCGCAAGCGCGCCGTTTCGTGGCGATTGACAGACAAACCGGCGGGTCGTGGACAAAGCGTTCTCCCAGGAGAGCGATGCACTTCCCGACGAGAATTCCCATTATATTCCTGACGTTTTCTTGTCCGCTCGGACAAGCAGGAGATACCCTTTCGTGAAAAAGAGCAAGCGGTTGAACTGAACCAGCAGCCAGCACATAGGATACAGTAACCAGGAGACAGCAACAGCTCTCCCGCCCTGCTCGAAGTCTCGCTCGGTCACGAGGGTCCCTTTGCGTGTTTCACTACCCTTTCCCATGCGGCTGTGAAGAAATCCGAACACCGTATCAATCAGGTGCGAAAAGAATCGCGAATAACTCATGACTCGTTGGACTGTGAAACGGTCGCCGAGGAGTTGTCGCAGGTCGTGCTCGCCGTAGCCGGGGCGGACATGCCCATGGCGCTCGTCGGTCAAGCCAAGAGCGAGCCGCACGGGCCTCAGGATTGCTCCCCGCTTGGCGTGGGGAACGTTCACAACCAGTACGCCGCCCGGTCGCAGCACACGGAATAACTCGGCGACGAAAGCGCGGTCATCTTGAATGTGCTCCAGGTAATCAATCACGACGACGAGGTCAAAGTGGCCGGTCGGGAAAGGAAGCAGGGCGCCCTGGAGCGAATGGACGTTTTCGCCGACGGTCTCGCGGATGACCTCAACCGTTTCGGGCATATCGGCGCTATGCCAGACACCGCCTTTTTGCCTCAGCAGATAGCTGATCACACCGTTATCCCCTCCGATGTCGAGACACGCTCTCCCTTCGAGCGGCGGGAGAAATCGCTCGATTGCTCGAAGCTTCTCCTGCTTGAGGACCGACTTGCGGTACAGCCGCATCGCCCAGGGGAGAGATGGCTTTCGATCTGACGACCGACAGCCGCACGCCCTGAATTGTGTGACGATGTTCATTTCCCGCCCCCGGGCACGAAGACTTTCTTTACGTCGTTGAGTTCTTTTTCCCGTCGAGCTCGCTCCCAACCCAATTCGGCGGCCGCGATCTCGGCGCACGCCCGAAGCGCCTCGTCCCCCGGGTTACCGAGGCAGCCGAGGTCGGTTCTCCGCATGACCACATCGGTCAAGCAGCACGCCGCCTCTTCGCGAATGCCGTGGACGATCTCTGCCTTAAGGACCTCTGGCGAACCAGGGAGAGTCTCGCCCAGCCTGGCATCTCGCTCGACATAACGCAGGATTCGCAGATATTCGGAGCCGTAGTTATAGACGAGGCGCCGCACAACCTTTTCGCCAAACCGTCGTGAATGTTCCCGCAGTGCGCGCCGCAGGAAGTCCTCGAATCTTTCAATCTTGCCGCCGAATAATCGCTTTCGCGTGGTGAGCGTCCGGGGTGGCGCGTCGTATCCCAGCTTTCGGAAGACGAAGTCCACGACTTTTTCCGCGAGGAGTCGGCACGTGGTGTATTTGACGCCGACGACACTGATTAACCCCTGAATGCGGTCTCGCTTTGCGTGATCGGTGATCTCGTACTTGCGGGCAGCCTTGGAAACGGCCCGCTCGACATTCTTCTCGGTTATCGGTCGCAGACCACCGTACCAGAATGTGACGCTTTCCCGCTTGAGGCAAGCACCGGGGTAAGCGGCGTTGATTTCCCGCACGAATTCCTCGATGTCGCGTTCCGTAACGGCGAAATTGTCCGGATCGCCCCTATAGACCACGTCGGTCGTCCCTATCAAGGATCGCCCCCGCCACGGGGTCACGAAAAGCAGCCTTCTGCCGCGGCTCAGAACCGCCTCCACGTCTTTCTGCTGGCTGGGGACGCCGAAGGCGCATTCTCTGCAAAGGAGCGGGGCGACGATTTGAATGCCCTTGGATCGAACGACGGTGCGTTCGGGCGGGCGATACCTCAACAGCCCCAGCACAATGTCCGACCAGGGTCCCGTTACGTTGGCAACGACCTTCGCCCGAATCTCAAATTGCTCTCCGGTGAATACATCCTTGACCGTGGCGCTTGCGACCCGTTTGCCGTGGAGGACAAACCCCACGACCTCTGCATAATTTGCGAGGGTTGCGCCCGCTTCGGCAGCCGACCGGGCGAAAGAAAGCGTCAGCCGCTCGGAGTTGTACATCTGCGCGTCGTAGAATACGCCTCCGCCGGTGAGCCGTTTGGGCACGAGACCGGGAAGAATTCGCGCAACTCTATACGCAGAAATCACCCGCCCGTTTGGAATGAACTTCTCCGGGTCGGAAAGCTGATTGCGGTCATAGCTCATCACGTCGTTGAGGAGCATAGCCGCCGCAAGAGCTTCCGTTCCTTCCCTCATGTGCCCATACGTGGGAATCAAGAAAGGAAGCGGGTGCACGAGGTGCGGCGCGATTCGCATCAGGACCATCCGCTCGTGGATGGATTGCCTCATCCGGCGAAAATCGAGGTGCTGCAAATAGCGCAGCCCGCCGTGAACAATGCGCAGCGTCGCCGACGAGGTCGCCTCGCCAAAGTCCCCCTTTTCGACGAGCGCGACGGAAAGTCCCCGCAGCGCAGCGTCCCACGCGATGCACACGCCGTTGATTCCGCCGCCGATGACCAGAAGGTCGTATTCTTTGCTGGAGAACTCTGAAAGGTCTCGGTTCAATCGTTTGGCCTCTTGGCAGTCCTCAATGAAAGACGACGGTAGTATATAGAATCGGCTCTGGCCGGGCAACACAGTGGGAGTGTCGCGAGACAAACGGAGGGTCGCAACCGCAGAAAGGGCAGAGAACGCAAAGGAACCGGTTAGGTGGCGCAGACTCTCGGTCGCTGGGATCTCTGGGCAGCGCGTGGTGATTGAAAGACAGAGCAGCGCTTAAGACCGGTTCCCGGCGGCGCTCATTGAAGCTCTTCTTCGATCCTGTAAAACCTCTGCCGCACGCCGGGGTCGCCCGGTCGGTTGCCGTTCATGCCGGGGGCAGTGCCTTTATCCGTCCAGGTCATGAAGCCGCCGTTGAGCCCTTCCTTCACGATGTCTTTATCGGCGTCGGAAACCTCGCGCCAGACTGCGGACGGCTTCATCTCTTCCGCCCAGTAAACAAAATACCGCATTCCGGGGAGCCAGGACCATCGCACCTCGAGAGCACCCGGATAACTGGCGCTCTTCTGCACCCTGTCTATCAGGACTGGAATCCACTCCAGTGAGAAGTCAACATTCTCGAGGATCTGGGAGCCGGACAATGTAACCGGCGTCGCCTCGCTGCTGGACCCCTTGTGGTCGTAGAACTGCGTGGCATAATGCAGCTTCCACGTCCAGAGGGCAAACGTGCCGGGCGGCACGCGCAGGGTATAGCTGCCATCCGCGCCCGACTCTGCTCCCCCCATGAAAGCCCCCGTCCCGTAATCCCGCGCATAGACCTGCACCCCGGCGATTGGCGTCCCGCCATCCGACTGATAGACATGTCCCTTGATCGTGGCACTCGCTGCCTCAAGGGCGAAGTTAATCCCGGACTTTTCTTCTGGCGCAAGCACTGTTACCAGCGTCGCTTGCGCAGCATTGTGCGTGTTGTCGTAATATTCGCTGACCCATCCTGCCGCAGACGCCCAGAGCTTGTAACTGCCGCTCGCCGGCACGATCGTGTAGGAGCCATCTGCCCCCGACGGCGGACTGTTGTACGACTCGCCCGTAACCGTGTCACTCGCATTCACCCATGCCCCCGCGATGGGCGTTTTGCCGTCCGCCTGATACACATAGCCGAGTATCTTTCCGCCAAGCTCGAAGACGAAATCTATGTCCGGCACAATCTGCTCATCGGGGACGGTGACCGGCGTTGCCTCCTCGCGCCGGTTTTTACCGTTGTAGTACTGGAACGGCCAGTCGGCCGCCCAAGCGGAGACCCTGTATCTGCCGGGCGGGACCCACAGCGTGTAACTTCCATCGGCAGCAGTCTGGACCGTAGCCATGCCGCTGTCGGTGGCATAATCGTTGGCCGAGACCGACGCCCCCGCGACTGGCGTTGTCCCATCGTTCCGGTAGAGGTGCCCGGCAATTCCCGTCCGGGCCTCTGCAGGCGTGAAGTCCACGCCTGTTCTTGTCTGTGGAACTGTCAGTGTGATCGTAGAAGCCTCGCTGAAGAGGTACGTGTCAAGGTAATACTCCGGGAGCCAGCCGTCCGCCCCCGCCCGAACCTTGTAACTGCCGCTCGGAACCGAGAGGCAGTAGGAGCCGTCCCAGCCCGTTTGGGCATCTGCTATCCAGGCGCGGGAGGTCGCGTCCTGTGCCGAAACATACGCCCCTTCTACGGGAACCGTGCCGCCGGCCTGGTAAACGTGCCCCTTTATTGTCGCGCCCGGTTGGAGAATGAAATCAATTCCTGCGGTCTCCTGACCCTCGATCGCGTCAACGCGGGTCGCCTCCTCCCTCAACACGGCGCCATCAAAGTACTGGTCAGACGACCCGCACACGCCGCGCGCCCGCACCAGGTATGAGCCGCTCGGAACCTCAAGCCTGTAGCTGCCATCTGCTTCGGTATCGTCGCGGGCCACCCAATTCCATGTCCCGAAGACGCAGGCTTCCACGGCTGCCCCTAGGATGGCCGTAGTTGCATCCTCCTGGTAAACGTGGCCGCTTATGTACCCGGCGCGAGCCAAAACGAAATCAATTCCGCCCGTTTCACTCGGAGCCGACACGACCACGGGCGAGGCTTCCGTCCACACAGAACCATTGAGGTAATACTGGTCGAACCACCCCTCGACCTCTCGGACCCGGACCATATACGTACCCGAGGGCACCCACAGGGTATAACTACCGTCAGGGAGGGTTTCCGTATAGGCAGCGAAGGTCCATGTCCCGAACACATAGGCGTCAACGTTCGCCCGCTCCACTGGGGTCACGCCATCGTCCTCGTAAACGTGCCCTGTGATCGTCCCGGCCTTTTCGAGCAGGAAGTCAATGCCGGAAACCGTCCCCGAAGGCGGAGCGTGCACAGGCTGGTTGGGCGGGTCGGCATATCCCGTGCCGATGAGCCTGTCCTCCTCCAGGTCAACCCACCAGTCGCCCTCGATGACTCCGAGCGCATAGCTGCCATCTGCGCGGGTGTAGGCGATGACATTCGTCCCGTCGTCGCCCCCCTGCATGTTCCCGATGACCGAGTAGGCTGGCAACCCCTGCTGGGTTTCCGCGTCCTTGACAACCCCCGTAATCAGGGTTGTCGCCGGGTCGCACGGGAAATCTACGTCAGCCACATCGGAGCCCGAGATGGTAACGGAACGCTCCGCCGGAGGAACACACCCCAGCCTCGCTATTTGCTCGTCTGACAGAGAGACTTCGTCCCATACTCCGTCCACAACGACCAATGTATACACTCCCTCGTTGTTCGTGACAGCAAGACCAAAGAATCTCTCGGCATCGGCGGAGACCAATTTCCCGCCGAGAGCTTCGTCGGTATCGGTACGGAAAACCCTGCCGGAGATGGTTCGGTTACCGGGGAACACAACCAAGGGGTCGGGGAGAGGATTGGACCCGGCGGAAGCGGCGAGAATCCCGGCGCTTCCTTCCTCAAACTTGGTAACCGCGCCGACCTGGAATGCGTAAACGCCGTATTGGCCCGGCTTTTCCACCCGCAGCTCGAACGTTCCGTCCGCCGCGGTGACAGCCATTGAGAGTTCCTGATCTGCGGTCATGTCAACGACCTGGACAATGGCACCTCCGGCGGGAGCGCCCTCAAATTCCACCTCGCCCGTGATCACGCATGGGTAAGAGGAATCCTGCACGACGGTGAAGCTCGCCTTTGCCGTGGAGGCGTTTTCGTCAGTAACCTTGACGATAAAATGACCGGAGAACCACCAGACGCCGTTCTCGACGAGCCTCGCTTTCACGGAAGAGTTGACCGCGCCGTCCACGTCGCGCCAGTAGTCCGCATTGCCGAGGTGAGGAGCTTGCCCATCGGCGACCTCAAAGCCCATGAACCTGTTGTCAGCCGGGTCAATGGTTCCGTCGCCGTCCACGTCAATGTAAACGTCGAACGTCAACTCGTTCCCGGCGGCTGCCGTGTTCGCCTGAACCGTTACGACGGTTGTCTTATCTCCCAGCGTATAGGTTGACGGAGAGACCGTAACGGTCGTTACGGCAAAGCAATATTGGCTTGAGAGCATCACCGAAATGAGAGTTAGGGCAAAGCCCACCCGCCCAAGCGCAAAAGAAGCCTTTGTTCGATACATACCTGATTCCCCCCGGTTGAAGAACGGTCGAACTTGATCGCTTGCTATCCTTTTCACGTTCAACTTCACGGGTAGAATGGCACAAGCGTCTCCGACCGTCAATAGCCGCTTCCTCCGCGGCGTGTGGCGACGCAGCAGCGAAGGATTTCATCGCGGAAAGCGCAGGGATCGCGGAGAAGAAGAGTTTTGACAGGATGACAGGATTGACCGGATGATCAGGAACCGCAGATGGCCGCAGATGAACGGGGATGGATTGCAGACTGCGTATCTGCGTGTATCTGCGTGCATCCGCGGTTACCTGCCAATCCTGTGCATTCTGTGAATCCCGCCAAAAGAGAAAGAGTCAGGCTGGGTGACAGGATAACAGGATTAACGGGATTGTCCTGTGCATCACATCCCGTAAATCGTGTCCAAGGAGAGGAAGTCGAGACACAATAACAGCATTGCCAGGATTATCCTGCTAACCCTGTTATCCCGTCTGAAAAATCCGCTGCGGACCGTCTCAGACCTTCTCTGGGATGACGAAGGGCGGGCGATAGTCCCGCTTCAGGAGCTTGTTCGCCTCGGCATCGCCGGGGAAGGTTTCCGTCTTCGGGTCGAAGGTCAAGGTTCGCCCGAGGCGATAGGCGATGTTCCCGAGGTGGCAGAGGGCGGCTGAGAGGTGCCCCTCCAAAATGTCGGCGTTGAGGTCCTCGACCTTCCGGCTCCGGACGGCGTCAATCCAGTTCTTGAAGTGATTGCCTTCGCCGCTTCCCCCGACGGGGCCAAGCTGAATTTGCTCCTTTTGCCGACCGCGGTAAGCCTTGCCATCGAAGCCAAGCTTCGTCTGCGTCCCCGCCATGTAGCCCTCCGAACCGTACCACAGGTTGCCGGTTTTCTGTCCGTCTTCATCGTTGGTGAATCGCCCGCGGGTCTCGAAGACCAGGAGCGCTCCATCGTCGTAGGTGAAGGCGCAGATTTCGGTGTTTGGCGTCTCGCCCTGGTCGCGGTCAACGAGGTTGCCCCGAAGGTCCTTGACGTCCACGTAGCCGAGCCGTCCGCCCGCCGCCGTTATTTTGACGGGCAGACCTTTATTCAGTCCCCAGCGAGCAATGTCCATCTGATGAACGCCCTGGTTGCCCATGTCGCCGTTCCCGAAATCCCAGAACCAGTGCCAGTTGTAATGGACGAGGTTGCCGTTGTAGGGCCGCATCTGTGCCGGACCTAACCACAGCTCGTAATGGACGCCCGCGGGAACTGCCTCGTCGGGCCTGAAACCTATGGAGTCCCGCCGCTTGTAGCACAGCCCCCGCGCCATGTACAGCTTCCCGATCTCCCCGGCATGAAGACGGGCGATGGCGTCGCGCCAGTCGCTCTCGGAGCGGCTCTGGGTCCCGACCTGCACCATTCGTTTGTACTTCCTCGCGGCTTCGACCATCTTCCGTCCTTCCCAGACGCACCACGACGCGGGCTTTTCAACATAGACGTCCTTTCCCGCTTGACAAGCCCAGACCGTCGCAAGGGAATGCCAGTGATTCGTCGTCGCGATGCTGATGGCGTGAAGGTTCTTGTCCGCGAGAAGGTCGCGGATGTCGGGATAAAGCTTTGGGTCGGTCCCGTACTTCTTCTTGACTGTCCCGCTGGGTGGGCCGAAGACCCGCTCGTCCGGGTCGCAAAGCGCGATGACCCTGACCCCGTCAATGTCGCAGAGTTCTTTCACATGGTCGCGCCCTCGACCGTGAACTCCGACGACTGCGACGGCGATTTCGTCGTTTGCGCCATACGCCGACTGCTTTGTCCGAACAGCGGCAACCGCCATCGCCGCTCCCGCCGCGCTCTTCGCGCCTTGCCTGAGAAACTCCCTGCGATTCATCCTCTTCATGATTCCGTCTCTCCTTTCGTTGAGGTCAACGGATAGTTCCGCATAGCTTTAAGCGTCAGTTTACTCCCTGCTCAGGAGCAGTTCAAGGAAAGACTCCCACGATGGGTGCGGCTACGCCTCCGTGGGTACGGGCCAGGGCAGCCAACCCTGGCGACGCAGCCATGGACGGGGGCCTGAGTGGCCGTACCGCCGGCATCTTGCCGGCTGGCTCGGGGGCATCCTGCCCCCGGTTTGACTCCCGGAGGGTCAGATAGCACTGAGGCGTGGTCGCCACGTGAGGGCGAGACGCCCTCACGACTGCCGCCGGGACGGCAGCGTTACCCGTGCCGCACATCACCTACCCGCCCCCCCCGCACCCAGGGGATGCACCACTCAAACGTAGCCCCAACCTTCTGTGAAGAGGGGCATCCCTCCTCACGGCGCCAGATGAAGGGCTGCTTGAGGCGCAACCAGTGTTGAAACGGGGAAACACATGTTTCGCAGAGAGAGCAAACTTCCTAACACCCGCACAGTCAAAGAGATAAGATCAAAAGCGCATCGGCAGTGTTGCCCGGCAGCGGCACCGGGGAGATGCTGGGCGGGCAAGCCGCCGAGGGCCACCCGAGCACTAACTGCTTGCGAGGCAAGCGATTGCGTAGGCGTCCGGTGGCTGGCACGGCCGATTCTTCAGCACGTAACGGATAATTGTGGCCATTAAACAGGAGGAGAGGTCCCATGAAAAAAGCATTCCTTGCGTCTGTCTTCTTCCGCTGTCCTGCCCCGCCAGCCCTATCGAGGTTGACCTGACGACTTTCTCGCAGGACCTGTCAGGAACAGGGCTGATCACGGTTGCCCCCGATGGGTCCTCGGCTGTTCTCGAGGCGTCGGGCTTCTACAATAGCGGGTCGCCGCTCCCCGGTGACGATACCTTTGCTCAGGGTTCCGCGCGCCTGTACGACGATTCCCTCTCCATACCGTCGAACGCCCTCACAATCCAGTTCGGATACAATGTTGACTTGAGTGGGTTTAGGGGCTTAGCGCCTCCTTGGCCAACCTTCCACGCCGGCCTCTACGATTCGGGGGGACCGATCAGCCCTTACACACTCGACCTGGGGGGCACGGGGTCATGGACCGGCACAGTAAACTGGGACATATCGGGGGCGAGTTTCGTTCCCGGGACGGTGGGGCTGGAGTTCTCCGTGGCGGCTGGATATACCCCGGACCCGGGCGGTGTGAACGAGGAAGACGCTTGGGCCGCAATCTCCGATGTTCTCATAACCACATCAGAGCCGCCGGAACCCCCGCCGACGCAGCCTGTACCCGAAGCGAGCACCCTGATGCTTTTCGGGTCGGCGCTTCCGGGGCTGGCGTTCTTCGCCCGAAGGAGGAAGCTGCTGAGGTCCTGACCGCTGGCCCTACAACGGAACTCCCCTCAGGCCGAAAAGAAACAAGGGTTCCCGGCGATTGCATCGGGAACCCTTTCTATTTGACCATCGCACGGATGCGGGGAAGCCCGCCTCTGTCGGACAAACCCCCTTAGATTCTCAGGTTGCCCCGCCCGGAGAGCGTGCCGGGCGAGGCCGTGTTCGTCACACGCAGTTCTTGTCTCGGCGACCCGCGAGGACATCAGGACTCGGGGGGCGGGAGGTATGGCTGTGTTTTAGTGGTAGGGTCGCGCTGAAGACAATTTGTTCTCGCGGTCGGCGGGACTTAAGCTCCGCCCTCGGCGGGGAAGGAGACATTCAGGCGGGACGCTCGCCACGGGCATGATGCCGGGTTCCTTGGCTCAGCCCCCGCAGGGGGCGATATTCCCCTCGCCACGGGCGTCAGCCCGGGGATACCGAGGAAAAAAACCAACCCCAAGCCTCCGCAGGAGGCGGCACATTCAATCCAGGTAGCGCCGCCCCCTATCGAATTCCAGTCCATGTTTCTAAAGCAACAGCCCCGCCTTCGGGCGGGGCGTTCGTACCGCCCCCTGTGCGGGCTCAATTGGATTTGGGCTCCTTATTCCACGGGTTGACACCCGTGGCAAGTCCCTTTCATCCCCTGCGGGGATTCACTAAATCGCGCGGCGAATGGGCCGCCATTGCCCTCGCCACGGGCGTCAGCCCGGGGATACCGAGGAAAAAAACCAACCCCAAGCCTCCGCAGGAGGCGGCACATTCAATCCAGGTAGCGCCGCCCCCTATCGAATTCCAGTCCATGTTTCTAAAGCAACAGCCCCGCCTTCGGGCGGGGCGTTCGTACCGCCCCCTGTGCGGGCTCAATTGGATTTGGGATTCTCATTCCACGGGTTTGACACCCGTGGCAAGTCCCTTTCATCCCCTGCGGGGATTCACTGGATCGCGGATAGCTCCGCCTTGGTGTCGCGCCCTACGCGGGCTCAATTGGATTTGGGCTTCTCATTCCACGGGTTGACACCCGTGGCAAGCCTGTTTCATCCCCTGCGGGGATTCACT
>CAZFAP010000158.1:0-11412 GCA_964516325.1 uncultured Verrucomicrobiota bacterium
ATCCGCACGTCAGTCCGGAAGCGGCCCGACTCCAGATCGAGCGCGTGGCGAACGCGCGAGGTTTTACCAGCGAACAGAAGCGGCGCCTTGCTGCGTTGGTGGAGCAGTGCATCGAGCCGCCGCAGCTTGGCTTCCTGGGCAAGCCGCGAGTCAACATTGTGCTGCTCAACCTGGCTTTGGATAGGCTAAAGTAAGCGTATGACGAACGAAACGCGCCCCAATCCCGACGTTCTGCTGGCGGCCGTCCAGAAGGAGGAAGCCAGGCAGAAACGCGGCAAGCTGAAGGTGTTTTTCGGCATGGCAGCGGGTGTCGGCAAGACCTACGCCATGTTAGAGGCGGCTCAAAAGGATAAAGCAGCGGGCCGGGATGTCGTCATCGGTTATGTCGAGACGCATGGACGCGAGGAAACCGACCGGCTCACGGAGGGACTGCCGGTTATCCCGCGCAAGCAGGTGGAGTATCGTGGGGTCAAGCTGACCGAGATGGACCTGGACGCGGTTCTGGCGCGGCGTCCTCAACTTGCGCTCGTGGACGAACTGGCTCACACCAACGCCCCCGGCTCCCGGCACGTCAAACGCTATCAGGATGTGCTTGAGCTACTCGATGCAGGCATTGACGTTTACGCCACTCTCAACGTCCAGCACGTCGCTAGCCGGGCGGACACCGTGCGCGAAATCACCGGCTTGACGGTGCAGGAAGTTGTGCCAGACAGCGTGCTGGACGCGGCCGAGATCGAGCTGATTGACATTCCGCCCTACGAGCTAATCAAGCGTCTTGGTGAAGGCAAGGTTTACGTGCCAGAACGAGCAGAAGCCGCGTTGCTCAACTTCTTCCGCGAGGGGAATCTGACGGCGCTGCGGGAGATGACGCTGCGTCTGGCGGCAGAACGGGTCGGTCAGGACGTGCGCGACTACATGCAGGCGATGCAGGTGCCCGGGCCGTGGAAGTCCGGGCACCGGCTGTTAGTTGCCATCAGTCCAAGTCCGTACTCCGAGCAGATGGTGCGATGGACGCGCCGGTTGGCGGACAGTCTCAGTTGCCCGTGGGTCGCCCTTTACGTCGAGACTCCGCGGACACTGACCGAGCCGGAGGAAACGCGCTTAACAAATAATCTCGCCGTGGCGCGAGAACTTGGCGCGGAAGTCATCACCACGACCGACCAGGACATCGCTCGGGGCATCTTGCGAGTAGCAAGGGAGCACAACGTCACGCAAATCGTCGTCGGCAAGTCCGGCGAGCATCCGCTGCGAGAGCTTCTCCGTGGCGGGTCTATTTTGCGAAAGCTTGTGCGCGAGAGTGGTAACATAGACATTCATATTGTTCGGGCCGACGACACGGAGAAACCCAAAGCCCGCTCCCTTTGGCGAGCGTCACCGAGATCAAGGTGGCGGCAGTATCTGACGGCCCTGGGGGCTGTTGCCGGGGTAGGCCTGCTCAGCCTACTGCTCGACCCCGCGCTTGGCCACCGCACCATCGGACTTATCTTCCTTCTGGTGGTAGTTGGGCTGGCTTTGCTTGTCGGGCGCGGGCCAGTGGTCGCAGCGGCGACGCTGAGTGCCCTCGTCTGGAACTTCTTTTTCCTGCCCCCGCGCTTCACGTTTCACATCACCAGCTTTGAGGACGTGATGATGTTCGCCATGTACTTTGTGGTTGCCATGGTGTTGGGGCAGCTAATTGCGCGAATTCGCGCCCAGGAAAGGGCTGAGCGTCAGCGGGAGGAACGTGCCACGGCGCTCTATCTTCTGACGCGAGAACTGGCGGAGGCAGGGAACCTCGATGAGATCGTCCGCGGGGTCGTTCACCGAATGAGTGAAGCCTTCAGAGCCCCTACTGCTGTTCTCGTCGCAGATGGTTATGGCAAGCCGGCAGGACGAGTGCATCCGGACAGCACCTTCGTGGTGTCGGAAAAGGAACAGAGCGTCGCCGCGTGGGTTTTCGAGCATGGTCAACCCGCTGGTAAGTTCACCGACACCTTGCCACTGGCCGAGGCACTGTACCTGCCGCTGACGACCCCCAATGGTGTGATAGGCGTGATGGGAGTGTGCTTGCGCGAGTCTGCGCCCCCCAGCATTCAACAGCGGAACCTCCTGGATGCTTTTACACGACAGATCGCGTTGGCCTTAGACCGCCAGCGACTGCAAGAGGCTTCCGAGCGGGCGAGAGTCGTCTCTAAGTCCGAGCGCCTGGGCAAAACGCTCCTCAGCTCCATATCCCAGGAAATGCGAACGCCCATCGCAGCGATTACCGGCGCCGTCGCCGGCCTGGCCGAGGTGAAGCCAACCGGACAGCCCGAGTTTCAGCAAGCGATGGTCACGGAAATCCGGGATGCCGCCAGGCGGCTGAACCGAATGGTCAGCAATCTGCTTGACATGACGCGGCTCGAATCGGGATACGTCAAACCGAAGCTCGACTGGTGCGACGTGGCCGACCTGATCCACGCCGCCTTGAAAGACACCGAGAAGGATTTGGCCGAGCATAGGGTTGGGGTTGAGATCGCGCCCGGACTGCCGCTTGTTCGCATGGATTTTGTGCTGACGCAACAGGCTCTCGCAAACTTGCTGCTGAACGCCGCATTTCATACTCCGCCCGGAACGTCAGTTCACATCAGTGCCAGTCAAGAGGATAACGCGCTTGTTTTGACTGTGGCGGACACCGGTCCCGGCCTGCCCCCTGAGGCGATCACTCGCATCTTCGACAAGTTTTACCGAGCGCCGTCAGCCCCGGCAGGAGGCGCCGGCCTGGGACTCTCGATTGTGAAGGGTTTCGTGGAAGCCCAGGGCGGACAAATCAGCGCGGAAAATCGGCCCGGGGGCGGAGCCGTTTTCACAATCCGTCTGCCGCTCACCGAAGCTCTACCGATGGCTGCCGAAGCAAATCCATGAACGATGTGCCTGTCAACAAACCTACTGTGCTGGTCGTGGATGACGAACCACAGATTCGCCGTCTCCTGCGAGTGACTCTGGAGGCGAATGGCTATCGGGTGGTGGAAGCCTCGACCGAGCAGAAGAGTCTCACCGAGGCCGCACAGCACCGCCCTGACACCCACAACGTTCACCTCTACCTGAACGTGATGTCTGCGCGGCAGATTCGGTGAACACGGATTTGAGGTCCCGATGCGCCGACCGGGCGTGCTTGAACACAAACTCGTTTTCGCCTGGTTTACGCCTTCCTGCCAATGCTGAAAAAACCTCTTGACAAACTTACCGGTAAGCGTATCCTGATTGTCGGATTGACAATCGCGTTTTCCTGACGGGAAGAAGGGGGAAGAGCGTACAACCTCCCTTTTTGCGAAGTTGGAGGCTTTGAGTTCCGTAAGTCGGCCCTTCCGGCACAAAAGTAGGCATACGGTCATGTGGGGCGGTCCAAAAATGTCTTCATACCGATTTTACTCGTTTCTCAAGCTCTGGCCGTTGGTTGTGGCCGTTTCGCTGTGCGCACCGGCGAATGCTGCCGAGGTAACGCTCGTGTCGCCCGCGGACGGGGCTATCGTGAACAACGCGAGCGTGTCGTTCACCTGCTCGGCGAGCGACCCGTCCGGTTTGCTCAGTGCTGCGCTGTACATCGGCAACGACCCGCAGACGCTGACCCTCAGCGGGGCGGCTGAGACCGCCGATGCCCAGATCACGGCCAGCTCTCCCAACAGCAACTACGGCGCTGGTACTGTCATCACCGTGGATGGTCAGAATCCTCACGCTCACGCCGTCATCGAATTCCCATACATTTTCGGAGAAGGACGTGTGCCGCTCGGCTCGAGCATTGTCAGTGCCACCCTCGATGTCAGGTGCTCCAACTCTGGCAACGTAATGAGACTGTATCGGCTGACGGAGGACTGGCTTGAGGGCGAGGTGACATGGAATCGGCGTGCTGCCGGGGTGCTCTGGAGCAATCCGGGCGCGGACGGGCTTGGCTCCCACGCCTCCGTGGCCCTCGACGGAAATTGCACCGCTACCGGCTGGCGAACGATTGACGTCACGTTCTTCGTGCAGGAGTGGAGCAACGGCGAACCGAATTACGGAATCGTCTTGACTGACACCGGTACGGACGGCGTGAACTTTGACAGTAGCGAGACGGCGAATCCGCCGGCGCTGCGGGTGACGTACCAAACGCGGTGGCAGGATGTTCAGACTTCCCCGATGTCCGGGACGAGTGACACGGTCGAGTTCGCGCCTGTCGAACTCGCAGACCAGGGAAGCTATGCCTGGAACTGCCTGGTCACGAATGAGTTGAGTCAACAGAGTTGGGCGCCCGCCGATTTTCATTTCAGTATTGACAGTCACCTCCCAGACTTGCCCGTTTTGGTATCCCCACCCGATGGCGCCCTCGGTGTCTCAGCCCCCGCGACCCTCGAGGTGACAGTCAGCGATCCTGACGGAGAGCCTCTCGACGTGACCTTCTATGGTCGTGGCGGCTCGGGCGAAGAATTCACCATCATTGTCGTGCCGGACACACAATACTACTCGCAGTCCTATCCGCAGATTTTCACAGCACAGACTCAATGGATTATGGATAACGTCGCCGCAAGGAACATCGTCTTTGTTACCCACGAGGGCGACATCGTTCAGACATGGAACAGCACGACGCAATGGGCCCGCGCTAACATAAGCATGAGCTTACTCGATGGCGTCGTTCCGTATGGCGTTTCCCCCGGCAATCACGACCAGCCGACGACCTACTACAATCAGTATTTCCCCTACACGCGCTACGAGGATGAGCCCTGGTATGGCGGTCACTACGGAACGACCAACGACACGAATTACGAGCTTTTCTCCGCGGGCGGCAGTGACTACATTGTTCTCCAGCTCGAGTTCTGGCCAAGCAGTGCCGTCATCGCCTGGGCCGATTCTGTGCTGAAAACTCACGCCGACCGTAAGGCCATCATCACGACGCACGGCTTTTTGGGAGAGGATGGAAGCCGCAACGTCCATGTCATGGGCAGCTCTCAGTACATCTGGGACGACCTCGTGGTTCCAAACGACAACGTCTATTTCGTTCTCTGCGGACACGTGCACGGCGAATACGCTCGCACCGATGTCGTGAATGGCCGCGAAGTCCATCAGCTCTTGGCCGATTACCAGGACAAGACGAACGGCGGGAATGGCTTCTTGCGAATCATGCGATTCGTCCCGGCGGAGGATAAGGTCTACGTGCAAACGTATTCGCCGTGGCTCGACCAGTACGAGACCGATTCCGATAGCGAGTTCACCCTCAACTTTCCGATGGGTGGGTTTTCGCTCATCGGCTCCGATGAGGCTGTGGCCAGCGGAGGTAACGCCTCGGTGGTCTGGACCGGTCTTTCCGCTAATACGTTGCACGAGTGGTACGTTGAAGTGACCGATCCCACCAACCGAACCCAGGTCGGTCCCGTATGGACATTCACCACCACCTCCGGGGACACCACTCCGCCGACCGTTTACGACCTGGATGCCATAGATGTCATGGACACGAGCGCGCGGATCGTATGGACGACCGACGAACCCTCGGACTCCGTAGTGGACTACGGCACAAGCACCGACTATGGACAGACGGCCGTGGATTTGGCCCTTGTGACGTTTCACTCTGTCGAACTGACAGGTCTGACCCCCGAGACGACGTATCACTATCGGGTCAGCTCCAAAGACGGCGAAGAAAACGTGGGGTACAGCGACGACTATACTTTCACGACATTGCCTGTCATCGTGAACGGTCCCTCGATTCCATCGCCTCCGGGCACGCCGGTGCCGCTGGAGACGGAGCCTGACTCCGGGTCGTCCGAGTTCGGGGAAGATATTTACGACCAGGACGTTCGAGTGATACACCTCGCGGCCGCAGGCCATGACCTTCAGACCGGTCGGCGAATAGCGAAGGGCTCAATTCGGTTCGTGGCGGGAAACCCGAATTTGTATGCCTATGTCCGGAACGATCCTATGAACCATGTGGGCCCGGCGGGGATGCAGGGGCGAGATCCTCTGGCCGGCCACGCGGCTCAAATTGATTCAATCATCGAGGTCCTTTCCCGAGATGCTGCCTTCCGGAATCAGCTCGAGATATTGAGCGACTTAGGACCGTACTCGCGCCTGGCTCGGAACTTCTTCCTTGCATCTATGGGGTTCGCTCCCGGCCTATCAGCAGCAAGGGATGCCCACGATTTCGTACGCACGGCAATCGCCCAGACCGGCGCCGAGATCATCAACAGGGCGATTGAGAATGGGGCCTTAGATGGGGTCCTGGGGGCAGAGCTCATACACCGCCATGAACCTCTTGACCACGACGCCATCCACGTCCAATTCGAGGACGGCGTGGACGTAGTTCTGGACTTTTAACAGACTCTTGATCTGAGCGAGCCAATGACCTCCGCTGTCGAGGACTGGTGGTGTGATAGTTGCGGCGTCCTTGTGGGAATGGGGCAAGGATACAGCCCCAACGCGGATTATGGGTTGACTCGGGGCGGGAATGTGATATTATATTACGAGAGAAAAGCACACGGGTTTTTAACTAACTCTGTCGTGTCGGGAAAAATGGGGGCGAAAAGGGCTCGACTCAGGTAGCGAAACTAAAGCTGCATACGGAGGTTGCCAGGCGGCCTCCTAAAAAACCTGGCACTAAACACAAACGCAAACGAAGCGTTTGCTCTGGCTGCTTAAGCGCAGCCACGTCATCCGGGTTTTCTCCTGCGGGACCCGGAATGGCGCCGGTTAGCGGGATAGGTTTCGGCTCTCGCTTCGGGGGCTGAGACCGAACCTCTACGAAGATGGCTTTCGCGGTATCCCGCCGGTTGGAGACCTCGAAGGCGAAACTCAAACATCCGGCTACGTATGTAGATGCTTTAGTGGACCACCTTGAGGACGCGGGTTCGATTCCCGCCGCCTCCACAATCTACTATAACGCCTTAATGTGCAATGGCTTAAGTGTGGGCTAATAACCGAGCAATGGCTCGAAATTAGACGCACTCCACCCAGAATCTCAGCCTTCCTGATCCCGTTTTGGTCGTCTCCAGGGGTTCACCCCGGTCGCACCCGAACGGCGTCATAGGCTCATGAACGGAGATGCTGGGACCGCTTGGCGGGGGTCTCAGCGCATCCTCGATATCGAACCGGCGCCGTGGGCTTGTCTCAAAGTCAGCGTATGCTGGTAGTGGACAACCTCAAGGGCGCCCGAAAGCGCCGGTGTTTTTGTCAGCAGTCCATCTTCTTAGGACGCCGCTATTGATTTCTCCCCTCGACGGCCCTCAACTCTATGCCTGACCCAGCGTCGCGGGCTTAGCCCCTCAGGGACTACTCCTCCTCACCAGCGTTGATTTTCTCGATGGATTCCAGGGCCTCCAGAATCTTCAACCGATTCTCCACTACCCCTTTTCTGGCCTCCAATTCCGCCTTTTCAATGAGCAGTTCTTTGCTGACCGTCATTCCCTCGATCTGGATCTGCTTCTCCAGGATTGCCGCCCGAGCCTCAAGCTCCTCTTTCTGGGTCTTGAGACTATCCAGTTCTATGGCGCGTTGCGCTTCCTTGGCCTTCTTGATGCTTTCCAGGGCAGTAGCGTAGGTTTCTGTCAGGGACTGGGCAGCAGCTGCCAGTTCGGAGGCAACAATGTCGGCAGTAGCTGCGTCAGACCTTTCGTAAGTCGTGAGACGCCCCTGGTCATTGAACCCCAGCGTGATTTTCCGATCACCCCAATTGGTGGTTCTGAACCTCGTAGCCATCAGTGGCGCTTTTGGGTGCAGCACTCCCACAGCATTATCCTCGATTCGCTTTAGGGCTTGTGTTTTGTTCTCGGCATCTTGCTCGACGCGAAATGTACTCAGTGTGATCCAGGTTGTGGGCCGGTAGTAAAGATAGTTTCCCTCGCCTCCTGGCAGATGAAAACTGTCCCGGGTCCAAGTCGCAGGTGTCGAGGTTACCAGGACCTCGTACTTCTTGCAGATCTCTTGCATCTTAACGTACTCAGGACACGGCCAGCTTCTTCCTATGTCCTGAGGCTTCAGCGCACCAATAATGAAATCGTTGAATTTCTCGGTAGGAGGCAGGTCTGTGAGCTGTACGATCTCCTTCGCACTTTCGGTGACGATCTTCTCTTCCACTCCTTGGGCCTTGAGGAATTTCGCTTTTGCTGAGTCAAAAGCCGTGACGATGCTCCCCCGTTGTTCTTCGAGCCTGGTAATGCCCTCGTTGAGCACTTGAAGCTGGGTCTTAACACCCTTGACACTGTTAGGATCCGCAGTGGCGACCTGCTCCAGGAGCTTATTCCTATCTTCCAGCCGCGCCTTGAGGCTCTCCTCAATCCTCATCTTTGCGTTCCAGAGACTCTTACCTTCTGTGGATTGAAGTATAAAAAGCAGAATGTCGGGATCTAGCGCGTCGAAGGCGCTCAAACCTCGGTCGTAGGCGTCCTTTCTTTCTTTCCGCTGTCGCTCGGAAAATCTGGTCAACGCCTCTTCATAGGCCCGCTTGGCCTTTTTCTTCTCTTCGTCAGGAGTCCCATTTGCCATAGCCTGCGATAGTCGTTGTCCCTCAGACGTCTTGTCGAAATCCGGCTTGATTACACTTGGGAAAGCTTTTTTCCTCTCCGAGCAAAAATCTTCTAGCGCCTCATCGTAACTCTTTTCCCTGTCTTCTAGTTTCTCTTCTGCATCCCGCTTGAATTTGACTAGGGCCTTTCCGTAGGCTTCTTCAGCCCCTATCTTTTTTTCGGCCTCTTCTTTTGCTTTCCACAACCGTTCCCCCTCATCCGTCTGCTGAAACAATTCCTCCTGTTTCTTGGGAACGAAATCGTCGAACATCTTTTCGTACGGATCCTTAAGAAAGTCTCCTGAGGCTGTGTCGTAGTCGTTCCTCTTCTCCTCCAGCTTCTTGTTTACGAACTCCTCCAGTTTTTGTTCGTAAATCTTCTCCTTCTCTGCCTGCTCCGCGTCAGTTTTGGCCGATTGAATCTCCTCCCAGAGCTTTTTTCCTTCGCCGGCCTGAAAATCCGGCTTGAGCTGACTTCTGAATGCATCCTTTTTCTCGCGGAGATAACTTTGGAAAGCTTCATCGTATTCCTTCTGCTTCCCTTCACCATCTTTACCCTTCGCTTCCCTGATCTTTCTCAGCAGGTTTCGTCCTTGAGGAGTCTCGTCAAAGACAGGCTGCAGGGTCTCCCTGTCACCGGCTGATTTAAGAGCTTCCCACGACTTTCTTCCCTCACTGGTTTTGTGAAAAGCCCGCTTGAGGGCTCCTTTATCGCCCGCCATCCATACGGCTTGCCATTCCTCCGAGGCCTCGAAATCTGGCAAAAGAGCGTCCCTATCCCCTGCTTCTTGACGACTCCTCCATAGGTCTTTTCCTGTGTTCGTCTCGTCGAAAACTGGTTTGAGGGCCTCCCTATCACCTGTCTCCTGCAGCCTTTTTAACAGCTTTGTCCCTTCATAAGTTGACTCATAAGTGACCTTGATAGACCTCTTCACCCAGGCCTCTCTTGCAGGCAGTGCGGCGGCTACGGGCAACACTGCAAACACGAACTTAGTAAGGTTCTTCACGAAGGCCCCCGCTTTCCCTTTGCTGGTCGAATTGACACCTTTTAGCAGGCCATTAGCACTGAGGGTAATGTTCAGCGTATCGTCCGACCATGCCCCGTCATCAAGCTCAAGCACAAACAGTTCGTCCACATCGGGAACCGTCGCAAGCTTAACATCGACTGTCTTGGAAATACGCTTCTCCCCCCCCTTGAAGTTGAGGTTCTCATCCACTATTTTGTAGTGTTTGGTGGCCTCCGTGAGCTCAATCTCTACTACATCCCTGCCAAGATAATATGTTATGCCCTCTGCAGTGTTCCTCTGTGCACTCTGCTTGGTGATGTGTTTACTCTTCAATGTGCTCGAACACCCAGAAAGCAGCAAGCCTGTAACCATAAGCCCAAGCGTCAGAAACATTATGCTTTTGATGTTTAACCGGTTCCTGTTCATGTTCACGCCTCCGTCGTTGGTGGACCTTTCCTAATGACCATGCTTTCGAGAACGCCACGCATGTTTCCGTAATCTTCTCGCACCTCGGGAGGACTTCTCGGATCTTCCTCCTCCAAGGTAGCTTTCTTCATGTAATTCAGCCTGATTTCCTCAAATGGCTCGAGACCGCTACCATCCAGGAGACACTCTATGATTTCACAATCGATTGCCATCCAGCGTTCCTTTACGGGTGACGTCTCCCATTCCACGGTCTTCGTGAAGCCGATGACGAGGTTGGCGCCAGCCTCATGAAGGAGTCTACCATGGAGGACCGTGCTGCACGCCTTACAGGCGAATAGATATATTGATCGCCCCCCGGCGAAAGCACTGAGGTCTTCGAGACGAGTCCTTGCAGACAAGAGCACCTTCGGCCTGTCGTCAAGTTTGTCCTTAAAAGTCAGCTCATCCTTACTGCCGTGGGTTGAGATTAGAATGGAGCGATAGGAGGTCGTTCTGAGTTGCTCAAACATGCGCTCTTTCAGCGTCTTTCCGATTGTTGCATGGAACGTCAGCCGCGTAATGCGACGGCCTGCGTTCTCGAGTCGGTCATATAGGTCATAGCGGTTATCTCTGACTTCCTCGAGCACCGGGTCGTACGCCGTGTCAACAGAGAGAACCGGATCACCTGGAATCACATCAGGCATTTTCTCTCCCCCCGGCTTTCACTTCGAAGTCTGACCCACCGAGCATTGTGTGGATCATAGAGTGGCCAACGGAGCTTCTGAACAGCGCATAACCGCGGACCCCTGTTCTGGCACTCGGTGTCACTCAACTTGGCTTCTGGAGGCAGCGGCGTCAGCAACCCCCTTGACGCTTGGAACGGAGATTGACAAGCAGATGCTGTGAGGCTGCAGGCGATTAGCGAGAGCGATTCTGCGCCAGAGGTGGAAGAGTACGATGAGAGAATTGTACCCCTTTCCCGAACATCAGGGACAGGAGGAGAGAAACGCCCGCGCCGCCGGGGCCCATCAACTTTCCCGTTTGCCAAAACCCCCATTTGGCACGCTCCCGTTGTCGTGAGGGACGCAGTTGTTTAGCTGTTAATTACATTCTATGCCGCGCTTCCCAGAAATCTGTCAAGCTTTTTTTCTTGGCCGTTGAGACTATTGTGCTCCTTAGCGTCCATGCGCCGCGCTTTCTGGCGTGCCGCGCACGGCCTCTCCCTGCACCATTCCGGATCCCGCCAATACGGCCTGTTGGACAGTCCTCAGCTACCTTGTATAGGCGGCAGAGAAGCCGCGGTGTGTCTCATTTCGCGGGAGTAAAACGGGAGCATTTGAGGAGAAAACTCTGATAAATTGTAGCAAATTCCGATGAACTCTGAGACTCGCTAACCAATTTTCTCGCAAAGCCTTGAGTCACATCAAAGGCATTTAGAGGAAGCTGCAAAAACCTCTCCGCGTGGGTTCGATTCCCGCCGCCTCCATTTTCATTATAACTTCTCAATGCGCAGAGAGT
>CAZFAP010000159.1:0-11407 GCA_964516325.1 uncultured Verrucomicrobiota bacterium
TCCAACCGGCGCCGTCAACAACTTTTTGCGAATCCGAATTTGCTCCCACACCCCCCTCATTCCCCAATATCCCAAAAACCGCCTCGGTCCCCACCACCCCAAAAACCAAGATGCGGAATCGCTGACGCACCCCCACCCAAAACGTCCCAAGTCCAGCGCGGTTACGGGAAGCTCACATGGTCCCGGGGCCCAAAATGATGCTCCTCCTTAGGAACCGCCCAGGGCCCACGAACAGCGTAGGCCAATCACCGCCACCGCAGTCCAGCCGCGCCCCTGCCTCAAATGGAATTTGACATTTGCACTTCGTGCCGTGCAATAAGACGTGAGGCGGCCAACACCCCCGGCGGGAAGATGGAGGTGTCATTGGTTTTCATGTGATTGAGCTGGCAGCAGAAGCAGGGGGTCATGAAGACAAAGGTGTCGTCGGCGTTAGCTATCCTGCTCGGTGTGTGCGCTGCCTGGTCCCGCGCTTTCGTTGCTCGGGGGAGCGAATCCTACGTGTTTGTCAAGATGTGGCCGTCACCATGGGCGCAATTCGATCGCTCTGGCACCGTTGCGGTTGACACCTCCGGCAACGTCTATGCCGCGGATACCGATAACCACCGCATCCAGAAGTTCCGGCCGAGCTTCCCCGTGCATCAAGTCGGTTATGGACCGGCGGGTCTGACGGTTGTTTGGAGCAGCGTACCGGGCAAGCGCTGTCAAATCTTGCACAGTCCCGACCTTGCGGCATGGTCAGTCCTTCCGACAATTATTGAGTCCGTAGGAGAGTTCACCCAATGGACCGATGACGCCGTCACTGAAATCCGCCAGCGCTTCTACAAGATCGAGCTGCTCCCGTAAGCTCGATGCGGAGTTAGTGGGCTAAGCTCAACCCCGCTCCACGCGAAAAGGGAGACGAACCACCTTGCCGATCTCGCGGTGCGGTCCCAGCGGCGCAATCTGCTTCCGCCTCCCGAGTCCACATGATGGGAACGCCAAGTCCCATCAGCCGCGCCACCGAAACTCAGCCGCGCTCCTGCCTGGTCTGCGCTTGATTGCCGGGGAATGGAGGGCTATCATCTTGCGAAAGTTTTGGAAACAGAAGCGTCGGATTTCGAGGCGACTTTCGAGAGATATCGCGTATTTGGAGAACACCAAATGGGTCAAGTGAGAACGCTCATTGCTTTCGCGGTGCTGATGGCTTGCTTTGGGACGGCATTATGCCAGGATGCAGATCGCTCTGCGGCGACGGAGGTTGCTGTAAACACGCTGCTGGAGGCGGCGGACTGGCATCCCGACAAAGGGGGCTGGCAGACCCGGTCGCAGCGGGAGGAAATCGCGCCGAAGTTCTGGGTGGACCAGGAGGTTTTCCTCAAGGGCAAGAGTTCGCTGGCGATTTCCGGCGGCGGGAATCCGGCGGCTTACGGGCGGTGGGAGAAGGCAGTCAGCGGGATCGAGGGGCAAAAGTGGTATCGGCTGACGGCTCATTACCGGACGAAGGACGTTCAACACGAAAGGCAGCGGGTCATCGTCAGGCTCGACTGGCTCGATGAAAAAGGTGAAAGGGTCGAGCAGCCGGATTATCTGACAAGAGTCATCGCCCAGGGCGAATGGAAGCGGACGGAAGGGACTTTTCAGGCGCCCGCGAAGGCAAAATCCGTGAGAGCGGAGCTTAATCTGGGGTGGTCGGCGGAGGGGACGGTCTGGTGGGATGACATAAGGTTGGAGGAGGTTCCCGCGCCGAAAGGAAGGCGGGTTACGCTGACGACGGTTTTCCTCCGCCCGCAGGGAAGCCGGAGTTCTGACGAGAGCGTCCGCCAATTCTGCCGGATGCTGGAGCTTGCGGCGAGAGACCGTCCGGATATAGCTTGCTTGCCGGAAGCCATCAACCTGATCGGGACGCGATTGAACTATGTGGAGGCGGCAGAACCTATCCCGGGTCCGACGACGAAGGCGATTGGTGATGTGGCGAAGCGGCTCAAGTTCTACGTGGTCGCAGGCTTGCTCGAGCGAGACGGGAAGTGCGTCTATAACACCGCGGTCTTGATTGATCGAACGGGCGAGCTTGTCGGGAAGTATCGAAAGGTCTATCTGCCGCGAGAGGAAGTGGAAGGAGGCTTGACGCCGGGGGACGGCTATCCGGTTTTCGAGACCGATTTCGGGACGGTCGGGATGATGATATGCTGGGACGTGCAGTATGTTGATCCGGCGAGAGCTCTAGCGGCCGAGGGGGCGGAGCTCATTCTGCTGCCAATCTGGGGCGGGAACGAGACGCTCGCAAAGGCGAGGGCCATCGAGAATCAGATATATCTCGTAACGTCCGGTTACGACATGCCGACGTACATAATCAATCCTCTGGGGAAAGTCCTTGGTCAGGCGAGCAAGGAGAAACCGATTGTCTCGCAGGTCGTTGACCTCGACGAGAGAATCAAGCAGCCGTGGCTCGGTGATATGAAGGCGAGGTTCTGGAAAGAGTGGCGGGCTGATGTGAACATGCCGGGCTGGTCGGAATGAGCCGCAGATTGACGCAGATGAATGCGGATGGAGCGGCACGCGTTTCCCATCTCATTAATCTGTGCTTATCTGTGTTACTCTGCGGTTTGCGTGAGGCGACACGCGCTATGTAACAAGCCGGCTGTACGAAACATAGGAGGAAAAATGGTCTGGCGTTTGTTGACAGCGGTTATGGTTCTCGCATTTGTTGCGGGCAGAGAAAGCGCGAGCGAAACGATACAAGAGAAACCGACGATGAAAATCGGATATCGGACGCAGGCGTATTCGCGGATGGAGTTTGCGGAGGCGCTGCGCGACTTGAAGAGCCGCGGCTACGAAGGGGTCGAATTTTGTCTCGATTCGCCGCCGGTCAGGGGCGCGGAATTCGATGAGGCGGCTGCCCGAAAGTATGCCCGGATGATTTCCGATGCGGGGTTGGAAGTCTATAGCGTCAGCCACCACGGGAATTTCGTGACCGACGACCGGTTCTTCGAGGAGTTGAAGCGTCTCATCCCGCTCGCTCCGGCGATGGACACGAAGTTCTTCGTCATCAGCAGCGGGCCGATTGACCGGGAAAATCGGCAGGCACAGCGAATCGTCGCCGAGAAACGGTTGGTGGAGCTTGCGCGCGCGGCAAAGGAAGCTGGCGTCATCCTCGCATTAGAGCCCGAGCCGAATCTGGCGGTCGAATCAACGCGGGAGATGACGCAGCTTATCTGGAAAATCGGGCTGCCGTCGCTGCGGATCAACCTCGACATCGGACACGCCTTTTTGACGGATGGAGACCTCGTGAAATCCATCCGCGACGCCGCGAAACTCATCGTCCACACGCACATTGACGATATGGCTGCCGGAGTCCACAAGCACCTCGTCCCTGGGACGGGCGAAATTGACCTTCCGGCGGTCATGACCGCCCTTCTGGAGGTTGGATATGACGGCCCGTTCGTCGTTGACCTCTTCAATCTCGATCCGAAGGAGGCGGCAAATCCAGCATTTGCCGAGATAAAATGGTCGCTCACCATCGCTTACGAAAAAGCGGCATCCTGGCCTGAAATCGCGCTTTCGCGCTTCGAGCTGCCAAACGCTTTCAAATCCCACCACGATACGGTCTATGCCATGGACCCGATGCCGCCGGGCGGCCAGCCCCCGTTCCAGAGCGCCTGGGGATACCTCAATCGCGGCGAGGAGATGGAGCTGCACTATCACCCGACCGAAGAAATCTACCTCGTCTTCAAGGGGGATGGCGTCGTGACTGTCGGCCTGCGGCAGAAAGAGGTTACGGTCGGCGACGTCATCTTCATCCCCCCCAACCAGATGCACACCATGTCCAACCGGTCCAACGCTCCCCTACTCTGGATGGCGGTCTGGTGGAAGGCCCCTGAATCGGGCACGCCAGCCCAATGAGTCCGTAAACTCCTTGCCCCGGCGAGCGCTCGATTTCCAGGAGGCCAACCGCTGAGAGCGCAGAGAACGCAGAGAAAAAGAGGTTGGACAGGATAACCCCGCAGATGACGGGGGATGATCAGGAACCGCAGATGAGCGCAGATGGACGCAGATGGACTGAAAAGTGTATTTCTGCGTGTATCTGCGTGCATCCGCGTGCCCCGCGGTTCCCTTCCGATCCGAAGGACTCCGGGACTGCGGATGACCTTCGCCACCCATAACTGAGGCGTTACAAGAAATCGCAAAAAAAATCTTATTCCCCACCCGAGACTGAGGCATTACGACAAGCAGACACTTGACATTGACAGGCGAAACTCGCAATATCATACGCCATTTCGGGAACGGGGCTCTGATGTGGATGCGGCATCGGCAGCGTCGAGCCCGATGTCTCTCTGTCGGGAATAGCGGCGCCGCAGAGAAAGGAGTTGTCACATCTAACCAAAATCAAGGGGAGAACAATGGCCGAAATGAACATCACGGAAAAGGACTACTACGACAAGGCGTACGCGTGTTGGCTTGGCAAGTGCATCGGAGGAACGCTTGGACGGCCTCTCCAGGGAAAAAGGGGGCCGCACCACCTCACATTCTACCGTCCGATGCCCTTCCGAGCCGCTGAGAACGACGGTTTGGACCTTCAGCTCGTATGGCTTCACGCCCTCCGCGAGCGCGGCATTGACCTGACGTCCCGCGACCTCGCAGCGAAGTATCTCGAGCACGTGATTTACTGGTTCGACGAGTATCGTTTTGCGAGGTCCAATTTCAAAAAGGGTCTTGCGCCGCCCCTCAGCGGCTGGTTCAACAACTGGTTCAAGAATTCCCTTCGTTCGCCGATCCGGTCGGAAATCTGGGCGCTGATTGCCCCCGGTTCACCGAAGACTGCGGTCTCTTACGCATACCAGGACGCAATCATTGACCACACCGACGAAGGGGTCTATGGCGAGCTGTTCCTTGCCGCCATGGAGAGCGCCGCTTTCGTCCTATCCGACCCAGGGAGACTCCTCAAGATCGGCCTTTCTGTCATCCCTCCCGATTGTCGTGTCAGCCAGGCGGTGCGGGACGTTATGGAATTGCACCGCAACAGGGCTTCCGGTGAGGAGGGTCGCCGCAGGCTCATGGAGAAGCATGGCTCTCCTAATGGCGCCGATGTGGCCCAGAACATCGGGGTCGTCGCTCTCAGCCTGCTCTACGGGGGGGGCGACTTTGAGAGGGGTATTTTGATGGCGGCTAATTGCGGCCTCGAGGCGGACTGCAACGCAGGCACGGCGGGCGCCCTCCTGGGAATCATCGGCGGCAGAGACGGTATCCCTGTCAAGTGGCAGGCCCCCATCAAGGGAAGAATCACCCCGGGACATGGCATCGTCGGCTTTGAGCCGCCGGCGGACATCGAAATCCTCGCCGAGCAGACCCTCCAGCTCGCGAAAATCGTTAGCGAGAGGCGAGGCACCGGCGTCAGCATTGCCTCGAGCAAGGTCAAGCGCCGACCCAGCGTCCCCAGTGATTTCGGCGAAGACCTTTCTCCGATCGTCATTTCCGAGGATGACAAGCTTACCGAGCAGTATAACCTCGGCGCCGCCGTCTTGAAGGTTCGGTACAACGGTTCCCCGACCGTCGGCTACGACAGCCCGGCGGAGATGGACATCACCATTCATAACGCGACCGAAAAGGCCATCGAAGGGCACGTTGAGTTCACCGTCCCCTGGGGCTGGCAGATAGAACCTCCGGATGGCTTCGACTTCTCCATAAAGAAAAAAGGGAAACCGGCTTCTCAGAAAGTTACCATTCGCGTTGACGAGAAGAACGCCCGGCTTCTGCCTGTCAATCCGGTTCAGGCGCACGTTGGCGTTAAGGGCCAACAACCGGTTACCGTCTCACTTTCTCTCCTCGGGCAGCGCCGCTGGCTCGTCGCGGGCCCCTACGGCAAAAAGGGAAATCGGGCCTTCGACAGGGTCTATCTTCCGGAGAAAGCCCTCGCCGAAAGGAAGCCCAGGGGAAAGGTCGTCTTCAAAAAGGCTTCGTTCCCTGAGTTCCTGATGGACTTCAATCCTTTCTTTGCCCCGAAAAAGGAAGGAGCAGTTTACGCCTTCGGCTGGTTCTATTCCTCGCGGAAGAGAGACCTCCGCCTCTTCGTTAGCTGCAATGATGGCGTCAAGGTGTGGCTCAACGACAGACTGGTCTTAGCCAGGGACAAGCGCCGCCCCATCCTTCCGCCGAATTACCGGTCGGACATTCAGGTGAACCGCGGCTGGAACAGGCTTCTTCTGAAGGTTACTCGCTGTGGCGACCCGGTGGACCTCCACTTCTGCTTTGCAGATCGGAAGAACCACGTCTTTGACGACCTGATTGACACCTATTTCCCAGCGGAGGTCCTCACCTTCGCCGGGGGGTAAATCACGTCGCTCGCAGTCGAAACGGCCGGAGTGGGAAGCCGACGGGGCGCCCGACAGGACTATCCTGTTCATCCCGTTATCCTGTCGGAATCCCCCGTTCGGGGCTACTGGCTTCGGAGGCGGTTGACGACCGTCGGCATGATGTCCTGCCCGGTCATCTCGCCGAGCTCCCCTTTGGCGCAGGCCTTTTCGGAGAATTCCTTCACCCCGCCTTGGCGGGGCTGGATGCCTCCGCCGCTGACGAGAATCGGGACAGGGTCATCCGAATGGACTTTCATCAGGCACGGGGTCGAGTGGTCCGCCGTCACGATGATTACCGTCTGCCGCCAATCAATCCCCTGGATCACCGGCGAAATGAAGAATCGGTCAATCTTCTCGATGATTTCTTTCTTCAGCTTGTAGTCGCCATCGTGCCCCGGAACGTCCGGTCCTTTGATGTGGACATAGATTCCGTCGAAGTCGGGGAGCTCGCTCAGGACAGCCTTGACGACCGTGCCATATCTGGCTTCGAGTCCCTCCGCCGAAACCGGAATCTCTATCGGATGCATTCCCGTCAAAAGGGCGATTCCCATCTCGACCGGCATCTCGACGATGCATCCGAACTTCAGCCCGTATCGCTCCATCATGGAGGGGAATTTCGGCAGCCCATCGCCCGCATCGCGGTTGAGGATGATGTTCGCGGGGAGGCTCCCTCGCTTGACCCTGTTCTTGTTAACCGCCGATGTATTCAAAACCTTGTGGCTTTTTTCCGTGAACTCGTTTGTGAGGTCGGCGGCAATCTTCGCCCCTTCCGGGTCCGCGGCGTCCTCGAGCGGCACACACTTCTGCACATTCTTCGAGTAGGTTCTCAATGCGACCCCGAGAAGCCCCTCTCTCCCATAAGCAGGATCGGTGTTGCCGACTTGCCCGGAGAGCTTTCTGTCCTTGCTTCGGATCACGAGCACGGCTCTGTGCTCGACGGTGTTCTTGAATAGAAACGTCGCGGTGTGGGAGCTCAGCTTGACTTTCCGATTGATCTCCTGACTGAGCTTCGTGGCTTCCTCCGTTGTCAGATTCCGGCCAGCTCGCCGGTCCACGATTTCCATCTTCTCGTTGACAGTCGAGAAGTTCGCCCGGAAGGCGATGTCTCCGTCTCGGACCTTGACCCCAACCGCATGAGCCTCTAACGGCCCGCGTCCGGTGTAATATTTGTGCGGGTCATAGCCAAGAATGCTTATCACCGCGATATCCGATTCCGGAGAAATGCCCTTTGCAACGGGGTACACCAGACCGCAGATTCCCTTCGCCGCCAGGGAGTCAAGCCCCGGCGTCTGGGCGGCCTCCAACGGTGTCTTGTTTCCGAGGTCCGGAATCGGTCTATCTCCGAGTCCATCGAGAACCACATACAAAATCTTTTTCGCCATTCTTCCTTCCTTTCTGCGTCAGTGAATGCCGCACGTCATCAAATCAGAACCTGAGACGTTCTGGATTAGCGAACGGCGTGCGGGGTGGCTCGCACGACCCCTCGCACGATACGATGATTTCGGGAGTAGCCCGGACGTAAAAGTAGCACCCGCTCTCCTGCGTGACAATCCAACTTGTCATTACGGTCGGGAAATCACCTTCCCCCCAATTCACACATCATGTGGTATTTTCCAATCTGTTCGAGGTTAATCATCCCCATCAGCCTTCCTTCCTCGACGATGGGGATGAGAGAGATGCCTTGCCCCTGCATCTTCTGGAAAATGTGGTCGAGCGTTTCATCACTGGCCGCGAACGGGAATTCTTTCTTCATAATCTCCGAGACCGGGGTGTCCGCAGGTTTCTCGTGTATGGCAGGGAAAATGACCTCCTTGGGGAGGATGCCGACGAGATGGTCACCCTCCATGACGGGGAAATCCGCCTGGAGACCGTGACAAGCCTTCTCGACAACGCTCCGCAGCGAGTCCGACGGGCTGACCGTCTCGATCCGTGTGAGCATTGCCCGAGTCACCGGAATGTCCCGCAGCGCCGCGCGAATCATAGTCGCATGCTCTTCGCCTTCGGCGCCGAGGTAGATGAAAATGGCGATGAGAGCGAGCCACCAACTGTACCAAATCCCGTAGAAAAACATGATGACCGCCAATCCCTGCCCGATCTCGACCGCGAGCCGCGTCGCCTTTGTGTAGCTCATTCGCGTCGCGAGAATGCCCCGCAGAACCCGCCCGCCGTCCATTGGAAAAGCCGGCAGAATGTTGAAAATCCCCAGGGCAAGATTGATCCAGAACAATTTGGCGAGAAGTTGGGGACCGAAAATGGAAAAGCCCTTTCCCGAAAAGTGCTGCCCCGCGGCCGACGCGAAGAGGTAGAACGCCAACGCCAGAGTCAGACTCGTCAGCGGTCCCGCCAGGGATACCTTGATCTCCTCTTTCGGGTCTTCCGGCATCTCCTCCATCTGCGAGACGCCCCCTATCGGCAGAAGGACAATCGCCCGGACGTTGACTCCGTAGTGCCTTGCCATCAGGCTGTGCGCGAGCTCATGAAGCACCACGCAGGCGAACACGAACAGAATCGTAACGACTCCGTAGAGGGCTGTCCCCGCTTCTCCCGCGCGCTCCGCTCCCATTGCCACGAACAGAAGCAAGAGGAGAAACGTGATGTGCACCCGCAACGGAATTCCAAAAAGCCTGGCTACCTCGAATGACCATTTCATCGCTCAGAACCTCCAGCATTTACGCTCCGCCGCCAACTGAACTCTGGCCGTTTGTCGCCTCCCTTTCGCTTCATTGCGGCCTGCCGCCTCCACAGCGGTTGCCTTCTCGCGGCAGCCCGGACGTGAACACCGCCATTCTCTTTCCTCTGAGACGCCTCAGCGGTGGAGAAGATACGCGTACGCCGCAAGAGCCGCTTTGCAGCCGTCTCCCGCGGCAACAATGATTTGCTTTTCTGGCACGGTTGTAACGTCCCCCGCCGCGAAGACCCCGGGGACGCTTGTTCTGGCGTAGCAGTCCGTGACGATTTCGCCCCACTGGTTCATCTTCACCAAGCCTCGAACGCATTCCGAATTCGGGATCAGACCGATTTCGATGAACACTCCCTCCACCTCCAGGGTTTGGGTCTTGCCGGTTCGACGATCCTGAATCGCTATGTTTGCCACTCGTCCTCCCACGCCCCTGATTTCCACCACCTCGTGCGACGAAAACAAATTCACCTTTTCCGGGTTCCTCGTCTTCTCTATCAGAATCGGGTCCGCCTGGAGGGTGTCGCGGATATTGACGACGTGTATCTTGGTTGCGCCAATATTCAGCAGGTCATTAACGGCCGTGAGGGCTGAATTCCCCCCGCCGATGACCGCAACATCCTTTCCCGAGAAGAGGGGAGCATCGCATGTCGCGCAGTAGCTGACGCCTCTCCCCACAAGCTCTCGTTCCCCCGGCACGGTCAGTTCCCGCGACCGTTTGCCCGTGGCGACGACAACCGTGAGCGTTTTGAAGACCTTCCCACTCTCGGTCAGCACCCGGAATCCCGGCGGGTCATGCTCGACCCTCGCCACAGTCTGCCCCAGGTCCATATCAATGGGGTGGCGGTGAATCTGCTCCTCGAATTTCTGGACAAGCTCCATCCCCTCGATGTAGTAAAACCCAAGGTAGTTCTCCACCTCCGAGGTTAGTAGAAGTTGCCCCCCGATGTCCGTGGAGATGAGAAGCGTGTTGAGCATCTTTCGGGCCGCATAGACTCCTGCGGTCAGTCCCGCGGGCCCACCTCCGATGATGATCAGCTCATATTTTCGTCCACTCTCGACAGCTTGGCTCAAAGTCTCCGCCTCTTCTTGGGGCAGGATGGTCCCTACACCTTCTCCATTCAACTGGCTCTCTCTGTTCATGTTGCTGAGTCCTTGTTGCTGACAAACCCCACTCTTCTGGCAGCATTTACACTCCCGAAGCAAAGGTCGTTCTGAGAATACATTCCGACTGGGAGAAGTTCAACAGGGAATTGGCGGAGGACGGCGCTGAACTGTGCACTACACGGAGCACACAATCCAGGCTCATGCTCCTTCGGGGTGGATGGGGGAGCTCAGAAGAGGCGCCGATGGTGAGAAGACATCAATTGCATGGCGACAGGGCTGACATTTCCCCGTGTTCTCGACGGTCCTTCCCCTCCGCGCGACGCAGACCGGCGCCGCCGCGACGCTATGCCATTGCCGCAGTGGGTTCACCACTTACGCCGTCGGATGCTGCAAGACCCAGATTTCTCTCTCCTTTGGCAGGCTTTCTTTTGAGACTTCCACCTCCTGCCCGAGCCTCTTGACGTTTGTCTTCCCTCTCAAGAAGCCGTCGAGCGGGGCGATGGGGAAGCCGCAGCACTCGGTCTTGTAATGCATGGGGATGACGACTTTGGGGTTGAGTCTCGCGGCAATCCTCCAAGCGGTCGCACCGTCAATCGTGAAGAATCCCCCTACCGGGACGAGCAGGACATCCGGGTCGCCAATTGCTCCCGCCTCCGCGTCGGAGAGAGTGTGCCCCAGGTCACCCAGATGGGTCACTCTCACCCCATCTGCCTCGACGCTGAAGACAATGTTCTTGCCCCTCTGCGAACCGTGTGTTTCATCATGGAATGTGCCGACTCCAGTGATCCTTGCGTCCGCTGCCGTTCGGCTGGTGGGCGCGGAGATCACTTTGGGATTCCCCTTGACTCCCTTCGCGTAGCCGTGGTCGGGGTGGTCGTGGCTCACGAGAACCAGCTCCGCCGTTTCATTGATGGGAGGGTAGCCTACCGCCCCGTCGTACGCCCCGGCTTGATAGGGGTCCAGGACGATCCGGGTTCCTCCCTTCGACGTCAGAACAAAAGCCGCATGCCCCAGATATTTGATTTTCATGGCGCACCTCTTTTCTGTTCGTCAACGCCGCTGCTAACTGCGAAGGGCACGAACAGCGCAAACGCGCTCCCCGTGCCCTCCACGTTTATCGTACCGGAAATCAGGGCCCCCTTCAAGCCATTTTTCGGATGCTGCCGTTCACGTCATCTCTGGTCCATGGGCACGTATTGGAGCTCCCTTTGTCCCACGTACATCGCTCGGGGACGGAAGATCCGGTTAATGGGAATGTACTCGAGCACTCGAGCGCACCATCCCGCGATTCTGCTGA
>CAZFAP010000160.1:0-11395 GCA_964516325.1 uncultured Verrucomicrobiota bacterium
CTCCTTTCAGATTGCAAGACCAGCCAGGCTTTCCCTGGCGCACCCAAGACACAAAGGCACGATGTCTCTTTGGAGTGCGGTAGCCAAGCTACTGCCTTCGGACGCGGGAGCAAGCTCCCCTACTGCAAGGCTGTGGCAAGCCCCAGGACTCCAAGGTTCCTCCTGTCAATCCTGTGCGCCTGTCCAATCTTCGTCTTTTAGACGGGATCTATAGGATGTACACGATTTCAGATTGACCGCGGATGCACGCAGATACACACTTTGCAGTCCATCTGGCTCGATCTGACGTTCCGGATTAGCCTGGCAGTCAACCTTGGAGCGCGAGAGCGACGCAGCCAAAATAGAACCAGACCCATTGGTGGTGCACAGGAGGCCAGGGGCCGCGGAATGTGATACAGTAGCCGAGGGCATGAACCTGAGTCGCTCGCGCGACAGCGCCAAAACCGGAGGCGAAGCGGTTTGGTTGGGTAGCCAATACAAACTCGCAATCGGACTCGACGGCATCGGCAACCAACATCGTGAAATCCGAAGGGAAGAGAGTAACCATGCAGGCCAGACACATCACTTTGTTCTTTTTAGCCTTGATCTTCGTTCTCCCCGTGCTCAGAGGCGAATGCACGGCCGCGCGATCCGGGCAGTCTCCCATGGCTCACGAATACTTTGCGAACCCGTGGACGCTTGTTGGGTTGAAGGATTATCGGGATGGGACGAGGATAGCTCCGGATGGGACGCTGCTCCTGGGGGAGGGAGTCAAATGCCAGTTTCTTGTCGGGGAATTGTATTCGCCGCTCCCTGCGAGTATCGTTCGGACGCTGGAGAAAGATTCACTGCAAGTCGAGGGCTTGTTTCGCCCGAGAGCTGATGTCGCCACGTTTGATGTCGCTCTGCCCATGGTTCATCTTCTCCACAAAGCGACCGACGGATTGAGCTACGAATTCATCGTTTTCGCATCCCCGCTGAATCCTGCGGACGCATCGTCCTACGGTCGTCCGGTCGGAACCGAGAACTATCTCAACCAGGTGTGCATCCGCGTCCATTCCGAAGGAGCACAGGCCCGGGAAGCGTGTTCGGGAATTTCTCTTTCGAGGGCTGTCTCCGCCCCGGAGGCGATTGAGCCATCCGGCGACTTCGAGCGCTGTGTCTGCAAAGAAAAGGGTAAGGTCGTGCTCCTGATGGGGCTTCCGAGAGGCACGACGCAGCAAAAGGTCGGCGATTCTCTTCGATGGAAGGCGCCTGTGCCGGGAGACGGCGTCGCGGAATTCTTCCTCGTCATCCCGCATCTGCCCCTTGCCGAAGGCGACTCTCTGCCGGACATTCCCGTCGGCGCGCGGAGGTTCGGCGAGCCAGCGGTGAACGTCAGACCGGGGACACCCGCACATTTCGCCGAAGTCTCTCGGCGAACAAAGCAGTTCTGGCAGGATTTCCTCCGAAAGGGCGCCATCATCGGCGTGCCGGAGGAAAAGCCGTCTTTAACCTATTACGCTTCTCTGGCTTACACCTTCATCGGACGAGACGGCACGGTCATCAAGCCGGGGGAGGGCTTTTACGACGAGTTCTATCTGCGGGACGGGGCTTATCAGACGCACGCTCTCGACGTCGCAGGCTTCGCGTCGGAGGGGAAGGAAAGCCTTGCTCATTTCCTCACGTACCAGAAAGCGGATGGGCAATTCGTCAGCCAGGAGGGAGAACTCGACGGGAACGGGCAGGCGCTGTGGGCTCTCTACGCCCATTACTCCCTGACTGGCGACCGCGCGTGGCTCAGCGAGGTTTATCCCGCGGCGAGGAAGGCTGTGTTGTGGATCGAGCGCGCGCGGCAGACGAAAGGGCGGCCCGATTCGCCCTACTTCGGCATCCTCTTCGCGTCCATCGCCGACGGCGAGAACCTGATGCAGACTCCGAAGCACATCGTTGGATACGATTTCTGGAACCTTCGCGGAGTGAACTGCACGGCACGTATGGCGGAAGCGCTCGGGGAAGAGAGCGACGCACAAGCGTACGGGCAACTCTTTGAGAGTTATAAGGCTTGCGTCGAGAACGGTCTGAGAAAAGCTGGCTTCGATTGGTTTCCGCCGACGTACGAGGGGGTCGGCACGTCGTGGGGGAATTTGACGATGCTTCACCCGACTCGCCTATTCGATCCCCTGGATGCCCGTGTGACAGCGACGCTGGATCGTGTTCGTGCCGGTTTCGTCGAGGGGACGATTCGCTGGGGCGAGGAGGAAAAGGGAGTAATCCATCCGTACATGAGCACGTACGTCACGAATTCCGAGGTTGTCCGCGGCGAGCGAGAGAAGGCTGTTGACCATTTCTATCATTACCTCGCACACACCACCTCGACGCACGGCTTCCCCGAAGGCGTCTATTACATGACCCGCACCGCATGGGGCGACACGGTTCCGCATCTCTGGGCAGCCGCTCAATACATCATCCTTCTGAGAAAGATGCTTCTGCGAGAGGATGGCGAAGCTCTGCACCTTCTGCCTGCGGTTCCCGTCGCGTGGCTGCGACCAGGGAAAAAGATCGTCTTGCTCGGCGCGCCGACCGTTTTCGGGAAGGCTAACCTTGCCGTGAACGGTCTCGAGGACGGATGTGATGTGAGATTCTCCTGGCCCGACAGAAAAACGCCGAAGCAGGTCATCTTCCATATCCCGCCGGGGACGACCGTGAAGCGCGTCTTGCAGCGGGATAATCAGGAGATTCCGCCAGAGAGGGATTCCGTCATCCTGCCAAAGGCGTGCGAGAAATTGCAGATTGAATGGACCCTGCCGCCAGAGGAAAAGGACCGCACCTTCGACGACTACGCGAGGGAATACGAACGGAAGTCCCGACCGCGTTAAAAGATGCTCTTGCCGCCTCACAAGCGATGGCGGTTTGATCAGCCACATCATCCCAGACGGAACCTGCCACCTAAGACTGCCGCCCCATCGCGCTTTTTCGCCTGTGCTGAGCTACACCATCCTCGACCACTCTGTGTGGAAGATGCCCTCTTTGTCGGTGCGCTCGTAGGTGTGGGCGCCGAAGTAGTCGCGTTGGGCTTGAATCAGGTTTGCGGGGAGGCTCTCTTTGCGATAGGAGTCGTAATAGGCCAACGAAGCTGCCATCGCAGGGCAGGGGACACCCAACTTCTGCGCCGTTTGGACGACGACGCGCAGGCTACGGTGGCTGCGGTTGAGAATCCTGCGGAAGGACGGCGCGACCATCAGGTTGGCGGGATTCTTCTTCATGGCGTTTTTGATGAGGTCGAGGAGCTTTGCTCGGATGATGCAGCCGCCTTTCCAGATTTGTGCGAGCTCCCAGAGCCTCAGACCGTAGCCATATTCCTGGGAAGAGGATTTGAGCAGAGCCATGCCCTGGGCGTAGGAGATGATTTTTGCCGCGTACAGGGCGTTTAGCAGGTGGGCGAGAAACTTAGTGCGGTCGCCCCGGAATTGGGCTTTCGGGCCTCGCAGAACCTTGGCAGCTTCGACACGCTCCGCTTTATACGCCGAGAGAATCCGCGCCTCGACCGCCGCATTGATTGTCGGGATCGCGACGCCAATGTCGAGGGCGTCCTGGGAAGTCCATTTGCCCGTCCCTTTTTGTCCCGCTTTGTCGAGGATCATGTCCACGAGCGGGCGGCCAGTCTCCGGGTCTTTGACCTTGAAGATGTCGGCGGTGATGTCTATGAGGTACGAGCTGAGGTCTCCCTCTCGCCACTTAGTGAAAACCTCGGCGATCTCGTCGGCGTTCATTTTGAGGGCGCCGCGCATGATCTCGTACGTCTCGGCGATCAACTCCATGTCGCCGTACTCAATCCCGTTGTGAACCATCTTCACGTAATGCCCGGCGCCTCCCGGACCAATATAGGCGCAGCAAGGGCTGTCCTCCGTCTGAGCAGCAATCTTCGTGAATATCGGCTCGACGAGCTTGTACGCCCCTGGCTGACCGCCCGGCATGATGCACGGTCCCTTGAGCGCCCCTTCCTCTCCTCCGCTCACCCCGGTTCCGATGTAGAGCAGTCCGTCCTTCTCGAGTTCCTTCAGCCTTCGCTCGGTGTCCTTATAGTACGAGTTTCCGCCATCAATCAGGAGGTCGCCGGGGTAGAGATGCGGCTTGAGGAGGGCGATGAAATCGTCCACGGCGGGACCCGCCTTGACCATAATCATGATTCGTCTCGGCTGCTCCAGGGCGTCCACGAATTCCTCGACCGTGTACGTCCCGACGAGGTTCTTGCCCGCGCACCTATCTTTGACGAACTGCTCGGTCTTTGACCCGGTGCGGTTATAGACCGCCACCGAGAAACCTTTCGATTCGATGTTCAGAGCCAGGTTCTGGCCCATGACGGCCATTCCGATAACGCCAAACTGCTGCTTCGGCATAATTCTCTCCTTGCTTTATCGTTCACAAGCGCCTTCGCGTGTTGCGTCCTGATGTCCAGGCGCTTGACTGAGGGCAAGCTGCTCCGCCGTCCGTGAAGCACTTTGCCCGAAAGCGGCTCCCAAGTCAACCCCGCACGCCAGGAAACCCGACGGGAGAATTCAGACAGGATGACAGGATTGACCAGATGATCCTGTGTATCCTGTTATCCCGTCCAAGCAGTCTCTCGTCTTCGGCCGCAGGGTACATGATGCTCGCGGGAACGTCCAAACCGCTACCGCAGCTCTTCAGTTTCTCGGAGGCTCTCGAGAACCGCTCCGAAGGATTCGGCGATTGGGGATTCGATCGTCACCTCCTCTCCTGACGGTACAAGTGACGGGCAAAGGGGCCACACGTGGGCTGTGCTGTTTCGTACCCGAGAAGCCCGGGGGAGTGCTTCACCGCCTGAATTCCGACATAGACGCTACTGTGTCGAACTTGGGACGGACATGGGTCACTGCCGTCTCCTCTGGCAGGGAAGGGGTCGTCCCGGGCGAAGAACGAGGGTGTGGCTCCATTTCGATGGCGTCAAACGCAGCTTTCCTTGGGGAGCGATACCCCCTGCCAGCTTCCAGCCGGCGCCGTCCGCGACATTAGCCACATGCTTCAGCTGGTGGTGCACGAGATGAAGCCACTCCTCCCCATCTTTCAGCAGGCTTCAGTCCCGCCTTGGCGGGACTTCTCGACGAACGCATTCATGCGAAATATCCCCCTAAACCGAAGCCACGCCGGAACGGGCTTTGCGCTTGCGGATTGGGGCAGTGGGAAGTAGAGTGAGGTGAAGGGAAGGAGGACAGAGCTCCGTGAACATTGTTGCGGATGAAAACATTCCGTATGTGAGACAGGCGTTTGGAAGCCTGGGGGAGGTTGCGACCCTTCCTGGGCGGAAGATTGACGCCGCTGCGGTGCGCGAGGCGGAGATTCTACTCGTGCGCTCGATAACCGAGGTCAACGCTTCGCTTCTCGAAGGAAGCGTGGTGCGTTTCGTGGGGACGGCGACCATTGGGACGGACCATGTTGACGAAGAATATCTTCGCTCGCAGGCGATTGCCCTTGCGAGGGCGCCGGGATCGAATGCCAACTCGGTTGCAGAATATGTCGTGGCGGCTCTGCTGGTTCTTGGGAAAAGAAACAATTTTCGGTTGAAGGGAAGGACGGTCGGAGTTATAGGCGTTGGGAATTGCGGAAGCCGCGTTCTGAAGAAGGCGGACGCGATGGGGATGAAGGTTCTCCTGAACGACCCGCCGCTCTACAGGCAGACCGGCGACGCGAAGTATCGCCCGCTTGAAGAACTGTTCGACGCGGAGGTTCTGGCGCTGCACGTGCCGCTGACTCACGAAGGGGTTGACGCGACGTATCATCTCGTTGACGAGAGTTTCTTGAGCCGGTTGCGGCGCGAATGCCTTCTCATAAACACGTCGAGGGGGGCGGTTGTGGACAACCCAGCGCTGCTCACGGCGCTCGAATCGGGAAGGCTCGGCGGAGCAGTCCTCGACGTGTGGGAGAACGAGCCGAACATTGACCTCGACCTTCTGGACCGCGTTGACCTCGGCACTTCTCACATTGCGGGCTATTCCCACGACGGAAAAGTCAATGCGACGGCGATGCTGTACGAGGCGGCGTGCGAATTCCTCGGCGTGGAGCGGAGCCTGAATGTCGAGTCGTTTTCGCCGAAATCCCATTGTCCGAGAATTGAGGTTCGCCGCCAGGGGGAACTCGCGAGCCGGCAGCCACAGCCCAGCGCTGGTGAAGACGTTCGTGGGGTGAGCGCTGCGGACAACAACGACGAGACGATTGGTGAGATTGTCCGGCAGGTCTATGACATTGAAAGGGATGATGCGGCGCTGCGGAAGGTTCAGGAAGTTCCGCCCTCTGGGCGCGGCGCCTTCTTCGACCGTTTGCGGAAGGACTATCCCGTCCGGCGGGAGTTCTACAACACCGAGGTATGCCTCTCGGAAACCATGTCCCACCTCGCGGGCGTTTTAATTGGATTGGGATTTCGCGTGAAAGTTTCAGGCGACGAGGAGAAAAGCGATGCTTGCAGGCGTCGGACGTGAAAATAGGTTAATCAGAGAGGCGGAAGTCCGCGCGATTTGTGCAGAGGCGCTGCCGAAATGCGCTTTGGCGGGGAAACGCGTTCTCGTGCTGATTCCGGACTCGACTCGCACGGCGCCGATCCCGCTATTTTTGCGGCTTCTTTGCGAGCAGCTTCTCGCCTCGGTCCAAAAGCTCGATTTCATTATCGCTTTAGGTACGCATCACCCGATGAGCGAAGAGGCTATCGCCAGGCTCGTCGGGATGACAGCCGCGGAGCGAAGAGCCCATTTGCCAGGGGTGAGCATCTTCAACCACACGTGGGATGATCCAAGCACGCTTGCTCAGATCGGGACGATTTCTGCCGATGAAATCGCCTCACTTTCGAATGGACTGATGCGAGAGGAAGTCGCGGTCACGATCAACCGCAGGATCTTCGACTACGACCAGCTCATCATCGTCGGACCGACTTTCCCGCACGAGGTGGTCGGCTTCTCCGGCGGGAACAAGTATTTCTTCCCCGGCATCTCCGGTCCGGACGTCCTCCATTTCACGCACTGGCTCGGCGCCGTCATCACCAACCCTGTTGTCATCGGGACGAAGGACACGCCCATCCGGCGAGTGATTGACCGCGCGGCAGCGATGATTCCGATTCCGCGGCTGTGTTTCAGCCTCGTCGGCGGCAAGAAGGGACTTCATGGGCTGTTCATTGGTTCGCCGGAGGAAGCGTTTTCGGCGGCCGCGGATCTTTCGTCCAAGATTCACATAATCTACCTCAAAAAGCCCTTCCGCAGAGTCCTCTCCATGGCGCCGGAAATGTACGACGACCTGTGGGTTGGCGGGAAGTGCATGTACAAGCTGGAGCCGGTCGTTGCGGACGCCGGGGAACTCATCATCTACGCCCCGCACATCACGGAAGTGTCCTACACGCATGGGAAAATCCTCGATGAGATCGGCTACCACACGCGCGATTATTTTCTCAAGCAGATCGGCAAGTTTGCGGGCGTCCCGCGGGCAGTCTTAGCCCATTCGTCGCACGTCAAGGGAATCGGCACGTACGAAGGGGGCATCGAGAAACCGAGAATCAGCGTCGTGTTGGCTAGCGGAATTCCGGAGGAGCGCTGCCGAAAAATCAACCTCGGCTACCGCGACCTGAAAACGATTGACCCCCGCGAGTGGCGAAACCGCGAGGACGAAGGCATCCTCTGCGTCCCCGACGCTGGCGAAATCCTCTTCCGCGTCGCCTGAGGGGGGCCGGATTCTCAATGGGTATTGATTTTGAACCGTGACCGCGATACATTCGTTCGGCTGCACGTAGCAAATGATCGCTCACGGCCTCAGGAGGGTTGCTCATGATCCGTCGAATTCGAATTGACGGCTACAAATCCTTTAGGAACTTCGAGGTCGAGCTTGCACCCCTATCCGTAATTCTGGGTCCGAACGCCTCCGGGAAAAGCAATCTTTTGGACGCAATCTATTTGTTGTCTCAGTTGGTGTCGCGAAGGAACCTGAAGGAAGCCTTCGAGGAGCATAGAGGGTTGCCGCTGGAAAGCTTCTTCTACGGGGACGTGGGCTACGAGCAACTGCTGGAGAAACCCAGCCTGAGGTTCAGCCTCGAAGTGGATGTGGAGCTGTCGGACTGGGTCCGTGAGCGCGTCAGGGACATTGTTCGTAAGAAGAAGGATAGCGACATTGTCGGCACCGACGGGAAGGCGAGAGGAGTTATCAGGGAGAAGCTCCTGCGGTACCGGATGGTTCTGGAGGCTTCACCGAAGACAGGTTACGTGAAAGTTGTGGATGAAAGGCTCGCAGCAATCAAGCGCAATGGCGAGGAGAAAAAGAGAAATGCGTTCATCGAGCGCATCGGCAAAGACGGCACTGAGCGAATTCACTTGAGGATGGAGAGGCAGGCACACCCGACGTACCACGACGTTGGCTTGGAGCACACGATCGTGTCAACGGCACCTTATGAGCCGTATTACCCTCACGTTGCAGCACTTCGCATGGAATTGGAAAACTGGCGGGTTTACTACCTGGAACCAAGGGCTCTCATGAGAGAGGATGTTCCGATTGCCGACGTGAGGAGCGTCGGTCCGAGAGGCGAGAACCTCGCAGCTTTTTTGAACTTTTTGGAGAAAACCGCTCCGGATGGTTTCCGTGCATTCAACCTCAAACTCAAGCAAGTGATGCCCACGCGAGCTCGCATGGAGGTGTACCCCACGAGGGAGGGGCGCGTGGGCCTGCGGCTCTTTGAGAACGGTATTCATTACTCAGCACGGGTTATGTCGGAAGGGACCTTGCGTCTGGTCGGCTTGTTGGCGGCTTTGCACCCCGGCAACCAGGCCAGCGTTGTGGCGTTCGAGGAGCCAGAAAACGGAGTCCACCCGGTACGGCTGAAGATCATCAGCGACGCCTTGAAGGGGGCAGCGGAAAGCGGGAAGCAGGTGATCGTCACGACCCATTCCAGTGTCCTTCCAACATACTTCGAGGATAAGAGTCTGTTTGTCTGTCGGAAAGAAGATGATCGCACAACGATCACGCCATTTCGCTCGCTCGGTCCGCTTTTCCGGGGGAAAGAAATCGAGGGTGCTCTTGAGGACCGAATCCTGAGAGGCGAACTTGGTGGATAGGCTGAAGGTTATTTACTTTCTTGAGGACCGCGCCCAAGAGCAGTTCATGCTGGCACTGGTGAACAGAATTGCCTCCGAGGTTTCCATCCCCAGCCAACTGCTTTCGTCCACCGTCATGTCGAGCAGAGGCGGGTCAATGGTTCTGAACGAATTCGGCCAGTTCACCCGCGACCGAAGAAAGGCAGGGGTTGCGGGGGCGGCTATGATCGTGGTGGCCGTGGACGGTGACTGCCAGGGCCACGCCGAGAAGGCATCGCAGTTGTTAAAAAAGGTCAAGCATACGGACCCGTTCCGTGACATTTTGGCCTTCGCCATTCCTGACCCTCACATCGAGAGATGGTATCTCGTTGACCAGGTGGCTCTGAAGAAAGCCGCCGGCCTGAAGCAGGGAATTGCCCCACCGCCCTACAAGTGCCAAAGGGCATACTATAAAAAGCTGCTGCGGGACGCGTTGCGAGAACAGGACATTTCCTCATACGACGGTTCGGAATTTGGGGCAGAGATCGCCCGCAATATTTCTGACCTCCACGCGGCTGGCAAACAAGACCCGTCATTCGCGAAATTCGTGGAGGAGGTTAAGAGAGTTCTCCGGCGAGCCTACGGCGGTGCCGTTCCGGACCGATAACGTCGTTTGGGCCTGCCAAAATTGTCCCGGACTCAACGCACAGAAGGGGGGGGCCACCGACACGACCCCCAGGACGAGGGCATCCTCTGCGTCCGCGACGCCGGCGAAACCCTCCACCGCCTCGCCTGAAGCGCGCGTCTGGCTGGTGGGCACGAAGGCGGCCAATCATGAGGAAGGTTTCTCGGTGTGGCTCACAACCGCGCTTACCGATATGGCGCGACGGGCGCGGAACTCGGGGCGTGCCCGACTCCAGCAGTGGACTTACTTCTTCCAGGGCGGAACTTCGGGGAGGACCTTTTCGAATTCTGCGATGAGGTCGGCTTCGTAGGCGCCATCGTAGGCGCCTGAGAGGAATCGCTCGCACGCTTCGTTGTGGAACAACTCCCAGGACTTCTCCTCGCTCCCCGGATTGACCGGGAAAAATAGCGCGCCGTTCGCCCGGGCAGCTTCCAGATCGCCGGGGGCATCGCCAATCATCAGGATGTGGTCGTTTGGGTATCGTCCCTGGTTGGCGAGTTGAATGTGCTGCTTTTTTGTCCCCATTTCCTGACCGGCGACGACGGAGACAAGTCGCGCGAGGCCGTGTTCCTCCCATTCCCGTTTCAAGGCCGCGTAAGGGGTGGCGGACACGATGATGATGTCGGCAAATCCGGCGAGCTTCTCCAGGCTCTCCCGCACGTAGGGATACGGGGGGACGCCGTGGACGATGTCCTCGATGCTCGCATTGACGGATTTGCTCCATGCGAGTGCCTGCGCGAGAACCAGATCGCTTGTCCGGTTCACGGCTTCTTGAAGCGCGGGATTGCCCAACTTCGTTTCCTTGCTTGACCACTCTCGCAGAGAAGGAACCTGCGGAATGTTGACGCCTCGCTTCTTGACCTCCGGTCTCTCAGCGAGGAGGTCGAAGGTCAGCAGGAGCGCCGGGAAGCGATTGATGCCCCGCCACTTCGAGTAGAGGTTGACGAATTCCGCGACCTCACGGGCATATTTCGAGACCGCTTGAAGTCCCCAGTGCTTGATGATGTTCGGGATGAAGCATTCCTTGTGCTTGATTTCCATCGTGTCAAAAGCACAGCCGTCGGAATCAATCGCGACGAGAAAATCGTGCTTCGGCTTGAGGTTCTTCAGTTCCGCTTGAGCATCGAGTGTCATGCTTCTTGGGCCTCCATCGTGTCAATTGTTCATCGTTTCAAGCAAGAAGTCCTGCTGCACCTTGCCCTCGGGCGCGGCGTTTCTCCGCGGGTAGTTCTCAGGTGTACCGCCGCCCCGCCCTCAGGAGACCTTTGCCACCGCGACCCGTTTTGGCGAGGAGGGGTCGAACCGGGAGCAAGATGCCCCCGATACAGCTGGCAGGATGCGAGCGGTACGGCGACCGACCCCACGTCTTGGTGGCATCGGCACAGCAGGTCACGGGCGGGGCCGGTCCCCCACTCAAACGTAGCCACACCCTTGCCTTGTGCATCACGTGGTGTAGTCCCATGCGCGATTCCTCAGCCCGCCAGATAGCCGCCGTCCACGTAGAGAATCTGCCCGGTCACGTAATCGGAGGCTTTGCTGGCCAAGTAGACCACCGCGCCCTTCAGGTCCTCCGGCTTTCCCCAGCGCTTGATTGCCAGCCGGCTGATGATTTTATTATGTCTTTCTGGGTCCTGGTAGAGCTTTTCGGTCATCTCGGTGTGGATGAACCCGGGACCGACGGCGTTGACCTGGA
>CAZFAP010000161.1:0-11315 GCA_964516325.1 uncultured Verrucomicrobiota bacterium
TCCTTTCCGTTTGTTCTAACCCATTGTACCACAAAGGATTAAACTTGTCTCGCTCCTTTTTTATGAATTATTCAGGCCAAGACCCGGACGCGAACTGGGTCGTTCAGAAAGAAGTCAGGGAATCAAGAATAGGAGACAGACCATGAGGACAACATTTACCGCTCGTTGTGGAGCCGCAGTAGCGCTGCTGGGGTTCGCGTGCAGCCATCTCGTTGCGGAGCCTGAACCTCAGAAGACGTGGCCCGTCATCGTAGTCAGCAAGGAAACACTGGAGATTCTCCGCTCTGTCCGCACGTCGGATGTGTCCGATGCGTTGGACTCGATGGGGCTGCAAGAACGCCATCAGATGGATTCCACCATGCGCCCACTCTACTTCGGGATTCACTTTGCCGGGATTGCCCAGACGGCCGAATATGATGCGATTAACCGACCCCTGAAGGCGATGTCGTACGAGGAGTTCGACAAGCGGCAGTACGCGAAGGGGCCGGAAGGACTATGGCATGAGGCCGGCCCGTGGGGTGGTCCCGATCAGGTCCTCGTGATTGACGCCAAGCGGACGGCGGCGGGGATTCTCGGCTCCGCAAACACGCTCGGGGGACGGATCAAAGGGGTCGTCGGTTTCGTGATTGATGGAACGTGTCGTGACTCGTATGAGTGTATCATCCAGAAAACGCCTCTGTTTTGCACGGTGCGGTCGCCGGCTCACCCGATGGGGCGAATTGGACCGGTCTCAAACGACCAGCCGATCACCTGCGCGGGGGTGAAAGTAAGGCCCGGCGACGTAATTGTCGCGGACGATGACGGCATCATGGTTGTCCCACAGGAAATCGCCGATGAGGTCGCCCGTCGCGCCAAGCTGATTCAGGACAAGGATCGGCCCGGCCGGCGCGCATCGTACGAGAAACTCGGTCTTCCACTGGACGAGACTGTGCGATAGGAACGTACGCTGAGATGGGTTGAGGGAGGGCAAAAGCGGACATGGACCGAAGAGATTTCATAAAAACGTCAGTGGTCGCTGGGGCGTACGCAGTCCTCGGACCGTCCTTGAGCGCCACCACAGAGGACCAGAAGCCCTGGTTTGACCGGCCGATGCGTTGGGCGCAATTGGTCTTGGTGGAAAACGATCCCGGCCAATTCGACCCCGACTTCTGGCTGGATTACTTCAAGCGCATTCACGCCGATGGCGCCTGCTTAAGCGCGGGAGGCGTGGTCGCGTACTACCCCACAAAAATCCCCCTGCACCATCGCAGCGCGTGGCTTGGGGATTCTGATCCATTCGGCTATTTGGTCCGCAGGTGTCGCGAAATGGGGATGGCAGTGATCGCGCGCACCGACCCGCACGCGGCGTGGGATGACGTCCATCAGGCCCACCCAGATTGGATCGCCGTGGACTCCCAAGGACAGCAACGGCGCCATTGGTCGAACCCCGAATTGTGGGTCACGTGCGCGATGGGTCCCTACAACTTCGAGTTCATGACTCAGGTTCACAAGGAGATTGTCACCTTATATCAGGTGGATGGCGTCTTTTCCAATCGGTGGTCTGGTCACGGAATCTGTTACTGTGAGCATTGCCTTCAGAATTTCAAGTTGTTCTCTGGGATGGACCTGCCGCGAGCGAGCGACCGTCGCGACCCAACCTATCGGAAATACATGGAGTGGCAGATCGAGCGACTACGAGAGCTGTGGTTCCTGTGGGACCGCGTAATCCGGGAGGTCAAGCCCACCTCTCGGTTCATACCCAACGGTTTTCCCGATAAAGTCGTCACCGGCGCCCTGTCCGATATTTTCTTCACCGATCATCAGGCAAGAAGCGGCGTTATTCCTCCTTGGTCGAACGGGAAGCGGGCCAAAGAGCTCCGCGCTACGATGGGTATGAAACCCCTCGCCGGCATATCCAGCATCGGGTTGGAGGAGCGTTACCGCTGGAAGGACTCCGTGCAGAGTGAGGCGGAAATCAGAATTTGGCTGGCGGAAGGGACCGCCAATAATATGCGCCCGTGGTTTGTCAAATTTTCGGGGACACTCTATGATCGGCGTTGGCTCAAGGTCGTGGACAACATCTATCAATGGCACTATCGAGCCGAGCCGTATTTGAGAAATGTTTCGCCGCTCGCCCGGGTGGCGATGGTCTATTCGGAACAGACGGACCGCTACTATGGAGGTGAAAGATGGCAGGAGGGGAGCGGCGGTCATGGGTTGGGAATGTATCATGCCCTCATCGAAGCACGTGTGCCGTTCGAGATGGTGAACGACCGATTGCTCGACGCGGAGCGTCTCAAACCATTCAAATTGCTGATTCTTCCCAACATCGCTGCCCTCTCGGAAGCGCAGTGTGAACAACTCAGGCGATACGTCCAGCTCGGAGGAAGCCTGGTGGCCACATTCGAGACGTCGTTGTACGACGAGCGGGGGAAACGCCGCCGAGATTTCGGTCTCGCTGATCTGTTCGGTGTCTCTTACAACGACCGGGTAGAAGGCCCGATGCAGAATTCCTATTTGAGGCTGAAGAGCGATTCGAAGACGGGCCGGTTTCATCCTATCCTGAACGGGCTGGAAGACGCATACCGAATCGTCAACGGGATTTGGCGACTTGATGTGAAGCCTCTCCTGGACTTCCCTTCTCCCGTTACGTTGATCCCCACCTATCCCGATCTGCCCATGGAACATGTTTATCCCCGAAAACCAGACACGGACATCCGCGAGATATATCTGCGAGAATTGGGACAGAACCGAGTCGCTTATATCCCCTGGGATATAGACCGAACATTCTGGGAGATCATGAATGCCGACCACGGAACACTTCTGCGAAACATAGTCAACTGGACGGTGAATGAAGAGCCGCCCGTTCGAGTGACCGGCGCCGGGATTCTCGATGTCACCGTGTGGCGGCAAGAACGATCCATGACCGTTCATCTTGTCAACCTCACCAACCCGATGATGATGAAAGGCCCGTGTCGAGAGCTGATCCCCATTGGCGAACAGAGCGTTCGGGTTCGAATTCCTCGAAACGCGACACTGAAGAAGGTCCAGTTGCTTGCCAGCAATAAGACCCCGGATTACGAAATCAAGGATGAGGTCGTTTCGCTGACCGTGCCGACGATTTTGGATCATGAGGTTGTCGCGTTGGACCTACTCGCGTGACCGCTTGAGAAACGCACAAGAAGGTAGCCGTCCGGTGAACAGATATGGGGTTTGGCACACATTTTGGGTTGTGAGAAATCAGGCGAGGACGATGAGAAGACTGGTATCAATCGCCATGGTTCTAATGCCCGTTCTGCTTGTCCCTTGTTTTTCGGATGGGACGTCTGCCCCATTTGTAGGGGGTTTCGAGACGGGAGACCTTGCCGGCTGGGGGAAAGAGCGCGGCGGCGAGCACTCGATCAGGGTGGTCACCAATCCCGTGCGCTCTGGGAAGTATGCGGTTCAGTTCGAGCTCCGTAGGGACGATCCCATCGTTGCAAGCAGCAAACGGGCGGAGCTGACGCTTGAGAAAGAACCCAAGGTCAACGTCGAGCGCTGGTATGGATTCAGCATCTTCCTGCCGAAGGATTACGTCGGTGACCCCACGCCGGAAATCGTTACGCAGTGGCATGCTTCCCCCGACCGAGATCGGGGCGAGGTATGGCGCAGCCCGCCTCTGGCGCTGTTGACGGAGGACGGCCGCTGGAAAATCACGTGGCGTTGGGACGCCGACCCGATTATGAAACAGAACCGAGCGGATGGCTCGAAAAGCGAGAGTCTGGGCGAGTACAAAACCGGCGTCTGGACGGACTGGGTGTTTCACGTGAAGTGGTCGTGGGAATCGGACGGCCTGCTCGAGATTTGGAAGAATGGAAAGAAGGCGGTCCATTACCAGGGGCCTAACGCTTACAACGACGCCCGCGGCGTCTATTTCAAGACTGGCATCTATGAATGGGTCTGAAAGATGCAGCCGGAAAGAGAGCGTTCCACGACGACAAAACGGATTCTCTATGTGGACGAAGTGAGGATAGCCGACGAGAAAGGGACCTACCAGGACGTTGCCCCGGCAAATGTCGCGCCGTCAGAAAGCAGCCGCATAAGCCCGTAGTCCCATTGAAGAGATGAAAGCGGGAGACGAGGTCGGGTTAGACGGCCAAGGCCCTGCGCAGGACGAAGTCTTCCGGTGCATGGGCGCCTCGTGTTGTCGCTGGCTACGAGACAAGAAGGTGAAGTCAGCGACCAAACCGATGTGCGGGCAAGGGTTCGAAGCCTCGACTGTTGGAACTACTCTTGGACGGATGCTATGAGACCATTCACCGCTCTTTCGCTCTGGTTGGGAGTTGCGCTGGGGATTGCCTCGGCGCGGGGAGCGTTTCTTTATCCCTCGACGGAGTCTCTCAGAAAGGAGGGGTACTATAGTTAGCCGGGGCACGGTTTCGATGCGGAAGGGCGTCATCAGATGTACGTCAAGGAGATCGGAAGAATCGCCCGCAAGCTCGGGATGCGCATCTCGACGGATGAGAAACCGCTTCACGACGAGGCGAGTGTGACAGGGTTCACCGGTCGCTGTTACGTCCGCCCAGTCAACGGCGATCATGCCAGGAGCACGAGGCGCCACAGAACTCTCGATGGAGGACGATGCAGTGAGAATGGCGGTTTGCGTGGCGTTGAACGCTCTCATTTGCCTCAGCGCGGCTATGGCAGAGGAACTTCGTGTCAGGGCCGGAAACAACAAACAGATTTTTTTTCTTGACAACTTGTACAAATGTGCGATATTGTTGTTGTACACTTGTAAAAGGACGAAGGCTATGACAAAGGCAAAACTCGCCCCCGTCAGCCCTGGAGAAACCGAAATCCTCAGGCTGGTGTGGCAGCTCAAGAAAGCCACCGTCCTGCAGGTCTGCGATCGGCTTCCCAAAAGGAGGAAAATCGCCTACGCGACCGTCCAGACTCTTCTCCGTCGCCTCGAAAAGAAAGGCTACGTGAAACACGAAACGCGAGGCAAGGCGCACGTTTTCTTCCCCGCGGTGAGAAAAGAGGAGGTCATCAGAAAGTCCGTCAGCGATTTTCTCGAGAGGCTGTTCGGAGGCGACCCCGTCCCCCTCATGCAGTATCTCGCCGAACACGGGAAGATTGACGCCGCAGACATCGAGAAACTGAGGAAACTGATAGAGAAATAGTCGGTGCTCCTTCAGAGGTGCTCAGAATGGGCGCATATCTGACGCAAATCGCCAGGTATCTCCAAACGCAGAGCTGGCAGATCGCCGCGCTGGTTGTGGTGATCGGAGCAACGACATTCGCTCTGAGAAACCGCAGCGCGCACCTGCGGTATTTGCTGTGGCTTCTCGTCCTGGCGAAGTCTCTGGTGCCGCCCGTGTTGACAGTCCCCGTGGCAGTTTTGCCCGAAAAGCGGTTGGCGCCAAAACCGGTGCCAGCATTTCCGACAGCGCCGCCTGCTCCGTCGCTGCTGGCGATGGATGAACCCATTCGCGAACCTGGCGAACCAGGGCCGGCGGCTGTGCCATTCTCGGCCCGACCTGCTGCGGTCTCAGCGAAACGCCCAACCAGAGAACGAGGAGCGGAACTTACCGTCCGGCAATGGCTGGCCGTCGCCTGGCTCGCCGGGGTTGCCCTCTTTATCGTCGCCGTTCTGGCAAAAGCCCTGCGAACAACCCTCTGGTTGCGCCGGTCGCGGAAAGCTCTTGCGGTTAGAGCGCGCGAGTCCACGGATAGCGTCTTTTCGGGGCTGGGCTTGAAGAAGCACCCGAAGGTCTGGCTCGTTGAGGGGATCGGTCAGCCGTTTGTCTGGGGTCTCGTGCGGGGATGCATTTACCTTCCTGCAAATTTCACGAGACTTTGCAGCGACGAAGACCGCAAGGGCGTGATAGGCCACGAGCTGAGCCACGTGCTGCGATTTGATGCCGGGGTCAATCTCCTTCAGGTCGTCGCGCAGGCCCTGTACTGGTTCCATCCGCTTGTCTGGTGGGGGAACAGAAGAATCCGCGCCGAGCGCGAGAAGTGCTGCGACGAGATGGCTATTGCTCGACTGAACGCATTGCCGAAGGATTACAGCAGGGCAATTGTCGAGACTCTGGCTGCCGAGAGGGAGTCAGCCAACCCCGTACCATCCTTGGCTGTGGCGGGGCCGTTGAAAAACATTGAAGAAAGGATAAAGACCATCATGAAACCGGGAAAGAAATTCTACAAACGACCGAGCTTGATCGCCGCGGCAGTCACTTTCGTGTTGGCTGTGGTTACTGTGCCAACCGCCCTTCTGCTGACCGGGTACGGGCAAACCGAACAAGTCGAAACTGAAATATTCCGACTGGGAATTCCCGTGCCCGGAATTAGCGAGGTGAACGACGGCTCCGCGTTGAAGGCGACCGCCACGCCGGAAGCGCAGGCCCGCGGTGAACGGGACCAAGCAATCAAGTCCTTCCTCCTCAACAGCGGCGTGCCATGGCCGGAAGGAAGCAACATCGCGTACAATGATAAGACTGGCACGCTCATCGTCACGAACACGCCTACCAACATGATAATCATTCGTGAGTTGGTCCGCCTCTGGAGCGCGCCAGCTCATCAGGTCGAGGTGGAGGCGAGGTTTGTCAGGATCCTCCCGACCTTTCGCTTCGGAGGCACTCCAGAGGGGCGCCTGCTCTCCTTGCTAATATCCTCGTGGACGGGAACGATGTGCCGTCCCAAAATAGCCCCTGCGGAAGACCCCCGCCGCGATTCGGATCAGATGCTCGGCCTCCGCACTATTCTGAGCCAGGGAGACTTCGAATTGATCTGGAGTATCCTGGCGGAGAAAGACTGGTGTGACCTCCTCTTCGCCCCGAGGCTCACTACGATCGACGGCAACCGCGCCGCGATTGACCACTGGGGCAAGAAGCGGGATGTGGGATTCACCCTCGACTTCACCCCCTCGTTCAGTGCTGATGGCAGGATGCTCTCTCTGGCGCTCAGGACGGAGGTTTCGGTTGCTGAGGCCGGCTCCGACGGAGGGGCCGAAGCGGCCACCTTCACTCCTGCGGAGAGCGTAGGATGCGCCGCGACGGTTCACTTAGGTCATGAAGAGACCGCGGTGCTGGCGGGGTGGATGCCGGACAAGACCGTGGATACCCCAGCTAACAAGCCTAACCTGGTTATCTTCATAACAGCGAGGATCATCACCCCACGGTCGTAGAGTGACCTCACATGCAAACGGGGAATTTCGCAGCGCCTGGATCGCACAAGGAGGCCGATCCCGATGGGGGGGAAATTCGGGCGGCTTACCGCGTACGGCGACGGCATGTACGGCGGGCAGTTCATGGGCGGCATGTACTGCGAGGCGTTCTCTGAGAAGGACGTGCTCAAGGTGATTGGGGCGGGTCTCCGGTGTATTCCCGAGAAGAGCTACTATCACGAGTGCATCAGCGACGTGCTGAAATGGTATCGGGAAAATCCGGACGATTGGCAGAAGACGTGGCATGTGATTGAGGAGAAGTGGAACAAAAATCTCGAATACCGCAAGTTCGATCCCGACAGGCATACGACGAGAAACATCCTGGCGACGATTAACGGCGCCTATGTGGTCATGGGGATGCTCTACGGCAAGGGAGACCCCGACCAGACGATGATCATTTCCATGCGGTGCGGCCAGGACAACGACTGCAACCCGTCGAACGCCGCGGGGGTGCTCTTTACGACGATGGGACTCAGCAAGGTTCCCGACAAATTCAAGTCCGCTTTGGACCGGAAACACAAATTCACGAATTCACCCTATGATTTTCCGACGATGGTTGCCGTCTGCGAGAAGCTCGCCCGCGATGCTGTCCTGAAATCCGGCGGGAAGGTCGAGAAGGACGCTGATGGAGAGGAGGTATTTGTGATCCCCGTGCAGACGCCGAAGCCGAGCGCCCTGGAGCGGTGCTGGGAGCCCGGCCCGACTGCGGGCAGCCGCTTCACCGACGAGGAAATGGCGAGGATCAAGGTACAACCTCAACTTCAGATAAAGTAAGTTCACGTCAAATGAAGGAATACGTCATGGACATACACCTATGGGCGGCGCTTTTCTCAGGACTGGCGTTGACTCTCCCCGGCATCGCACACGCGGCGGACACGAAATCGCCTGAACTGAAGAAAATCGAGCGGGGGTCGCTGGACCCACGCGGAGAGGTCCATATACCGATCGGCATTGCCGACACGGTGGACACGCTCAAGACGTTCGTGGAGTCCGAGGGATGCTTCTCCCCCGGGGTTGGGAGCTACGGCGTCTATTTCTGGGTCTATGATCCGGAGTCCAGGACGTTCACGGCGCCCACTATGAACGGCATAGCAATCAGGTATGGCCTTACAGATGAGGGGTATCTCATCCCCTGGTCGGCATGGAACGCGGGGGACGTTGCGGTGAAGACCGAGGTCTGCGAAGTCCGCCGGAATTCGCCGAAGGGTGAGCTATTTGTCGTCGGTGCTCGGGCGCACCTGGCCAACAACGGAAGCGCTCCGCGAAAAGTGTCGCTCTACGTCGCCCTCCGATCGCTCGGACCGGCAGGATGGCCCGTCAAGGAACTTGCCGTCAGCCCCTCCAGCGATGCGCTGTTGGTGGAGGGGCATCCGGCGATTGTTGCGATGGAGAAACCGACCGCCGCGGGGGTGCTGGCGACCGACACAATCGGGAAACTGGCGACCGAAGGTCAAATGCCCGAGGAAGGAACCGCCACGTCAGAAAGCGGCGATTGCTCGGGTGCTCTGCGTTTCGATCTGGCCATCGGCGCCAGCGAGACGAAGACGCTCTCGTTTGTCTGTCCCGTCCTGCCGGGTCGCCGCGCCGTGGGGCACAACTGGGACCGCGTCCATCCCTGGTTTCAGCTCGACCTTGCCAAGCCAAATCCATCAGAGGGCGGCATTCTTCAAGCCGATCCGGGGCTTGAGTATTATCGCGGTCTTTCCGTGGATCAATTATTTCAAGAGGCTGAGTCCTATTGGAAAGAGCTTGTGGGGCCGCCGCCGGTAAAGGCGCCGGACAAGCGATGGGCGGAAGCGACCGCGGCGATCACGGGGCACATGGCGATGTGCCTGAACGAAGGGGCGCCCGACCTGGTCGTGGTGAGCCTCAACGTTTTCACGCGCGACAGTGTCTATATGACCAACTTTCTTCAGAAGTCAGGCCATCTCGACCTCGCGAGGCGGTTTATTGACTACTTGCTGGCGCATCCCTTCAGCGGGCGGGTGCAGCCGGAAGCGGACAACCCCGGTCAGATTCTGTGGATTCTCGGCGAGCAGTGGCGCTTCACACGCGATGAAGAATGGCTCCAGCGAGTCTTTCCGAGCGTCAGGAAACTCGCCGCCCTCATCGCGTACTACCGCACCACTCCCGGACCCCATTGGGTGGGGGATGACACGATGGACTTCGGGGAGGCATTGCCCGTCGAGAAATGCAAGGAACTCAAGCCCGGCGCCTGCGACGGTCACAACCCTCGTTACACCGAGGCTTTTGATATAGCGGGCCTGCGTGCGGCTGTAATGTTGGCCCAGGCGACCGCGAATGAAGACGATGCGAGCCAGTGGAGCAAGCTCGCCGATTCGCTGTTTGAGAAATACGACCAGCAATACGGCGCGAAGCTCGCCGAGGGATACGGCAACTATGCAGTCCTCTGGCCGTGCCGCCTCTACCCCATCGGCCACGGAGAGGCCCACGAACAGTTCAAGTCGTATGGGATGCGGAAGACCGGCGAGTGGCGATACTTTCCCCTGGCCACGGCGCATCAGGGCTTGCTGGCAGGGAATCGCGAAGCCGGCTGCGGCACAATTGCATCGCACCTCGACGAGAAGCAGATGCGTGGATGGTACGCGTTCGACGAGGGAGGCCCCAGCGGCGTCGGCGGTTGGCCGCACCTGCGAACGACATGGAGCTGGAACTATCCCAAGCCCAACTGGGCGCCGGTTTCTGCCATGGCCATGCCCGACGGCTGGGTGCTGGCGGAGGTGTGGCTGCTCCTGCGAGACTGCGTGCTCTTTGAGGATGGCGACCGGCTGGTGCTTCTCGGTGGAGTTGACCCGAGCTGGTTCACCGCCAGGGAAGGGATCGCCGTCGAGTCACTGCCGACGTATTTCGGACCGTGTGCCTTCACGTACGCCCCGACGGAAAAGGGCGCCGCGCTGAGGCTCTCAGGTCCCGCGGCGCCGCCCGGGGGGTTTGTCCTGCGCCTGCCAAAGACCTTGTCGGCGACGGCGACAGTTGACGGAAAGCCACTTCAATGGTCCGCGGAGGGGGATGTTCTCATTCCGTCCGGCACGAAGCGAGTTGAGATCGCATTTCCGCAAAGCGGAAAGCAGGCTATAGAAAGGCACACACGTTCACGTCGGGAGTCAGGAACCTATGGAAAACCGATCCCTGATTATGAGGTCCGCAGGAATTGCGCTGTTCGCCTTGAGTATCGCTGCCTGTCCGTTTTCAGCTCCAGGAGATGGCCTGAAACCGAATGCACCAACGGACATCCCTCATCTTCGAAAACAAGGAACGGCAACACAGTTGGTCCTGAACGGCAGGCCATTCCGTATTCTCGGGGGAGAACTGCACAATTCCAGCGCATCGAGTCTCGAGTATATGGAGCCGATGTGGCCGCGGCTCAGTGCGTGCCCCTAACATAAAATCGGGAGCCCAACAGCCGTTTTCATGGTCTCCGGGCAGACGCAGTTCATGACAGTCTGCTGTTGAATATCCTACTTCCCAGCGGTGTCCGCCTCGGAACCTGAGAAGGCATCCAGGCTTTTCTGAGCAGCCTGCGAAATCTCAGGGTCGGCGTCGGCGACCAGTGCCCGCAGGACGGGCGCCGCGGACGCATGGCCGATCCGAGGCAGGGCCCGGATGGCGGCAATACGAAGCGACTTTTCTCCGCCCTTGGCCGCAGCGAAGAGCGCCGGCAGCGCCCCCGCATCAGCGCGCTCGCCGAGCATCCAGACAACCAGAATTTGATTGTCTGCTGGCAATCCATTCAGCGCAGAGCTCAGGGCCTCAGTAACGTCGCCGCCAGGCATCTCGAGACTTGCCTGGACGGCCGCGGAGAACAGAATGTAGTCGTCGCTGCCCAGATGCTGCCTCAGCAACCCAAGGCCCTCTTTCCCGCGAGCAAGGATTGCGCCGCGAAGAGCTCCCGTTCGCACCTGGTGCGGGGCCTGCATGCCGCGCAATTGGTCGTAAATCTCGATAGCCCGGTCGCGCTGGCCTCTGGCGGCAAGCCCCTCGGCACAACGAAGCAACCCCTCGCAGAATGCGACCTGATTGCCAGCGGCCACAGTTGGCAGAGCGCGTTGCAGCGCTCTCGCTGCATCCTGGTTGCCGATGCTGCCCAATGCTCTCGCTGCTGCCTGGG
>CAZFAP010000162.1:0-11269 GCA_964516325.1 uncultured Verrucomicrobiota bacterium
CGAGACCCGGCCTCCCGCCGTCGAAGCCGCGCCTACCCCATCTCCGCCCTCGCCGCCTGTGGAAAGGCGGTTCAGCATTTCTCCTCGAGCCAGAACGCTTGCGAAAGAATGCGCGATTGATCCAACCAAAATCGCGGGGACCGGACCCGATGGAAGGGTTATCGAGCGGGATGTCCTCGCCTACCTCGAACGAAAAGGCTACGACAAGCTCCTCATTTCCCCGACGGCGAAACGCCTGGCTGCCGAGCTAAACATTGATGTTCTCGACCTGAAAGGCACGGGGTCCGGCGGGAAAATCGTCAAAGAGGATGTGCTCAAAGCCGAAAGACAAAAGCCGCGCCCGCTGGGCATGACCCGCAAGATCATCGCCTCCAAGATGGTCAAAAGCGCCAAGGAAATCCCGTATTTCCTGGTGACTGTGGCGGTGGACATGGCCGAACTCGCTGAACTCCGTGAGAAGCTGAATAAAGAGCGGACGCAGAGAATCTCCTACAACGATTTCATCGTCAAAGCCTGCGCCGTCGCCTTGCGAGCCTTTCCCATTGTCAACGGCGTCTGCCTCGGAGACACCTACCGGATGAACGAGGACATCAATATCGGGATCGCCGTTGACCTCGAAGAGGGTCTCATCGTTCCGGTCATCAGAAACGCTGATCGAAAGTCCCTCGACCAGATAGCCCTGGAAAGCTCGCAGTTGGCCGAAAAGGCGAAAAGCAAGAAGCTGTTGCTTGACGACCTTCGGGGAGCAACGTTCACCATCTCCAACATGGGAATGCTCGGCGTGGACAGCTTCACCGCCATAATTCCCCCCGACCAGGGCGCCATCCTCGCTGTTGGCAGCATCGCCGATACGGTTGTCGTCCGCGAGGGAGCACCCGCCGTCAGGAAAATCATGAAAATAACCCTCAGTTCCGACCACCGCATCATTGACGGCGCGGTAGCAGCCCGATTCCTCACCGAGGTCAGGCAGAAACTCGAAAAGCCGATCCAGGCGGCCTGAAGCCCTCCAAACGCTGCCTACACCCCTCAACCCCGCTGCCGGAATCTTCCAAGGGCGTGAAGATCGCGCACGCGGCGTCATTTTCACGCAGGGAACTCGCGACGCCGCCTGAAAATCTACCTCGTTCGCTGCACTGTCAAAGAGCGGGTCCTTTGCACAGTCATTTGACTGGCAAAGCCTAACGGAGAGGAAGAGAAGCGGCGACCCTACAGCGCCCGTGGGTTGCGTGCCCCGTGGCATACAAATTGCACTTTCTCCATTCAGGTACCCAAACCACCCCTCAGGATGGGAACGGGTCTGCTCAGCGCGATAGGTGAGCGTTTTCCGATGTTAGTTTCAAAAAAGGGGAACAACCCGAGCCTTTCCGTCCCGAGCAGACGAAATCATCGCGAAAAAGTCCACGAGAGCTTGATGCAGCGCCCGTTCCCATCCGAAGATAATTGCCTCCCCAAGCCGCTCCTCCTCCCGAGCCTTGATTTCTTCGTGGACAAGTAGAGTGAAACCCTCGTTCCGTTCGCACCTCACATGCGGGGTATCACGTTTTTCCCCTTGCATTCAACAAGGGGTTTCGCATATAAGTCTGCTGTCAACTGGCAATGGGTTGATAAGCCTTCGCACCCAGCCGATGGTGAAATGGAACAGTGGGAGGCGCGAAAGGCTTCTTCTTGTCGCAGTGGTGGCGATAGATGCTCAGACTTTTACAGATCGCTCAAAAGCCGCAACCGTCTCCGGGCCCGAGCCTGTGGCTGCCGTTCATAGTCGTCGGTATCCTTTTCTACATTCTCCTGTTGCGCCCGCAGCAGAAGCAGCGCAAGGACCATCAAAAGCTGCTCGCAGGCGTTAAGACCGGCGACAGGGTCATCACGGTCGGCGGAATCTACGGACTGGTGACGAATGTAAAGAACGGAATCGTCGTCCTCAAGATCGCAGAGGGCGTCAAGATAGAGGTAGCGAGGGACGCGATCCGCGGCGTCGTGAATGGGAAAGAGGGTTCCCAGGCTCAACAGGCATCGGAAGCTTCGAATTCGTCTCCCCGCCGCTGAGAAAGGCTCTGGCGAGGCATCCCCCGTTCGGCTGGGTCATACTGCAAAGTGGAAACGTTTGTAACCGAAACGGTATCGCAAGAAAGCGCAGCACAAAGTCTAAATTGAAGGGTCAGGCTCAATGACAAGAAGCGTCAAGTGGCGGTTAATCATAATCGGATTCGTAATCGCTTTTTCTCTCTTCAACCTTTACCCCTCCTTAAAGTGGATGAGCCTCTCGAATAGCGAAAAGGCGGATTTGACCGCGCGCTGGGACGACCAAGCCAAGGAACTCCGCGAAGACCTCAAATGGAATCGGCTCACCCCAAGAGAAAGAGTCGCCGAAATCAAGACCATCCTTGAACCTCTTCAGGCGGCGTACAAGGAGAACAAGCTCGATAAGACCTTCTGGGAGCGGGTGAACAACCCGGACCTCAGCTCTCTCGTCGAAGACGAAAAGGAGGATTTCCTGTCCCTGTGCGAGAAGCTCATGGGGAGCAAAATCCCCCGCGACGCAGCCGCCGAACAGATCAAGGAAGCGGTCCGTCCCCTGCAAAAGGTGGAGACGGCTCTGAAGGGAAAGGACCTTCAGAACTGGGCGCAAAAGCCGCAATGGGATACCCTGAAGAAGAGGGACAGGGAGAAGTACCGGGACATCATTCTTCAGCTCACGGGCAAGCGGATTGCGCGAACCCCGAGCGTCGCCCGCAATATGGGCAACTGGTTCACGAGGTGGTGGCAGGGGGATGAGAGCCAGGTCATCAGCCTCGGACTCGACCTCAAAGGGGGATCGTATTTCATCATGGAGGTGGAGAAGCCGAAAGGGGTATCGCTCGGCGACGCCACTGAAGGCGCCATCCGCGTCCTGACGGATAGGGTGGACCGAATGGGTGTCCGGGAGCCTGTCATCCAGCGGCAGGGCCTCAACAAGATCATCGTCCAATTGCCGGGCCTGACCGACATCAGCAGGCAAAGAAGGCTCCTCGAGCGGCAGGCTTCCATGAGGTGGATGCTTGCGGAAGAGAAACGGATGCAGGACGAGCAGTTCTCCGAAGAGAGGCTGCTCAACCTTTATCAGAGGGCTGAAGACGAGCTTGACGCGGAATTCCGGAACAAAAAGGATGACCGCGGCAATCCCATCCGGTGGACGATGACCGACCTCGACACGAAATTAGCCGATTCTCTCCCTTCGGATACCATGCTGAGAGTCTATGAGCACGAGGAACGAGGCCCAGCGGGCACACGAGCAATGAGAAGAGACCCCCTCCTTCTCCGTTCTTCCCCTGAGGAGCCAGAGGTCTTGAAGGGAGATGAGGTAACCCGCGCCCAGGCCTCACGCGACCCGGAGACCGGCGAACCGATTATCCTCTTCACCCTCAATGCGAAAGGCGGCGGCAGATTTGCCGATATTACGAGAGAATATAACGCTCGATCCGCCAACAGAATTCCAGTTTCCGGCTCAGAGCCAAGGGGCTGGCGGCTGGTCATCCTTCTCGACGACAGGGTCATATCGGCCCCGAACATCAGGACCGAGATTCTCGGAGGGTCCGGGCAAATCGAAGGAAATTTCGCCCCCGAGGAAGCCAGGGACCTCGCGATTCAAATCAAGGCGGGCGCCCTGCCAGCAAAGCTCAATATCGTCTCCCAGAACACCGTCGGTCCCACCCTCGGAGCGGACTCCATTCGCAGAGGCGCGACCGCGGCAATCGTAGGCCTGGCGTTGATCGTCCTTTTCATGGCGGTCTATTACTTGCTCGCCGGACTCATCGCGAACTTCGCCCTGGCGTTGAACCTCCTCATCATTCTGGGCGTTCTCGCCGCTCTGAGAGCCACTTTGACACTTCCGGGCATCGCCGGTATGGTCCTGACCATCGGTATGGCCGTTGACGCGAACGTCCTCATCCTCGAGAGGATACGAGAGGAGCTGGCTGCCGCCAAAAAGATTGGCGCCGCCATTGACAGCGGCTACCAGAAAGCGTTCCTGACAATCTTGGACTCCAACCTGACGACGGTCATCAGCGCCATTGTGCTGTACTACATCGGCACGGGGCCCGTGCGAGGCTTTGCCGTTACGCTGGCAATCGGAATCGCCGTCAGCATGTTCACAGCCATCGTCGTTACCAGGGTCATCTTCGATCTGATGCTCCGGTCGAAACGCTTCCAGACTCTCCACATGCTCTCAATCTTTCGCAAGCCGAAACTGGACTTCGTCCGGCAGATGAAAAAAGCCTCCATGGTCTCCATCGTGGTCATCGTGGCTGGGATCATTTCATTCGGAGCGAAGTGGGGGCAGAACTTCGGAATTGATTTCTCCAGCGGGCAGAGCGCGACCCTCATCTTCCAAAATGAGGTCACCAGCAGACAACTCGAGAAAATCCGCAGGGCCCTGAAAGCAAGCCCAGAGATAGACGACTTCAACCTCCGCCACTTCCGCCTCCAGGGAGAAACCTCCCGCAGAGGCGTTACGGTTGACGCCAAGCTCAAGGAAACCGGTTCCGAGCTCGGCGCCCGCACCGCAAAAGCCTCTGTCGGCAACAGCCCATCAGGGGGCGAGAGCAAGCCGGAGTTCGCCCTCGACAAACGCATCGCGGAGGCGCTTGCGAACGACAATCCCCTCGATGAGAAGATTGCGCCGACGGTCGCGGAAGTTTATCCAACGGTTTCCCGGCACCTGTGGAGACAGGCAATCATTGCGATCCTGGTTTCTTTGTTGGCGATGTTGATTTACATAGCCTGGCGGTTCGAGTTTCGATTCGCCATTGGCGGGATCATCGCGCTGTTCCACGACGTGCTGGTAACTGTGGCATTTATGACAGGTTTCCTCATTCTGGCTCGGCGTCAGCTCAACCTCCCGGTGATCGCGGCGCTTCTGACCATCATCGGTTATTCGATCAACGACACCATCGTCATCTTCGACCGAATCCGCGAGAACATGAAGCTCATGAAAGGAGTTGACCTGAGAACCATCATCAACACGAGCGTCAACCAGACCTTGAGCCGAACGCTTCTTACGTCATTGACGACGTTGCTCGCGGTCTTATCGCTGTTCCTTTTCGGCGGGCAGGCGATCAACGACTTCTCGTTCGCCATGTTGGTTGGGTGCATCGCTGGAGTCTATTCGACCGTCTATATCGCCAGCCCGATAGTCCTTGTTCTGGAAAAGAAAAAATAAGGAGCAGGGCATCGCCCTGTGTCAGCCTTGACTTACAGAGCTTCGCCGACAGCGCTGCTCGCGCGCCAAAAAGAGAGAGATGACCACGGCTAATCGAAAGATTTGGATTTATTCCCAGCCGGACGAGGCAGCTTCTCGCGAAATCTCGGAGAAGTTTTCCCTCCATCCCGCCGTAGCGGCGGCTCTCTACAACCGCGGGATGCGAACGGAAGCCCAGGTGCACAGGTTTCTTCGCGGGGGACTCGACGCCTTGCACGACCCTTTCCTCATGAAAGACATGGAAAAGGCGGCGGACCGGATTCTGGAGGCGGGGGCGCGGGACGAAAAGGTCGCCATCTACGGGGATTTCGACGTGGACGGGCTAACCAGCACCCATGTCCTTGGACGCTTCTTGTCCTCCATGGGGACCGAGTGCAGCTACTATGTCCCAAACCGGCTTGTGGAGGGATACGGCCTTTCTCACCAGGGAATTGCGAAATGCCACGCCGAAGGCGCCAGCCTCCTGATCACGGTTGATTGCGGCATATCCTCCATTGAGCAGGTCGCGCACGCCGTCGGGCTTGGAATGGACGTTATTGTCCTCGACCACCACGAGCCGGAGCCCATCCTTCCCAGTTGCTGCGCGGTTGTTGACCCGAAAAGGCCAGATTGTTCTTATCCTTTCTCCGAACTTGCTGGCGTCGGAGTGGTGTATAAGCTCTGCCAGGCCCTTCTTGAAAAACTGTCCTTCGGGTCACAGGGGCGCAATCGTGCGGCCTCCGGCGCGGACGCCAGGACCCCAGACGCGGACTGGATAAGCAGCGAGGGGACCGCAATAGAAGACGCGGGCGCGGCAAGCCCAAGGGAGATGCTCCGCCAGATGATTGACATGGTCGCCCTGGGCACGGTCGCGGACCTGGCCCCCTTGGTGGATGAAAACCGGCTTCTCGTGAAGGCAGGATTGAGGCAACTTGAGAAGACCCAGAATACCGGATTGCAGGAGCTGAAGGGCGTCTGCAACGTTGACCGCAGCGTCAGCACCTATGACATCGCCTTCCGAATCGCGCCGAGACTCAACGCCGCTGGCAGGATGGGGAACGCCGAATCCGCCCTCCGCCTTCTCAATTCCGAAGACGAGATCGAGGCGTACCATCTCGCCCTCCTCATGGAGGAAAACAACAAGACCCGGCAGAAAATCGAACAGCAGATTCTCGTGCAGGCGGAAGACCAGATTCGGAGGGAGGTGGACCTGTCCAGCGGCCGATGCATCGTTGTTTATTCGAAGAACTGGCACCAGGGCGTAACGGGCATCGTCGCTTCCCGTCTCACGAAAAATTACTACCGCCCAACGATCATCGTCTCCGTGGAAGGCGAGTTCGCAAGAGGAACGGCAAGAAGCATCCCCGAGTTCGATATCCTGAACGGGTTGAGGGAGTGTCGCGACTTCCTTTCGACTTTCGGCGGACACCGCCTTGCCGCCGGCTTCGAAATCGAAATGGCGAAGCTTCTCGCGTTTAAGGCGAGGTTCGAGCAGATCACCGCCGAGAAGCTCTCTTCCGCCGACATCACCCCCAAGATCGTCGTGGACGCCGTGATGGATATCAGCGAGGTTTCTCCTCGCCTCGTCTCCTCCCTCAAGATGCTCGAGCCTTTCGGTGAAGCGAATCCCCAGCCCGTTTTTGTGTCCCGGGGGCTCTTCCTGGTGTCGTCTCCAACCGTCGTCGGTAGCCGCCACCTCCGGATTCTCATCCAGGGACGAGACGGCCCCATCGAGGCAATCGGCTTTGACATGGCGGACAGGCTGCGAGAACTGAGGAATAGCACCCGCGCGTTCGACCTCGCTTACGTCCCGCGAATGAACAAGTTCGGCGGCACGGAAACCCTCCAACTCGTCATCAAAGACTTCCAACCGAGCGAAGTTGATTCGTCCGTCGTCTGACCCAACAACCCTGCGCCTTGGGCCCCAGGAACGCAACGTCTCCCCCGTCGCCTCGGAACCCTGTGGCAACTTGCCCTGGGACCGTTCAGGCTTTGACCACCTTGCCCGCTTTCAGGCACTTCGCGCAGACTCGGATGCGGCGGACGGTCCCGTTTTGAATGACCTTGACCGTCTGGAGATTGGGCAGGAAACGGCGAGCCGTTATGCCGGTGGTTTTCAAGCCGATGCCGCCCTTCTTCTTCGGTATCCCACGTCGGGCGATGCTTCGTCCTGCAATCGGTCCCTTTCCACAAATCGAGCAAACCTTCGACATCACTTACCTCCAAACTGTATTCCGATTTCCGCGGCGTCATTGTACCGAAAAACCCTGCCCCCGCAACTCTTTTTTGCCGTCCGGGGTAATCCCCCAGTCACGGGCGGCGGTTGTTCTCTCTTGTCGTGTGTCTGCCAGCCCCCCACCCCCGCCCGTGAACTGAGGCATTACCCAAAAACCGTCCAAGTCGCAAGCAACGATGGAGGCCTGGGGCAGGGGCAGATTTATGTAAGTCCTTGGTAGGTAAGTGCCGGAGGTGGGGGTTGAACCCACACGAGTGTTGCCACCCACGGGATTTTGAGTCCCTGACAGAACCCCTTCCGCAACATGTTGGAACAGTGGCCCTTCCGTCGTATGTCACGCAATTCCAACCTGCTAAACCACGTTCAACTCTTTGGATTACTTCGGCTTGGCTCTCGTTATCTTATCTGATTTGACGTGGCTCTGTGCCCCATTTGTCACTTGAAATTGTGCCATAAGGGCTGGGCTTGCTTCGGAAAGGGGGCGCAGCGGGACAAAGAGGGGCGATCTTATGGCCGATCGGGAGCCGGGCAGCGCGTCTGGACGGGTAGGGGGGATTGAGTTGGGGACTCGCCGGCGGGGCGGACTCATGTGGTGCATGGGAAGGCTTTGTAATGGGGGAGACGTGGGGACAATGTGGGTGTGGTGCGAGGGCAGTTACAGCCCGTGAAGCTTGCGGAACTGTTCTTCATCGGTGCGCATGGGGCAGCGAACGGGCTGACCGAGGAGCATCATGAGCTCTTCCAGGTCGAAGATGGCGTAGTAGTCGGCGCACACGATCATGCATTTGTGTCGGGACTGTGCCGTGCTCTTGAGGCGGTAGCGGCGAATGCATTCCTGGGCGATCTGCTCGCCATACTCGTTGGCGTGCACGGGGTCACGATAGAACCGATGCGGGTGCACCTTAGCGGAGCGGATATACTCCGCCCAGGGAGTTGTCATATCGAGATAAGCGCATCGCTCCTCAGCGGCGAGTTGTTTGAGCGCGGCGCCATAGGGTCCGGTACCCGAGTGGGCGGCCTTAGCCAGCGCCTCCCCGTCTCGCGGATCGGTTGTGCCAAAGGCGCCGGTGGCCAGCAGAATCTCCACATCGGGCAAAGTAGCACCGAGTTGATGAATGACCTCGCGAATATCTTCGATGCTCCTCTGGCTAATCCCGCCAATGAACACAAGATCGGGTTTGCGAGGAACCACGTTCTTGGTAATGCGGCCTTCCTCCTTGTAATACTGACAACCGCCGCCCCCGCGAACATAGACCGTAGCGCGAATATTCGCTTTCGGGTAGGCTTCGCGCAGTTTGGCGACCCACCCGGAGCGCATGGTGTCATTGACAATGCTGTCGCCCATGGCCAGCAGGCACAGCTCGCCTCCCTCGGTCAGAATGCGCCGGGTTCCCGAGAGGTGCGTCCAGTCTTGCTTCCGCGAGGTGAATTCCCCCTTCGGCATCTCCGCCTGGATTTTTTCAATCTGAGCGAGGGAGCGTTCTGGAGAGCTGAAGATGTAGTAGCCCTCTTCCGTCGCTTCATTCGTCTTCGACGGCTGGTCGGGCGGATACTTCGCAGGCAGGGCACCTTGCTCCGGGAACTTCACGGGTGAATCCTTCATCATATCGGCAAAGGCAATTGGAGTGGCAAAGCTCTCAACAAGAAGTAATGAGAGACTGTATCTAATGGTGCTTCGGACGATTGAGCTCAAAGGTAACGTCTTCTTCATCAGACATCTGCTCCACCACGTGACCCGCGCGATTCATAGAAAGGACGACGGACAGCGACACCGGCCCGAAACGGTGATTAGATTACGTAGTTCACGGCATACTACTCAGCAGCAGCCGCCAGAACCGCCGTCACGAATATGTTAGCCCTTTGATTAGACAAGGCCCCTCTGGTTTTTGGAGCAGTGTTGAGCACGACGGGGTTCCCTTTTAGGTTATGCCAAATCATTCTTGACCTAAACATCGGTCTGCAGGTCAGATTGACGGGGGGCCCTCCTTGTCAGCTTCAACGTCAGCGAGCTGTTCTCCGCGATCTCGTCGCGCTTCCTGGGAAACACACCCAGGCAAATGCCATCTTTCGGTTTCAGGCGTTTGAAAACGTAGGGCAGTCTCTCTTTGGGGGAAACGCGACCCGCCGCGAGGACCTTGTACGCCACCACTGGTTTGGGAAGCTTCTCGATCGTACCCAGCGACTCTTTGAGACCTTCGGGGACATAGTTGTCTGGTCGGTAGAGACACTGATGGTAGAAGTCTGCCGGCAGCCCTCGCTCCTCGGCCTCCAGGTGGGTCGTGGCGCGGTGCGTGGCCATGCCAGCCGGCAGTCCGTGGCTCTTAATCAACTCTAACCAGCCACGGACCACGTCCCACTTCCCGTCGTTGACCTGGTCGTCAATGCGGATTCCCTGGATGGCGATCGCCTTGCAGCCGTTCTTCACGGCGATCTTGATGTCGCGTTCCATGGGCAACCGGTCGGGTTGTCCAATCCAGACCTTCAGCTTGCCGCCCTTCTCGCGGTAGCGATTCCACACACGGACCCAGTTTTCGTAGCAAGGCGTCCACACGGCTGTGATACCATGTTCGGCTGCCTGATCCAGCACTGCCATGATACGCTCCTCCGTGTAGTACTCCCGCATCTCGTCCCCGGAAGCCTGGGGATTGCCGTGGTCGAAGCCGAAGAACGGATTGCTCCCTAGGATCAGGCGGGAGACCTCGAGGTTCCCCAGCCTGATGGTGGGAAGCTGGCTCCTGGTCGTCTCGGTCAGGGCAGTGGAGCCCGCCGGCCGCATCGCTGCGACAAATGCACCCAAACCAACAGTCCTGAGAAAATCACGACGCGTACTCATAATAACCTCCTGCTCCATAGCCTCTTTGAAGTGGACAGACCTCTCCCATCAGTTGCCGCTCCTCTTCTTCGACCGACTCCGCAGTGGTGCCCGGATCGGCAATATCCCGCGAGTGCCATGCTGCTTGGACAACCGGGCCGTTCAACCGTCCGAGCAGACCTCTCTTCATTATGCACAGGAATGCACGAACCAACAAGGGAGTGTTTCCCCCAACGGATACCAAGTGCGGCAATGCCCTCCCGTAAGCTTGGCCGGCCGCCCACGATGATATCCAGGGCCCCGTCGGCGTCCACGTAGTAGCACTCCGCATAGACGTACTGTTCATTGTCAGTGCCAGGAATCGGGCCACCGTCTTGCCAGGCCGAGGCATCATGGGCCTTTGATTTGGCGGGTGCCCAGATGACACGTACACCGGGGCACAGTCCTTTCCCGAGGTCATCGCCTTCGACCACCACCATGTCGATGTTGCCATCGCCGTCCAGGTCCCCGAGGCAGGCGTATTCGGGATTGCGCGTTTGCCCCAGCACCAGGCGCGGCCATTCCTTGCGCACCTCGCCGTTCTTGCCTGGATGAAAAACAATGGTCATGAGATCACGGCGCTCATCGAAGGTTGTCAGACCCCCCACGCCGACCGCGCGGACTGTCCCCTCCTCGGTCTCCCATTGCTGCCGGTGCAGATGTTCGTCCTCGGGGAGATTCCGCATCCCCCGGATGTCCTGGGTCACCGTCATGTCGGTCTTAGAGGGAATCACAAACTCGATCCCCCGCTTGTGCTTGAGCTCCCACAGTCGTCCCCCGTCCAGAAAACCCCGGTCCACAAGCAAAAGCCGAATGGCATCCCGCCCGATGTTCTTACGGGCCTGGTCTATCATGTCCAACAAGTGCGGGTTCTCGCTCTCCTCGATGCGCAGCATCTTGGCCGCCACCACGTACCGCCGCAACACGTCGAACACGTAAACCAGCTTGAACCCGTAGACCATCTTCGGAA
>CAZFAP010000163.1:0-11218 GCA_964516325.1 uncultured Verrucomicrobiota bacterium
CAAATCCATTGCCGAATCCCCCCGAGCCTCCCACCACTTAAATACAGCCACACCCCACAAAGCAGCAAGCGGCAATCAATCTTCGGTGACCCAGCGGAAGTAGAGGACTCTTGTTGCTTCGGGCTTTCCTTTGGCAGCGGGGTCCTCGGTTAGATCTCCGGGTTCGCGAACAGTACCACCGGGGGTGAATCCGCGGTCAACTACGGCTTCGAGCTTGCGAGAAGCGGCAACATTGCCCTTCCTGTCGAAAACCTCAGCGAGAACGGTAACCTTGAAAACGTTTGACTTGGTCGTTATCAGGTTCGCGTTGTATCTCAGGAAGACCTCCTTGGCGGCCTCATTGTCAAAAGGTGGAAACTTGGCCATCGCTCTCGCCACATCGGCGAGACTGCGATAGGGTCTATTCTTTATCAGGTGCTCAATGATGTCGAGCCGAAGCCGAGAGCCGACGACGATGCCATACGACTCCAGGTCCTCGAACATGTTCTCCCAGTTCAATCCGAGGAGAATTTCGGGGGGAGCGGTGTTGATGTTAATCCGCCCCGGAACAAATTCGCGGGCGGGCATGGGGTTGGGGCCGCTCCACCGGTACTGGTAGGGAAAAGTGAGAAGGTCAAGGAGCATGACGTCCTCGGGGTAACCGTACTGGCTCTCTCCCGTGAAATTGAGTGTCCGCCAGCGGTCGGCTCTGTGAACCATGCCCAACTCGCCGATGCTGGAGAGTGCGCCCGCGCGGTCCAGGCTGTTTACCTCGCTGGGGTTGAATGAGGGGTCGTCCCTGCGGGACGCCATGCCGGGGACGTAGAAGTAGGTCTGGGCGGGGTCTCTGTTGGACATGGTCGCGTTCATGCGACCGGGAGTCGGAGGGCCAACCTTCCAGTCCCATGAGACGCGCGGGTCATCCTTCTGTAGCGTAACATCCCCCGGCGGAGCGAAAGGAACGGGATAATGGACCTCGATGGGGATTGCGCCCCGACCCGGCGGTCGCATCTCGAGGAAGATGTCAACAAACGGAGGATCGAGGTTGATAGGAGCGTACGCCTGGCAACCGAGGGGATAGGGCGGGAGAACCTGGTCCTTAAGCGTTTCCTGGCCTGTACGATAGATGTCTCCGAGCGTATCCCCTATGACGAAGAACCCTCCCGGCGGCACGACTGTCGAGCTAACCGCCATCGGGCCGACCTGTTTCGGCGAGGAGGAATCTATGGTGACGTAGTAGTTGGCGATGTCGAGGGGGACATCGTAGGGATTCCACAACTCAATGAATTCGCCGTGATCGTCGAGGACAACCTCTTTCGGCAACCCCACAACGGGACCCGGCAGGAGAGGTGGATTCGGCTCGATCTCGTTGAGGTATGCTGTGGGTTCTATGCCTACGACGTCAACGTACTTCGTGGGAAACCAGTCAGGATCAATGAAATCCTTTATATTGACGGCGATCTGCCGGATGGCGCGGTCGTGTGTCTGCTCGCCCTGGTAGGGAATGCCCATGTCTTCCAGGAACCTCTTGATCTCCGGGACTCCGCCGAGCCAGCCCGCCATGTTCTCCCGCATCATCCACTGCGTTCCCGTCCGCCTGTCCGAAGTGCCCCAATCCCTGTTGCTGAGGCGGTTCAAGTCCTGCGAATAGACGGTTACGTAAGGGAGGAGGGCGCGGTAGAGCATGTCCTTGGGGCGAGCCTCGTATTCTTTCTCCGGAAACGACTCCGAACCGGGGCGAGAAACGCTTTTGGTCATCTTGAGCTGGGAGAGCGTCAGATAGGGTGTATCGTTGCCCACGATCCCGGTTGTCCCAGGGGCGGGCGGGGAACTCCCCGAAAGCTCGCCGGGGGCGCTGAGTTGCATCGGGTCGTAGGGGTCGAATTCGCCCGGCTCGTCCGCTTCTTCGCCCAGCTCGTCTATTCTGCCGTCGCCGTCGTCATCTATGGCATTCATGTTTTGGCGAAGTGGCGGGGGCACAGAAGAGGTCGAATTGTCGTCGCCTTCCTTGCCGGGGACGCCTTTTGTGTCGCCGGAACCGGAGCTCGCCCAGCCGTAACGACAGCGAACGATATCGAGTGCGGTCTCGAGGCCGACGTTATTGGGGTAGTGGGTGACGCCTTCTTCAAGAACATTAGAGAACAGGGTTCCGAGGTTCTCGAATATGGCGCCGAGGTCAATTTCGGCGGTGGTGAATCCCATGTTCTGGCGGTGCTCCCATTTCAGCTTCTGTTCTGGGTCGGGATTCCCGGCGGTGTTGATGTTGACCTTGGCGTTCTCATCCTCGATGCAAACGGCGAACCTCCAGACCAGGTACTCCTTTCCGGTGATGGCGTTCCTCGCCTTGAAGCTTATCCAGCGGGAGTCGAGCTTCTCTTGAGTCTTTTCTTCGTCCCAGGGGTCTATGCGTTCGTGGAAGATATTCGGCTTTCTGTCCCCGGCTCCGTCCACGCCGTGTTCAAGCTCGTCGTAGTCGGACAGGTCCACGTCCCCCGGCTCATCGCCCGCAAAACCGTCGTCCTTTTGATAGTACATCGCCCATCGCTCGAAGAGGTGGTCCGAGGAGTTGTTAAAAGCATCGTCCTTGAGGACGGCGAGGGCGGTTTCGAGGCCCCCGAGCGCGATTTCTTCGGCTCTGGCGGCGTGGTAGAAGTTCCTCGCAGCCTGGTTTTCGGTCAGTTGGCTGGAGGAAAAGGAGAGTGCTAAGAGAGTCAGAAGGAGAAGAATTCCGAGCGTCAGAAGGAGCGCGATTCCGCGTTGGCTTCGGCAGGCTGGACTCGCCCAGCGCGGCGCGGCGGGACTGAGCGACGGAGGTGGCAGACGAATTGCCTGCGCGGGTTGCGAGCGCAACCCCGCGGGGTTCGAGGAGTTCCCCAGAAGGAACCGGGGAGCCAAGACCCGATGACAAAAGCGAAGGAAGGCAGCAAACCGCGTCCAACGGCACCGAACAGGAGACGCCATCCCTTTTTTCTCCAAATAGTCCTGAGCCCTCCGTCCGAGCAGACGGTATCGCGAAAGTGGAAATCTCAGAAACCCAAGCCACGCCACCACGACCCACCCCCGCCTCACCTGTAATTAACCACAGATTTGGCTTCTTGTCAAGATACAGAGAATGTCAAAAGGTAATCCCTCAGTTGCGGGGGGCGAGGGTCATCCGCAATCCTGAAGTCTCTCGCATGGAGGCGGAACCGCAAAGCATGCAGAGACCGCAGACATGATAGCGGCCCAGGCCTGCGGAAGCTGCGCTTCCGCGTGTGAAAGCGGGAGCTGCGCGCTCCCGCACTCCACGTTTCGGGGCGCCTTTGGCGTGCCGAAGCGGAGCTTCAGCTTTCGTCCCCGGGAGCGGAGCTCCCGTGCTCGACAATCCGATGGGCCTTCTCAAAATCTTCTCCGCGATCTCCGCCCCGAGAATCAGTGCCACGCAGCCCCGCCTTCGGGCGGAGTCTCCGGGGGAACGAAGTTGACGAGCGACTGCGGTGAGTCCATCCCGCAATTGAAGGATTACAACACCCAGGGTTTTTGGATTGAAGTCGGAGAGGTCGGGCGGTATCATCCAGCTTGGGCAGGAACTGAAAACCGAGAGATAGGGAGAGGATATGGAATATAGACCTGTAACTGAAGAGATAAGCAGCGTTCGGCTGCATGGACCGGGGCCGAGCGATGTTCCCGATTCGGTCCTGAAGGCTGTGGCGGCAAGGACGATAGGACACCTCGATCCCGATTTTATCCGGGTGATGGACCAAACGCAGGAGATGCTGCGAGCGGTCTTCCAGACGAAGAACCGGATGACGATTCCGATTTCGGGGACGGGAAGTTCCGGGATGGAGGCGCTCGTGGCGAACCTCGTCGAGCCAAAGGATAAGGTGGCTGTTGTGAGGAGCGGGGTGTTCGGGGGACGGATCGCGGACGAGGTTTCGCGCTTCGGCGCGGAGGTGGAGGAAATCAATCTCGAGTGGGGAACGACGGTGGAGCTGGAGAGAATCGAGCGACTTCTGTCTCGCGGGGGCTACCGGGCGCTCTTCCTGGTTCACGCGGAGACCTCCACCGGCGCCCTCCAGCCGCAGATGAAGGAGATCGGGCAACTCGTCCACGCCCATGACGCGCTTTTCGTGGTGGACGTTGTAACCTCTCTTGGCGGCGCGGAGGTGAAGGTTGACGAATGGGGAATAGACGCCGCCTATAGCGGCACGCAGAAATGCTTGAGTGTTCCGCCGGGTCTTTCGCCGATTGCTCTCAACGAGCGGGCGATGGACAAGGTCAGAAAAAGACAGACACCGGTTCGGAGCTGGTATTTCGATCTGACGATGATCGAGCAATATTGGACGGAAGGGGCGACGCGAAAGTATCACCACACCGCCCCGATCAACATGATCTTCGCACTCCACGAGGGGCTGCGGTTGATTCTTCAGGAAGGTCTCCAAACCGTCTTCGAGAGGCACAGGAAGAACGCTGCGCTTCTCCAGGCGGGGCTTGAGTCGCTTGGCTTCTCATACATCGTTCGGCAGCCCGAGCAGCGGCTTCCGATGCTGCACGCCGTGCGGCTTCCTGAAGGGGCGGATGAGGTGAAGTTGCGAAGGCAGTTGCGGGCGGAGCACAAGGTGGAGGTTGGCGGAGGGCTGGGCGAGTTTGCGGGCAAAGCGTGGCGAGTGGGGCTGATGGGGCATTCGTGTCGGCAGGAGAAAGTCGAAGCACTGCTGCGAGATACAGCGGCTGTGTTGAAGTCGCGGTAGGATTTCGCGATGGAAGGCGGCGCGCGGCTGAGCGAGCAGCGGTAGGGCGCCTCAGCGCGGCATACCTCCCGTGACCTCAACGGCGATGACAGGAGGAATCAGCCATGTTTGTCTTGAAGAATCGGTTTCGGGTCGCGTTGGCGGCCCTGGCTCTGGAACTGGCGTGGTCGGCGTGCCTTGACGCGGAGGAGGAGAAGAAAGGAGTTACGGTGACTCCCAAAAGCGAGTCCGCGCCTGAGAAAGCCCAGGCCGAGCGGAAAAAGGCGGACGTTGGAAAGTCACCGGCGGAGGTCGAGCGAATTGAGGACGTCGTCTATGGCACGGGCGGAGGACGAGAACTCCGGCTCGATATAATCAGACCAAGAGGGGCGCCAGCGAGGCCCATGCCGGTCGTGGTGTGGGTGCACGGAGGAGCGTGGCGAGGAGGTTCGAGGAAAGGGGGACCGGCGGGGATGCTGGCGTCGCACGGCTATTTCGTCGCGAGCGTTGAATACCGCTTGAGCCAAGAAGCGAAGTTTCCGGCGCAGATCGAGGACTGCAAATGCGCCATCCGGTACCTCCGGGCGCATGGCAGGAAGTACAACATTGACCCGGACCATATCGGTGTCTGGGGTTCGTCGGCGGGAGGACATCTGGTCGCACTGCTCGGCACCTCCGGCGGAGCGAAGGAACTCGAGGGCAAGGGCGAATGGGACGTGCAATCCAGCCGGGTGCAGGCTGTTTGCGACTGGTTCGGTCCGACGGATTTCACGAAGATGGGCGGCTCGCACGGAGACACCAACTCACCCGAATGTCAACTCGTCGGGGGAAGCCTCGCCGAGAAAGCGGACGTCGTGCGAGCGGCTGATCCCATCACCTACGTTACGCCCGAGGGCCCTCCCTTTCTCATCATGCACGGCGAAAACGACCCGACTGTGCCGATCAATCAGTCGGAATTGCTGTACGACGCCCTCAAGAAGGCGGGTGTGGCGGTTACATTTATCCGCGTGAAGAATGCGGGTCACGGGTTTGGCGGGCGAGGCCCCGGCGTTCCCATAGACCCGAATCCCGCGGAAATCCAGCGACAGGTCCTCGCTTTCTTCGACAAGCACCTTAAGTCTCCGCGCTGATAGAATCGCTACCGCGCGCGCTCTACCGGCCCCGCAAGACCTGGCGGCTCGGGGAATTTGGCGGCGCATTCGGCAGGCACAGAGCCATCGGAAAGGAAAGACGATATGGAATCGCAGGCAGGTCTTTGGCGAAGGGGAAAACAAAAGATGAATCGCTTGGGATGCAGTGTGGGGCGGAATGGAGTGGGATTCGCGCGCTTTACGGCGATTCTGGTGAGCATGTGCCTTTGCGCGATAGCGTTTCCAGCGGCGGGCACAGGCCTCAAGGTCGGAACGTGGGCGAAATATAAGATGCTCTCGACGTACACGTACGGCGGCGAGAAAATTCCCCTGGAGACCGTCACGCTGAAGGTTGGCCCGTCGGAGAAAGTCCAGGGAAGAGCGTTCCGCTGGTGGGAGATGGCGTGCGAGAAAACGGGCGGAGGCTCTTTCTCGATAAGAGTCCTGAGCGAGCTTGTCCCGATGGTCGAGGGGGCAGGGAGAATTGGACCCCTCGCCAGGTACATTCTCAAGGAAGCCGAAGAGGCGCCGCTGGAATATGGGAACGCGGAGACCGGCGACGCGCTTCTGCCGCAGTTTTCTTTCCGGCGATACTTGATTCCCCAACCGGCGCCGTCCGCCCAGAGGATAGGTGCATTCTCCCCCCAGGGGACTTTGCTCGGGCAGATGCTGGCCTTGTGGGAATGGTCGGAGCAGGGAGATTTTCCCTCTCTCGCGGAAACAGAGGTTTTGAAACTCGATCCCGGTCTTCTCATAGGCACCGGGCGCAATTTCCGCGACACGCTCGACCAGCGAATCACGGGCGATGAAGATTATCCTTACCGGCGGTTCACGAGGGAGGAATACGACGAGATGATTCAGGCGGGGATCAACTACTTCACGGTTGACCCCGAGCAGGCGGAATGGATTCGCAGGCGGCCGGTCTTTTATGAGCAGGGCGATCTCCGTGGTGCGCGATTCCCGGAAATCCTTTACCGGAGCAACTATCTCGGCGCCGTTCAGTTCGTGGACGAGCCGGCGTGCTACATTTACGGCGACGAGGACGCGAAAAGAGCGTCAAGGCGACCATCGGACCTGGCGGAACTCCTGAACCTTCGTGTGCGCCGGACGCTAAAAGCGGGCGACAGTTATAGCTCCTTGCGGTTGGAGAAAGCCCTTCGAGCCGCGGGTTTCAACCTCGGCTTCATGCGGATCGTTGAGCCGGACATACCGATCTGGGAGACTCTGATAAACACGTCTTTCTACCAGCTTCAGTGGAGAGAGGCGAGCGGGATCATCCATGAAGGGCGCTATCGCCTCGATTCATTCATTGCGCATCTGACGAAAATCGGAGTCGAGACGGAAGGCCTCGACGAAAAGGAGATGCTTCTTTTTGATTACGCTATGATGCGGGGGGCAGCCCGTGCGTGGGGGACGGATTGGGGAATGAGCGTCTATGGGCAGGCGGACCCCGCCATCTCGCCTCTCGCGGTGACGCTGGCTTACGATCTTGGTGCACGATATGTCTGGTACTGGACATCGGACCATCAGCACCACATGCCATATCGAGAGCAGCTCGAACTGACGCGTCATCTCAGAGCTCATCAAAAGGCGCATCCGCGAGGCAGTAGGAAGAATCTGCTGCGAGCGGCTCAGGTTGCGATTGCCGTTCCCCACGGATACGTGATTGACTTTGGCCCGCTCTGGGGGTCGAGCCAGTTTTCCCATGACAAGCTCAACGAGTCCGGCGTCCCTTACGGCGACATCGTGAAGGCGGCCGTCAGAGAGGCGATTGCGTGCCTTAAGGGAAGAAAATCGTTTGACTTCATCGTGGATTCCGTTCTGTACAAGCCGAAGGGCTATGAGCGGGTTATTCGCATTCGGCTCGACGGAACTGTGGAGGGCGGGCAGTATTGAGGATTTTGAGCGCCCGGTGTACGGCGGTCGCGGCTTACCGGGGGGAGGATAAGGCAACCGCGGATGCGCGCCGACAGACACTGGCGCGGATCAATCTGCATTTATCTGCGGTCATCTGCGGTTCCGGACCGGCCTTTTACCGCGCGAGGGCTTTTGCCCTTGACTGACGAACCGTATTGGCGAGAATGAAAAAGCGTTGGTCGTCCACTTCAGAGCGTCTCACAGGTCAGAAACGGAGGAAGCGAATATGAGAAAAGAGCTGGCGCTGGCCGTCGCCGCGGCCTTGGTGTGCAATGTTTGTTGCCCCTCACTGCTGGCAGACAAGCCGACCGGGAAGACTCCGGAAACAATGGAAGACATGCCGCTCGTCTTCGAGGATACGTTTGAGAAAGGGAACGCCGAGCGCTGGCAGCCAAGCGATTCAAGCGCCTGGAAGGTTGTCAAGCAGGGTGATAACCACGTCTATTCTCTTCTCCAGGACTGCAAATATTCGCCGCCAGTTCGCTCGCCGAACAATTTCTCGTTGATCAAAGATGTCACGGTCTCCGATTTCGTTATGGAGGTGAAGCTGAAGTCCACCGAACCAGAGTACGGGCATAGAGACCTCTGCATCTTCTTCGGCTATCAGGCCCCGTCGCATTTTTATTACGTCCACTTCGGCTCGAAGGCGGACGCGAATGCCAACTCCATTTTCATCGTAAACGGCGCGCCACGAGTGTCCGTCGCCGAGACACGAACCGAGGGGACGAAGTGGGACGACAACTATCACGTTGTCCGCGTTGTGCGCGACTCCAAGAGCGGCAAGATCGAAGTTTTCTTCGACGACATGCAAAAGCCGGTCATGACCGCAACCGATAAGACCTTCACCTGGGGCAGGCTGGGCGTCGGGTCTTTTGACGACACGGGCGATTTCGACGAGGTGCGGGCCTGGGGGACGCTGGCAAAGCCTCCACAACGGTAATTGAGGCGAGCAAGATCACGGCCGATCCGGGCGCAACGCCTCCAATAGCGCGTCAGAGTGTTCAGAAGAGGCGTCTCGTGAAAGCGGTTCAAAGTCCTTCTTCTCGCCGGTCAAGGTAGCTCGACCCCCGTCAAGGTTTCGGCTGCGGCGGTTAGCCCCGTTTGGGAGAGAAGCGTCATGATTCTCCATCCTGTCATTCTGATCCCCAAGCTGATAGTGATCGTCCTCCTCGTGGTGATTCTTTCCTGGCTGCATGGCGTTCTTACCACAGGACAATGGCTCATGGCGCTCGCGGCAAGCCTCCTGTTTTTCGGTCTGTTCTCCATCTTCATGGTCTGGCTCGTCGGGCGCCTGGCGAGCAAGCCCGGCTCGACCATTGCCAAAAGCCTTGTCCTTCGGGAAAGAAGCGATGCGGCCGAAGGATATGTCGCGGCTGACCTGGCGAAGAAATCTCTCGTCGGAAAAAAGGGGACCGCGCTCAGTATGCTTCGACCCGCTGGAAAGGTCGAGGTCGAGGGGATGAGAGTGGATGCGGTGAGCGAGGGAGACTTCATTCAAAGGGGCCGCGAGGTACAGGTCACAAAGGTCGAAGGAAACAGAGTGGTCGTGAAAGCCACGGTCGTGGAGAGATGACTGGGGGACGACTGGAAAAGCCGGACGAACCCCCAGAATAACCGGAGCATAACGCCGAAGAGGGCAACTCGCTCTGCAAGAGACGATCAGTTGACGCATGGAAGACCGTCTCACAACTGTGGCAACATTTCCGTCGGTGGCCGGGGCGGACCGGGCGGCGAGTCTGCTTCGGGGGCACGGCATCGAGTCGTTCATCAAGGACGAATACGTCCATTCCTGGGGGTTCCTTTTGTCTCCGGCGCTCGGCGGAGTTGAGCTTCAGGTGAGGGAATCGGACGCCGCCGAGGCAGCGGAGATTCTCAAGCGGGCGTCCCCGTAAATGCGGCGCTAACGTCCTTCCGGTCGAATTTGATAACATCGTCCCGCATTGGGGGCTTTCGACCCGCGTGTCCCTCAATGGTGAACGGATGACTCCCCCGACGGTTGAGAAGATGGAACGCCCGCCTTTGAAAATCAGGCGAGCTTCGCTTGAAAGGCAGTGCGAATAAAGGGACTTATTCATAGGTGAAAGGAGACGGAGATGGACTTGATTAGCACAATCAAGGGTTCGATGATGGAGGGGTTTCTTCCGGCGGGATGGGACCTGAAGAAGATGGATGAATGCGCGGGGCAGGACCCGGCGACCGTCCTGACAAGGCAGAAATGGTGGCACAAGAATTTCTCTCCTGTTCCCTGCGAGACCCTCGAAGAATTCGACGTGAAAATGGGGCATGAAATCGCCGCTCAGATATGGCTGGCTCGCAAAGAAAAGAAACAGGTCATCCTGATTCTGCCCGTCGGGCCGATGGGGATGTACAAATGGGCGGTCTATTTTCTCAAGGAATGGGGTGTGGCTTGCGGGCACGTCCACGGATTCAATATGGACGAATGGTCCGACGGAAACGGCAATACTCTCCCGTCCGACAATCCGGGGGCATTTCAGTACGCGATGGAGAGCGCCTTCTACGGTCCGCTCGGGAAACTGACCATCCCGCGAGCCCAGAGGAATTTTGCGACGAAAAAGAATCTCCCCAAATATCCGGGCAGGATTGCGGAACTGCGGAAGAACGGAGCGAAGATGGTTCTGGTGCACGGCATCGGGCGCGTGTGCCACATCGCCTTCTGGGAGCCGCATTTCGCTGGCGAATACAAGTCGGTCGCTGAATGGAAAGCCGCCACGCATCGGCTCGGCGCCAAGCTCCATCCCCTCACCATCGAGCAGAACGCCATCACGAGTTTCAAGAGCCGCACGACGCTCGTCCCGGCTTTCGCCAACACAATCGGCCCGGGCATTTTCCTCAAAGCTGGCTATGTCATCGGCGGATGCGACGGCGTCCTTTCGAGGGGAATGCAGTGGCAGGGAATGTCGTTATGGATGACGCTGAGATATGGGCCCGACGCATGGGTGCCGAGCAGCTTCATGCCGACGATGCCCGGGAAGCTCTTTTTCCTCAAAGAGCTGGCAGGACCTCTGATCCCGGAGTGCAATTGATGGAAGACAACGGAAACGTCTTAGCTTTTGGCTGCCATCCCGACGACATCGAGTTCATGTGCGCTGGAACTCTATCGCTCCTCAGAAAGCGCGGCTATCGAATTCACATGGCGACAGTGTGCGGCGGAGAGATGGGGTCCACGACGCTCGGCAAGGAAGAGATTCGAGCCGTTCGTCTCGAGGAGTGCCGACAATCGGCGGCCGTTCTCGGAGCATCCTTTCGCTGGGCAAGATGGGAGGACATCGAGGTCGAATTTTGCCACGAGCTTCGCGTCAAGGTTGCGAAGGTTGTCCGGGAAGTCAATCCCTTTATAGTCTTCACCCTTCCGCCGGTGGATTACATGGCCGACCACGAGGAGACCTCCAGGCTCGTCCGGAACGCCTGCTTCTGTGCCTCCATGCCGAACTTCGAGACCGAAGCCGTCCCGCCGACGAAGGG
>CAZFAP010000164.1:0-11144 GCA_964516325.1 uncultured Verrucomicrobiota bacterium
AGGTTCTCAACTCAAGCGTGCCTACCTACTCGTGTATCCAGTTCTGGACAGGAGGCGGCGAAGAGAACACTACCAGGGACCCCCGGTTTGTGGACTCGAACGGAGCGGATGATGATCCAGCCACTTTTGAGGACAACGACTATCACCTCGATAGTCATTCTCCGTGCATAGACACCGGCAAGAACGAAGCCTGGATGACTGGCGCCTTTGACCTCGACGGAAATCCCCGCATCCTCTTGGGAGTTACTTCTGCAACAGTGGACATGGGGGCGTACGAATTCGGAGCTCCTTTCATCTTCGCCATTGTCAGCATTCAACCGCAGGGCGCGGCCGGCACTCAGCTCACCTGGAGCAGCCGCTCGGGCGATACCTACACAATCTGGTCTTGCGCTGACCTTGTGACGGCCCAGTGGAGCGAGGAGGGAACGGTCACCTCCCAGGGAGAGACCACCGCCTGGACTGACCCTGACACGACGGCTGCCCGGAAGTTCTACAGAATCGAGTGAAGTGAGACGTACCCTTTTGAACGTGCTTGAACAGCCGCCCCGCCGCATGGCTGAAGTTCTGCGTACCCTGAGGCAGACCAGCCGGCGGAAGGTGTCGCCAAGAACCGAGAAAAGTTCTTGACCGTCTATATCCCCATGTGCTATTAGCATCTTGGGTGTTTGGTCTTGGTGGAATTCTATGAGCCGCCTGGTGTTCCCGACGTATAAATCGGTGGCAAGAAGGGGAGGACAAGTCACCTCGGGTCAGGAGGGGTGCTTATGTCGCCCCGCGGGGGGGGATCATGTCAGTCAGGATGGTCCTTTGGAGATTGTTGTTCGTTCCCTTTCCACGCCGCAAGAGTGCCCCAACAAAGACGATATGTGTCAGAACCTGTGGGACGTCAACCTCGGGGCGCATCAGGTGCTTACACGTGCAAGCAAAAAGGACGGACTTCTGAACGAGAGGAGGGCAAAAATGCGAAAGATTCTCAGTCTGCTAAGCATCCTGTTGGTGACGTGCGTTTCGCGGGGAATCCCCGCCGCAACGTGGTACGTGGACTGTTCTCTCCTCGCCTCCGGTGATGGGACCTCCTGGCAGAGCGCCTTCAAGGCAATCCAGGAGGGCATTGATGTCGCCTCACAGGGGGACACCGTCATCGTCGGCAAAGGTACCTATGTCGAGAACATTCTCTTCTGGGGCAGGAACATCGTCCTTCGCAGCACCGCCCCAACCGATCCCGCCGTCGTCGCCAGCACAATCATTGACGGCGATCAAGCCGGCTCCGTGGTGACGTTTTCCGGAACAGAGGACGAGACCTGCATGCTATCGGGCTTCACAATACGCAATGGAGAAGCTGAGGATGGCGGGGCAATTTGGGGAGGCGACGGGGAGAAATCCGCGCACGCCACGATAGAGCATAATGTCATCTCAGGTAACCACTCGGGTCGCGCCTTGGCTTTTTGCGCGGGCATCATCCAGCACAACGTTGTCTGCGCCAACTCAGGCGGGTATGCGTTATCGCATTGCCCCGGCCTGATCCAATACAACACGATAGCCGGCAATTCCGGCGGCGGGCTGGCTTCCTGCAATGGCACTATCCAGTACAACACCATCTCGGGCAACTCGAGCATTCGGGGCGGCGGTCTGATTGATTGCGACGGGGTGATTCAAAACAACACCATAACTCGCAATTCGGCAGGCGGCTTCGCTGACAGCAGCGGAGGTGGGTTAGCTGAATGCGACGGAACCATTCAAAACAACCGCATCTCCGAGAACTGGGCAGAATGGAGCGGCGGCGGACTATCTGCCTGCGGGGGCAAGATTCTCGGCAATGTTATCGTCGGGAACAGACTCTATCTGACGTCTCCTCCTGATCCCGACCTCGGCGGTCGCGGCGGAGGACTGTACGGATGCAACGGCGTCATTTCCAATAACACCATCATTGGCAACTCCGCCACCTACGAGGGTGCGTATTGCTCCTGCAAGGGGACGATCACGAACTGCATCGTTTGGGAAAATAGCTCGATCTCTCTTTTGGAGTTCTGTGAGTCAAGCGACCCGAATTATTCCTGCATCCAGGGCTTGGTGCCCGGCGGCATAGGCAACATTCACATGCATCCGTTGTTTGTTAACCCGGACGGGCCGGACAACGATCCCAAGACGTACGAGGACAACGACTACCGTCTCTTAGAGCCTTCGCCGTGCATTGATACCGGGAAGAATGAGGATTGGATGTCGCAGGCCCTTGACCTCGATGGCAATCCGCGGATCGTCGGCGAAAGGGTGGACATGGGGGCCTACGAGTGGCGCTCCAAGGTTACCGGCATCAAGATGCTGGCCGCTGGCGAGTTTCAGCTTACTTGGTTCAGCCGCTTCGAAGCCACTTACACCGTCTGGTCTTGGTCTGAGCCATATGGCGGCAGGATGTGGATCGAAGAGGCGACAGTCTCATCCGCAGGCGAGCGGACCACCTGGACCGACCTCAACCCGACGTCAACGCGCAAGTTTTACAGAATCCAAATCTGGTGAGAGGCACTCCACGGAATCTGCCCCGGCCGCGACTGCGGCCAGCGCCCGAGGCATCATCTTCCATGGCGCGACTTTGACCGCCAGGCTTTCTGAGTTGAGGGATATTAGCGACGGGGACCGCAGTGCCCCCACCACGACCGAGGGCGGGCGTAGTCACGTGACCCATGCCCCGACCTTTGCCCGTAATCTGGTCGAACCAACCGACGGAGCTCTGATTCCACCTCGACCTCAGAGCGGCCGGCAGAATCCGCCAGGAATGGCGTGTTTTACGAGCCCAGCCCGGTTCCTGAACCTTGCGGACAGCCTTTCGATCACGCATAGAACTCCTTGGTGGAAGTTTGCTCTCCTGGTATGATTCTGGCAGAGTGCAAGGGCTTTGACGCGGGCCGAACAGAATGTGTGCTATCTGGGACCTGCCTTGATCTCGGTAACTGTCGCGATTTTCGTTATGTCCGCATCGGTGCTTGCCTATGAGGTGGCGCTGATGCGCATCTTCTCCATCACGCACTGGCATCACCTCGCTTACATGGTCATCAGCGTTGCGCTGCTCGGCTTCGGCGCCAGCGGGACTTTCCTAACGCTCTTTCAGAAATCCGTCAGAAAACGCCCCCAACTTTTTTTCCTGCTATTCTGTCTGGTGTTCCCTGTTTCCCTGATCACCTGCCTCTCTCTGAGCCAGACCATCCCCTTCAACCTCTTTGTCCTCATTCGCGACTGGCATCAATTCGTGTATCTGTTCCTCTATTACCTCTGCTTCTTCGTGCCGTTCTTCTTTGGAGCAACCTGCATCGGGATTGCCTTTCTGACATTCGATAAGAACATCCCGATCCTCTACGGAGCTAACCTCCTCGGCTCGGGGGTTGGCGCGCTCGGCGTCATCGGCTTGCTCTACATTCTTTCGCCAACCTCGGTCGTGCGAGCAATCTCCCTGGCTTCCCTGATCGCGCCCATTCTTTCTGGCGCCCGGTTACGTCGGCGGGGACTGGTGGGAGCGATCTGCTTGTCTGGGATAGTTGGCGTTCTTGTCGCTGTTTTCCCCTTGAGGCTTTCCATCTCTCAATACAAAACTCTCAGCATACTCCGCGGCTCCGTCGGCACGAGAATCCTCCACACCGAGTCGAGTCCTCTGAGCCGGATTGACGTCGTGGATAGCCCCGCCATCAAATTCGATCCCGCCCCCGGACTCAGCTTCGCATTTCAAGGAGAAATCCCCCCCGTGCGAGGAATTGTCGTTGACGCCGATTCCGTGACCGTCATGACCAACATCGGCGGCAATATCGAAAACGCCCGATACCTCGATTACACGACCCAAGCTCTCCCCTATCATCTTGTCAAGAATCCAAGTGTCGCGGTTCTCGGAGCGGGCGGCGGCTCCGGCGTCCTTCTTGGGCTGCTTCACAATGCGAAAAGCATCACCGCTGTTGAGCTGGACCCGAAGATCATTCGGTTGGTGAAGGAAAAGTACAAAGACTTCTGTGGCGGAATCTATTCCCTGCCGCAGGTCGAAGTTGTCGCGGCTGACGGGCGAGGCTTCATGGAATCGTCGAAAGAGGACTTCGACATCATCGAGGTCTCTCTCATGGGTTCCTCCGCGGCCTCCGCCGCAGGCGTCTATGCTCTTTCAGAGGACTACCTTCACACGGTCGAGGCTTTCGCGACTTATCGTCGGCATCTCACCGAGGACGGGGTTCTATCCATCACCAACTGGATTCAGTTCCCGCCCCGCGACAACATTAAGGCATTTGATACCGCCATCGCCGCTTTATATGGCATCGGCATGAAGCGCGGTTGGGAGAGCCACCTCGTATTTATCCGGAGCTGGAAAACCGGAACGATTCTCGTCAAGAGGTCACCGTTCACGGAAGGTGAAATTGAAGCGGTGCGGAAGTTCTGCGAAGAGAGGTCCTTCGACGTTGACTATTATCCTGGGATCAAAAAGGAAGAAACCAACCGGTTCAACATTCTTTCCGACCCGCAGCGCCCCGGCACGCCTGAGCCTCTCTACTACAACGCCTGCATGTCCCTCCTTTTCGACGACGGAGGGCGTCTCTACCGCGATTATCTTTTCAACGTCCTTCCCGCAACAGACGACAGCCCGTATTTCTTCCATTTCTTCAGATGGAAATCCCTCCGCCCGCTTCTCAAGATGATGGGAAGACAATGGGCGCCGTGGGGATACGTGCTTGTCATCGCGACCCTCGTCCAGGCGGCGCTTGCCAGCATTATGCTTATTGTCCTTCCGCTCCTCTTCCTCCGAAAGAAGCAGCCCGCCGCCAGGAAAGCCCGCCGCCTCGTTTACTTCTTCTGCCTCGGCATCGGCTTCATGTTCCTTGAGATGTCCTTCATTCAGAAATTCATCCTTTTCCTCCGCCACCCGATTTATTCAATCGTCGTCGTGATTTCGTCTTTCCTCATCTTTTCCGGGCTTGGAAGCCTTTACGCAAAGCGCTTCATGAGCCGCGTAGCTCAGAGACGTGCTCGGCGCCGGACTCCGTTTACGGCGATCGTGGTCATATCCCTGGTCTATCTCGTGGGATTGTGGGCAATCTTTTCCGCATTATCGTCTCTCAGCACAACTGGCAGAATCCTCGCTTCGATTGTTCTTCTCGCCCCGCTCGCTTTCTTCATGGGAATCCCGTTTGCGTTCGGGTTACAGAAGGTCTCCGATACCTCTCCCGGTCTCGTGCCCTGGTGCTGGGGAATCAACGGGTGCGCATCCGTCCTCAGCGCTGTTCTGGCAACTACGCTGGCGATGTCTTTTGGGTTCGCAGTCGTTATGATCGCTGCGATTGTCCTTTACATGACAGCAGGCTTGGTTGGGACGTGATAGAATTTCCCCGGCTCATCCTCGTCGTTCAGCTCGCGGATGGAAGTGCCACGACCACAACAAAGCCGACACCAAAATGTGCCTTGATGACATTCGGACGGGAAAAAAGCAAAGGCGCAAGGAGCCTTTAGAACAAATCATCGAGCTTCTGGAGCGAGAATACGGCGTTCCGCGCCGCTCCCGCCGCAGCGACGTCCTCGAAAGCCTCATCGTGACCATCCTCTCCCAGAACACGAACGACATCAACCGCGACAAGGCGTACGCGAAGCTCAGGGAGCGTTTCACGTCATGGCAGGAGATTCACGATGCGCCGGAAAAGGACATCGCGGAAGCGATTCGGGTAGGCGGGCTGGCGAATATCAAAAGCAAGCGAATCAAGGAGATTCTCCATTCGATAAGAGAGGAGCGGGGGAGCTTCGACCTGTCGTTTCTCCGCAATCTCTCGTCGGAAGAGGCGGAGAAGGCGCTCCTTTCTTACAAAGGCGTCGGGCTGAAGACCGCCAAAGTCGTCCTCATGTTCTCCCTGGGAAAGAACGTCTTCCCTGTGGACACTCACATCCATCGCCTCTCCAAGCGCCTTGGCTTCGTCCGCGAAAACGCGACCCGCGAAAAGACACATCAGATCATGGGCGAGCTCGTGCCCCCCGAGAAAATGTATCCCTTCCACCTCAACCTGATTTCCCACGGTCGAAAAATCTGCACCGCCCGCAACCCCCGCTGCCCGATCTGCGTCCTTGAGCGCCTCTGCCCGAAAATCGGCATCTAACTCCCTTTTCTCCGCGATCTCTGCGCTCTCCGCGGTGAAATCCGCATGGCGTCTCTGCCTGTTGGCGAGAGAACACGGAATCCGGGTCCTGCCCACAAAACGAGCGCCGTGCGGCCGGGATTTTCATGGTCTCCGGGTGAACGAAGTTCATAAGGGACTGCGGTCAAATCTTCACCACCGAGGCCGCGGAGAACGCAGAGGGGGAACCACCGCTGCTATGGCGGCGATTTGACGACCCGGAGGGAATCGAAGCCATACTTGTCCCTGACTTTGTCCACGCTCCGATAAAAGCCTTTGAGTCTGTCGGTCTTCTCCTCATCGAAGAACTTCTCCTGCCACGCAGTCGAGCAGAAATTCGATAGGCAAACGCCCAGCAACCTGACCCTTCCTCTTCTCGTATAGGCTCTTCGGAACAGCTCCTCCACGCACCGGTAGATTTTCTTATCGAGGTCCGTCCCCTCCCGCAACGTCAGAGACCGCGTCACCGTCGAGAAATCGGAATATCTCAATTTCAGCGCAATCGTTCTCGCCTGAAGCTTCTCCTCCCGTAGCGACTTGGCCGTTCGCTCAACCAGCCAGAACAGCGTCGAGAAAATCAGCTTCCGATCAATCGTGTCCTCGTTGAACGTGGTCTCCCGGCTGATGGATTTTGGCGCGGAAGGCTCGCTGATGACGGGCGAGGAATCAATCCCGTTGGCGCTCTCGTGGAGCGCCAGCCCCCATTTCCCGAACGTCCTCACCAACAAGTCCTTCTCGACCTTCGCGAGCATCCCCACTGTCCGCACCCCATACGAGGTCAACTTCTCCTTCACTTTCTCCCCTACCCCGGGCAGCCTCTCAATGGAAAGCGTCGCCAGAAAAACTCTCTCATATCCGGGGAAAACCATGAGGATTCCGTTCGGCTTCGCGCAATCTGATGCGACTTTGGCAATGAGCTTGTTCGTGCCGATTCCTATGGAGGCGTTCAGCCGAAGCCGACTTCTTATCTCGTCTTTAATTCTCTGAGCCGCGCCAAAAGTGTGCCCGTACAATCTCCTGAATCCGGTCAGGTCGAGATAGGCTTCGTCAATCGAGACCATCTCAATGTCCGGCGTGTATTTCGAGAGGATTCTGAAGAGCTTCCGCGAGACGACGGTGTATCTCTCGTAGTTGCCTTCTATGAAAATCGCCTGCGGGCACAGCTTCTTCGCCTGCGAAAGCGCCATGCCGGAATGAACCCCGAACTTCCTCGCCTCGTAGGAAGCCGCCGAGACCACTCCTCTCCCATTCGGATTACCGCCGACAATCACCGGCTTGCCGCGGAGGGTCGGATTCAGGCTCTCCTCGATCGAGACGAAGAACGCATCCATGTCCACATGAAGGACTTCCCTATGTCGGTCAGTTTTCATGGTTCTGGTTCAACACTCGAGAACCGCATTTCGGGGAGAATCAAAGCCCCGGAGCACTCGCTTCCACAGAAGGTATAGTGCCCACATAACGACCTCAAGTCAAGGAAAATTTTCGCCAAATGTTCGCCTATACGAAGACTTGCTGTTCTCACCCTCTTTTTCCTGACAAACGGCAACTCATCTCCTATAATAACCCCAAAAAGAGAACACAACCAATGCACTCCCTGTTACGACCCAAACGAAATATCCAGTCCAGTATCCCCTCTTGTCGAGAAACTACTGGAAAATACTGAAATTTTGGACCATTTTCGGGGTTAAAGAGACATGGCCCATCCACCTCTGCCCGAAGTGGTTGCGCTCCACAGAATGACAACTTCTCCGCCACAAAAGTGCCACAATCTGCGCCTTCTGCCCTGCACAATTTCCAGAGACTTCCTTCACCTGATGCGGTATATTCATTATACTCTCATCCATTGCGGGCGCCACCCGACTCCTTCAAGGGGGAGCTAATCAACAGCCGACAACGGGTCTCAAGGAGGTGCGGAAAAATGGGGAAAACAGCAATTACACTCGCTCTCATCCTGTTCGGCGCGTCTTGCCAGCTCGCCGCGGCACCAACCTGGTATGTTGACGATTCAGTCGCTGCCTCCGGCGACGGCACTTCCTGGCAAACCGCATTCAAGAAGGTTCAGGAAGGCATTGATGCCGCATCGCACGGCGACACCGTCATCTTCGCCGAAGGTCTCTACGTCGAGAACGTCAAATTCAACGGCAAAAACGTCATCGTCACCAGCACCGATCCGCTCAACTCCTCCGTCGTCAAGAGCACTATCATAGACGGCGGCCGAAATGGTTGCGTCGTCGAACTCGCCGGAACTGAGGACGAAACTTCCGTCATATCCGGTTTCACTATCCGCGGCGGCAAGGCGGAGTATGGCGGCGGAATCTGCGGCGGCTCGGATTCTTCTGCCGCCCGCACCACCATCGAAAACAACATCATCGCCGGCAACTCAGCCGATTTCGGAGGTGGGCTTGCCCACTGCGCTGGACTCATTCGGAACAATATCATCATGGATAACTCCGCCTTATTCGCGGGCAGGTATCTCGGAGGCGGTGGCCTCCTGCGCTGCAATGGGACTATCGAAAACAACATCGTCGTGCTCAACTCCGCATGGTGCGGCGGTGGTTTGTTTGAGTGCGAGGGGACGATCCAGAATAACATCATCTGCGACAACTCGGCCGACTACGGTGGGGGACTATACCGGTGTCAAGGCACAATCCAGAATAACTCGGTTTCCAGGAACTCAGCTTGGCATGGTGGTGGAGGAATCTACTGCTGCGATGGCCTCGTACGGAACAACGTGGTGGCCGGCAATTCGGCGGACTTCGGCGGAGGGCTATTTTGGTGCAGAGGGATCATTCGGAATAACACCATCTGCGGAAACTCAGCCTACTGCCGCGGGGGTATATATGGGATTGGCGGTTCGGTCGGCAACTGCATCATCTGGGGGAACAAAGGTCAAGGCGAGGCTCAGATCACTCCCGGGTCGCCGGTCAGCTATTGCTGCATCCAGGATTGGACCGGCGGCGGGATCGGAAACATTTCTGAGGATCCCCGCTTCGCCGCCGGTTACCGCCTATCTCCTGAGTCCCCATGTATTGACGCGGGCAAAAATGAGGACTGGATGTCGCAAGCCCTTGACCCGGATGGAAATCCTCGAATTCTCCTCGGCGCCTCATCCGCCACTGTTGACATGGGAGCATTCGAGTACGCCCCCCAAGGGCCTCCTTCCCGAACGTGGTATGTCAATGCCTCAGCCTCCGGTTCCGGCGACGGAACCTCCTGGGAGGCATCATTCAAAACAATTCAAAAAGGAATTGACGCAGCGTCTCACGGCGACACAGTGATCGTCGCCCAGGGAGTCTACCTGGAAAATGTCGCCTTCAACGGCAAGAACGTTGCCCTCCGTTCCACTGACCCAACCGATTCCGAGGTTGTTGCCCGCACCATCATTGACGGTAGCCAGGCGGGCTCTGTCGTGACCTTCCTTGGGACAGAGGATGAAACCTGCGTGCTCGCGGGCTTCACGATCCAAAACGGCGGGGGGAAGGACCAGGGAGGAATCTGCGGCGGAATCTCAGAGTGCCACAGCCGGGCCACAATCCGGAACAACCTCGTCTGCGCCAACTCCGGCAAAGGGATCACCTGTTGCGATGGGCTCATTGAGAACAACATCATCACCGGGAATTCCGCCAGCGGGTTGGCTTATTGCGACGGCCTGGTCCAGAACAACACCATCTATGCCAACACGGCTGAGAAGGGCGGCGGACTGTATGCTTGCCGAGCCATCATCCGCAACTGCATCATCTGGGGAAATGTCACAGAAGGACAGGTTTGGGGTTACACCACTCCGACATACTCCTGCATCGAACGTTGGGAGGGCCCCGGCGACGGCAATTTCAGTTACTTCCCCTACTTTGTCGCCCCCGATGAGGGCGACTATCATCTGCAGAGCTGGTCTCCTTGCATTGACGCCGGCGATCCCAACTCCCCTTTCTCAAGAGAGCCTGAGCCGAATGGCGGGCGCATAGACATCGGCGCCTATGGCAATACACCGGAGGCGACCAGCGCATCGCCCGACAGCGACCGCGACGAACTGCCCGACGACTGGGAAACCAGATTCTTCGGAGACCTCGCGCAGCGAGCAGACGGCGATCCTGACGGCGACGCGATGTCAAACCTTGAGGAGTACCGCTGGGGTTTCAACCCATTAGGCCCCGCTGCATTGTGGCACGTGGACGGTTCACTTCCTGTCTCCGGCGATGGCAAGACCTGGCAGACCGCCTTCACAACCATCCAGGAAGGAATTGACGCGGCGTCGGAGCGAGAAATAGTGATCGTCGCTGAAGGGGCCTACAATGAGAATATCCGGCTCCGCGGCAGGGATATTGTGCTCACAAGCACCGATCCTCTCGACCCCTACGTCGTGGCCAACACCATAATTGATGGCAGCGGAGATGGTCCGGTCGTAACCTTCTTCGGGAAGGAAAGGGCGGCCTGCATCCTCACCGGCTTCACCATTGTGAACGGAAAAGCCGAATACGGCGGCGGCATCTGCGGCGGGACGTACATCCATCGCACTCGTGCCACCATAGAGCACAACGTCATAACCGAGAACGAGGCCAGCGGGTCTGGTGGGGCCATCGCCTTCTGCGACGGCAATATCCGCTACAACAGGGTTTATTACAACTCAGCCCGCGACGCGGGCGGAGGCCTTTGTCGCTGCGGCGGCGTAATCCAGCATAACGCAATCAGATGGAATTCGGCCCAGAGCGGCGGTGGACTGTACGGTTGCGACGGCGCCATCCAGAACAACATTATCGCAGCGAACTCCGCCGATTCCGGCGGCGCATTGAAGGAGTGCGACGGTACAATCCAGAACAACACCATCACACAAAATCTCGCGGATTGGGGCGCAGGACTCTCCTGGTGCTCCGGCACAATCCTCAACTGCATCATCTGGGGAAACGTCCCCCGCGGCGGAGGGCAGATTGACAGCTCCTGCCAGCCCACCTACTCGTGCATCGAGGACTGGACAGGCGGAGGCGAAGGGAACATAGCGTTCAACCCACACTTCGTTTATCCCGA
>CAZFAP010000165.1:0-10951 GCA_964516325.1 uncultured Verrucomicrobiota bacterium
TCCCGTGTGACAGAGCTTTACAACCCGAAGGCCTTCATCGCTCACGCGGCGTCGCATCGTCACCCTTTCGGGCATTGCGAATGATCCTCGACTGCAGCCTCCCGTAGGAGTCTGGGCAGTGTCTCAGTCCCAATGTGGCCGACCCGCCTCTCAGCGCGGCTACCCATCACAGCCTTGGTAGGCTGTTACCCTACCAACAAGCTAATAGGCCGCGGGCCTCTCCTCGACCGGAAGGCCTCCCCCCCGCCAAAGGCGGGGGGTCTGGTCCCCTCCTTTAATTCCACCGGGATGCCCCAATGGAACCACATTCGGTATTAGCCCCACTTTCGCGGGGTTATTCCCAGGTCGGGGGCAAGTTACCCACGTGTTACTCACCCTTACGCCACTAAAGCCCACCCACTATTGCTAATGGACGGACTTCCGTTCGACTTGCATGCCTCATCCACGCCGCCAGCGTTCGTTCTGAGCCAGGATCAAACTCTCATGTTTGAAGATCCTTTCAGGGCCGAGCCTCGGAATCGCTCCCAAGGCGAAGCCCCGATTGACTCTACGTGAACAAACACTCCATGAGGAATGTTCAGATTCACCTGTCAGGACGACAGGGTTGACCCCGCCAAAGGCGGGGTTCAAGCATGGCACATTGCTTTATTCAGTTTTCAAAGAACGGACGATTTCTCTACCGGGCGCGGCGCCTGGGAGAGAAAGGGCTTCGAGAGTCAAAAATGGCGCTCCGAGAGAGCGCCATTGAAATCCTCACGACGTGTGAGCAACTGTATCAGGGCCAGGTCAATTATCAACCCTCGACGTAGATTAGCGTCCTCTCTCAGCCCACTGATATTTCAAGACAAGCTTATATGCTACGCCCCACTCCTTGTCAAGACCTTTTTAGCATTTTTTCTGCTTTTTTCTTCGACGCCGAGCGCCTGCTCTATAAGGAGCTTGGGGTCGTAGATTCTTATGGTTCTTTATTAGACAACGCCGAAACACGAGAGGAAGTTTCATGCCAGACCGTTTTTTTGTGGAATGACCACCGTTCTGCGGCGCTCCAACCCCGGCGTGCAGACCGTAACCTACGCATTGCACGCAGGATAGGGGTTTCGCCACCTGGCGTGAGCCCGATCCTCCGGCAGAGTTCACACACACCCTGGCGGCGCGAGGGAAGAGCAAGCTCCCCTCTCCGAAGGCGGCAGCGGGGCTACCGCACTCCAAGGGGGTTTACCGCCGAGGACGCCTGCGAGGGCGCCGGGCACACTGGTCCTGATTCCCTGGGTGCTCACCCCGGGGCACAGCGTCTTGGCGAGAGAAAACGGAATGCGACTTCTGCCCCGAAAATCAGCGACACGCAGCCAAGATTTTCATGGTCTCGGCGTGAACGAAGTTCATGAGCGACTGCGGTGAATTCCTCGCAAGACTGAGGGATTGCGGAGGCGAATAATTTCTGGGTGCATTTCGGGGTTTGAATATGGTATAGAAGATTGAGGTGCGGCAGATGGGGGCTTGAGCCGCACCTGAGACCCAGCGGCATAAATCAAGAAGGAGGGCCACCCATGACGCACAAGCGGAACAGAGCCTTCACTCTCATAGAACTGCTGGTAGTCATCGCCATCATCGCCATACTCGCCGCTCTTCTGTTGCCGGCGCTTCAATCCGCAAAGGAAAGGGGAAGAGGCGCCACCTGCCTGGCACACATTCGACAACTCGCGCAGGCGATGCACATGTACGCCACCGAGTTCGACGACCACCTCCCCAGAACCGGACCCGCGGGCAGAAACCATCCCAGCGACTGGGTCTGGGGCGGCAACGTCGTCGCTCACCCGCAACAGGCAGCGGCTTGCCGACGGATAGACCTAGAGGACGGCGTACTGTGGACGTACATGTACAATGGCTTCAAAAGGTACCAGGATATGCCGGATAAATGGTACCACTCGTCGAGCACGAATGTCTATCTTTGCCCATCCGGGGGGGAGGTTGAGAAGACACGCGGATTAAGCTACTCGATGAACTGGCTGCTCGACAAGGACCCGTCGGGTCAAGACATGCCGGAGGGAGTAGCTATCTCGAGGATCAAGAACGCTTCGCGGTGCGTGCTTCTGGTTGACGAGGGGCCGGAGATCAACGACGGCTATTTCCACGAGAGCGATTTCCCGAACACCGGAACGCTGCACACGGGGGGCGGCAACCTCGCCTTCTGCGACGGCCACGTCAAATGGATGGCCGTGCGAGAAATCAGGAAGATGCGGGAGTTGAACACGTTTGCGTGGTGGCAGTAAGCCCGCAAGCCGGGCCTCGGCGTCTGCGGCGGACAGTCTCGCCGTCCTGGTAAGAGACTCGCCCGTCCCTATTGCCCCAACCTCCATTGGGGTTACCCCTCATCGGAAGCAGTTTGTTTGCGCTGGCGCCAGCGCGGCTCGCGTCGTGTCCAAGAACCTGAGAAGGAGCAAAACAACAACCAAACGCCTTGGAAACGGAGCGGCACCCCGGTGGCAGCAACTGCTTGACGGGGCGGCTCCGTTGTGGTAGCTTTCCGAGTGGCCAAGCGGAAGTAGGCGCGGTGGGAGAATTGTGAAACCCGGCCGGCGTGAAAGCGGCGGGCACGCCCAGGCCGGGAGGCGGCTGTGACGTGCAGCTCGATCGGTTGTCAGGTGAAAGGGAGCTCTATGGGACGTCAGGGAGGCGCCATAGGGCTTTTTTGTTTTCGTGCGAATCCGAACGAGGGATTTCCATGCGCAGTCTCAGCAGTAAGGAGTAGAACTTTTGGAGGCCGGCGAGACAGGCAAGATGAAGGATGAGAGGAAGACGAAACAGCAGCTTATAGACGAACTGGAGAAAACCCGCCGACAGGTGACGGAACTGGAGGCGCTGGAAACCGAGCATCGTCGGGTCGAAGGGCAGCTCAAAGCCCTGGCGAAATTCCCTTCGGAGAATCCCAACCCCGTGCTTCGTATCTCAAGAGATGGAACGGTGCTCTACGCGAACGCGGCGGGGGAGGCGGTGTTACGGCACTGCGAGAGCGCAACCGAAAAGGCGGCGCCGGAGGCATGGGGGCGGGTCGCGGCGGACGCAATGGGAGCGGGCGCGAGCAAGATGCTGGAAGTGGAGGATCGCGGACGGACGATCTCGTTCGTCGTTGTGCCAGTCTGCGCCGCCGGCTACGTTGACTTTTTTGGACGGGATGTAACCAAGCGCAAGCAGGCTGAGGAGGCCCTGCACGAGGCGCGCCACCAGCTCGAGCTTCGCGTGGAGGAGCGCACCGCCGAGCTGGCGGCCGAAGTGGCCGAGCGCAAGCGCGCCCAGGCCGCGGTGAACGCCGAGCGGCAGCGGCTCTACGACGTTCTGGAAACCCTGCCCGTCTATGTGGTGCTGCTCTCGGAGGACTATCAGGTGCCCTTTGCCAACCGCTTCTTCCGGGAACGATTTGGCGAGTCCATGGGCCGGCCCTGCTTCGAGTACCTGTTCCACCGAAGCGAGCCCTGCGAGAACTGCGAGACGTACAAAGTCCTGAAGACCAAACGCCCGCATCGTTGGGAATGGACCGGCCCGGACGGCCGCAACTACGACATCTACGATTTCCCGTTCACCGACGTTGGCGGCTCGCCGCTCATCCTGGAGATGGGCATTGACATCACCGAGCGCAAGCGGGCCGAGGAAGCGCTGGATGACCGGCTGCGATTTGAGAAGCTGTTTTCGGAGCTTTTGGCGAGGTTTGTGAACCTGCCAGCGGCGGAATTAGACGCGGAGATTGATCGGGGGCTTCAGTTGCTGGTGGAGGCACTGGGGGTGGATCGAAGCACGGTCTATCAGTTCTCGGAGGACATGGCGGAGCTTCGGATAACGCACTCGAGGGCGGCGAAGGGAATCCAGCCGATGCTGTTAGGCGTCGTCAACAAAATGTTCCCGTGGTTCACGGAGAAGGTGCGCAGTGGGGAAATGGTTCTCTATTCGGGGAGGCAGGACCTGCCGGAGGAGGCGACGCGGGAGAGAGAGTTCATCGAGCGGGAGAACATCAAGTCGTATGTGTCCATTCCGTTGGCGGCGGGGGGAGAGGTTCTGGGCGCCGTTACCTTTGTGAACTTTCGACGTAAGGTAGCGTGGTCCGAGGAGATGGTGCAGCGACTTCGCCTTTTGGGCGAGACAGTTACCAACGCGATTATACGAATGCGGGCGGAGGAGGCGCTGCGGAAGAAGGAGCAGAGCCTCGCGGAAGCGCAGCGGATCGCGCATCTGGGGAACTGGGACTGGAACATCGTGACGAACGACCTGGCATGGTCCGACGAGGTGTATCGGATTTTTGGGCTGAAGCCGCAGGAATTTGGCGCGACGTACGATGCGTTCCTGGAGTCGGTTCATCCGGACGACCGAGAGTCGGTGAAGGAGGCGGTGAACCGGTCGCTGGTGGACCCGAACGTGCATTACAGCATCGAGCATCGGGTAATTCGGCCTGATGGAACGCAACGAGTGGTGCACGAGCGAGGGGAGGTGACCTTTGACGAGGGCGGCAGGCCGATTCGGATGATTGGGACGGTCCACGACATTACGGAGCGCAAACGGGTGGAAGAGGCACTGCGGGAATCGAGGAACTTCCTGCAATCAGTCATTGATGGCATTCCGGACCCGACGATGGTCATCGGGCGGGATTATCGGGTCCTCCTTGCTAACCGGGCTGCCCAAACTCTCGCCGGAGGAGACCCGGTTCAAAGGGAGCTGCGGTGCTTTCAGGTGCTTCATCGTCGGGACTCGCCATGCGACGAGCTGCCGGACTATTGTCCGTTGGCGGTTGTGGTGCAGACCAAAAAGCTAGCGGTGGTGATGCACAAGCATTACGACGACAAGCGCAGGGAGATCATCGTGGAGGCGAACGCGGCGCCGATCCTGGACGCGGCCGGCGAGGTGATCCAGATAATCAAGTCGTGCCGGGACGTGAGCGAAAGACTGCGCACGGAGGAAGAGGCGAGGAAACTGCGGGAGGAACTGGCGCACGTGGCGAGGGCGGCGACGATGGGGGAGCTCGCGGCTTCGTTAGCGCACGAGCTGAACCAGCCCCTCACGGCGATCTCGAGCAATGCCCGGGCAGCGCAGCGCTTCATGGAGAGAACTCCGCCCGACCTGGATGAAGTGCGTGCGGCGCTGGACGATATCGTGAAGGACGATCGCAGGGCTGGGGAGGTGATTCGGCATCTCCGCGCGCTCCTGAAGAAAGGGGAGCTGGAGCGGACACCCCTTGACATCAACGAAGTGGTGGAGGAGATCGTTTCGCTGCTTTACAGCGAAGCGGTGGTAAAGGGGGTTATCATGAGGATGGAACTGGAGAGGGACTTGCCGCGGGCGTCCGGCGATCGAATTCAGCTCCAGCAAGTAATCATGAATTTGATGATGAACGGGATGGAGGCGATGGGCGAAGTGGAGGCCGATTCTCGGGAGCTCGTGGTGAAGACCTTCCGGCATGACCCGGAGACGGTCCGGGTATCGGTGCAGGATGCGGGAATCGGGCTGGACGACGGGAAAATGGAAAAGCTGTTCACGCCGTTCTTCACCACCAAGACGGAAGGCATGGGAATGGGGCTTGCGATTAGCCGCTCGATTATCGAAGCCCATGGGGGCAAGCTGTGGGCGACAAATAACCCGGACCATGGGGCGACGTTTCATTTCACGCTGCCGGCGAACCAGTAAGGAACGCCTATGAAAGATGCAGAGCCGATAGTCTTTGTGGTGGATGACGATGCGTCCGTCTGCAAAGCCCTGGACCGGTTGATCCGGTCCGTGGGGCTGAGGGCGGAGACGTTTACCTCGGCGAGGGATTTCTTGCATCGGGAACATTACGATGGCCCCGGGTGTCTTGTTCTCGACGTGCGGATGCCGGGGTTGAGCGGGCTGGACCTTCAGAGGGAACTCGCGAAGGCGGGGCACGAGATTCCCATCGTTTTCATCACGGGGCATGGGGATATTCCCATGAGCGTGAAAGCGATGAAAGCCGGGGCCGTGGACTTTCTCCCGAAGCCGTTTAGCGACCAGGACCTGCTGGACGCGATTCACGCGGCGATAGAGAAGAACACGCGGGCCCGACAGGAACACGCGGAGAAGGAAGTAATCCAGCGACGGATTGACCGGTTGACCCCTCGGGAAGGCGAGGTGTTTCGTCTGGTGATTGCGGGGATGCTCAATAAGCAGATCGCCTCGGAGCTGGGGGCGAGCGAGAAGACGATCAAGGTTCACCGCGCTCGCGTCATGCAGAAGATGGAAGTCCAGTCGGTCGCTGAACTCGTTCATCTCGCCGAGAAAGTGGGGATCGCTCCGCCCAAGGCCTGACCTTCCTACGGCCAAAGTCCAATATACATCCTTTCCCTTTCTTCACTACCCTTTCCCCGAACATAACGGAATCGCCGCATCGTCTTCCTGATTTCTCGTCGGGCGAAACCGTTTTTCCGGAAGTGAATGGAGGGCGCGCTCATCGTGAGACAGAACAACGTTCGAGAGTACGGCGGGGGAGTTGGCCGATCGGAGGAGAGCATGGCGGAAAGGAAACCGATGATCTTCGTTGTGGACGATGACGAATCCGTGCGCAGCGCGCTGAAGAGGTTGATCCGGTCGGTGGGCCTTGATGTCGAGACCTTCGCCTCGGCGCAAGAGTTTCTGCGGTATGTCCCCCCTCAGGGCCCCGGCTGCCTGGTCCTCGACGTGCGCATGCCGGGGATGAGCGGGATTGACTTACAGCGCATGCTTGCGGCTCGCGGCTCGAAGATGCCCGTGATCTTCATCACGGCACATGAAGAGGTGGTTTCCCTGGCACAGAAGGCGGGAGCGGTGGCCGTGCTTCAGAAACCGTTCGAGGAGAAGGCGTTCCTCGACGCGATTTCCACGGCGCTCCGTCGGAAGAACTCCGGGAACGAAAAGAATGGGAACGCGGCAGGTGAGACATTTCCTGGGGTGTGGTAAGGCGGCGGGCGTAGGCGGATGGGGCCAACGTCCAATTGTGGCGTTCCCAGGACATGTGATTGAGTACGCGGTGAAATGCGATTTTTGTCGTGATGAGTTTTTGAACAAACGTGAGACCGAAACCCCAGAGGGGCAGATGAGAATCCACAAGACGCCAGTAATTTTCTCGACGAGGTCAGTTGGCTGGAGTTGCCTCTGCCATCTCCGGTTGGGTTTTCGAGCACACACACACCACCGCTTGATGAAGCGGACATAGCAAAAGTGGGGGCTAAACCATGGCGATCGAATTGATGGAAAGGAAAGAGACGCGAACGGGAACACGGCACGAGGAGTTCGAGCGAGTGGCGCTCGTGCACCTGGACATCCTGTACAACACCGCCCTGCGAATGACGGGGAATGTGCAGGATGCGGAGGACGTGGTTCAGGAGACATTTGTGCGAGCCTACCGATTTTTCGACAAGTTCCAGAGAGGGACCAACTGCAAGGCGTGGCTCTTCAGAATCATGAAGAACAACCTGGTCAATATGTACCGCAAGAAGGCGAGAGAGCAAGCGACCGTGAGCTTCGAACGGACGGCGTGGGCGCACGGGGTCGAGTCAGAGGTTGCGGACCCGACGTACGAGCCGGAAATAAATCCGGACCTGGACGAACTAGTGGAGGACGACGTGAAGCGGGCGCTGGAGTCGCTGCCGCCGGAGTTCAAGATGGCGGTCGTTCTTTCGGACCTATCGGGGTTCACGTACAAGGAGGTGGCGGAGATCATGGGGACTCCGGTCGGGACCGTGCGGTCGAGGCTTTCGCGGGCGAGGGCGTTTTTGCTGAGGAGACTTTCCGGGTTGGCTGCGAGGAGAGGAATCGTAAAGACGAAAAAGGAGATGGCGCTTTGCTGAGGAGGAGGGAAAGCATGAAGGACCGAGCGTGGGAAGGGGAAAAAGTGGTTATGCCCCATCCGACCCGGCGACGGCTGAAAGAGGGGCTGCTGGGGCGGCGGGAGGGTTATGTGGCGTGGGAGTTGGTGAGGCGGCAGCCGATGGGGAGGAATGGGCAGGGGGCGAGGCTGAATCGGGAGAGATGCCGAGAATCGGCAGCGAAGGAGCCCTGCCTCGAGGAGCTGTCGGCGAAAGCCACGCTCCTCGAGCGGGGGTCGCTTAGCAAGAAGTGGGAGGGTTACAGGGAGAGAGGAGGGGGGAGTCGAGCGCAGTTCTAACGTACAGGGGGTGGAAAGGAGGCGGACAAATGAAAGGTGAGAGGTCTCCGCGGGATGGGATGGTCCACACGCTGCGGGATGGATCAAGTGCAGGCAAAGCGACCGGCTTCTACCGGGTGGCGGTGTGTTTAAATGCCAGTACCATCCGGCGATCTGCAGGCAGAAACGCCACAGTACTCGACTTGGACAGCTAATGGCGACGATTGGAGTGCAGCTTCTCTCTGGCACTTCGGCAGTTATGAAGCGTATTGGGTGCTGGTTTCACTTGAGAGACTGAGCTGGCGATGGCGCACACTTGAGAGGCTCTCGCTTGTTGCCATTCATCGGGTCGTATTCATCACGGTTGGCTGCGTTCGTGTACGGGGCAACAGGCCCTCACGCCATGTTACCGAGAAAGGCAAGGAGTGAATCGTCGGTGCCATGGTTGGCACGTGGCGAGGTGGATAAGTGGAGAAGCCATATGTTCATCGGCCTTCGGGCCGTCCCCCGTTTTTTTACATACCGGGTTCCGGTATTCGCTGTTTGGACAATCGAACTGCTGAGCCCTTTGGAGTCTGTTTCAGGCCTTCCACCCTCTTTTCTGGGCCGGAGTCCGAGCAGGCTTGTCTCGATCCTGCTGCCTAAGGGCCTCTCGAACCCTCACAATGCGCTCTCTCCCTGGATGTTACGCAAATCCGCATGGCAGACAGTAACCGGGCGATTCGCCTTTTTCGCGCCCTTTTTCTCAGGTGCAGTTGCTTCAGTAGCAAGGAGTTAGCGTTAGTACAAAATCGTGGAGACACGAATGGGGAAAGAGAATGGCGCGCCCGGCAGGACTTGAACCTGCAGCCTTTGGGTTCGAAGCCCACTACTCTATCCAGTTGAGCTACGGGCGCAGTAGAACATCTCACCTCCGAGAAACCGCACGCCCGGCTTGGAGGCGGCGTTCAAAACATGAATACTCCAATTCCGGCACAAGAGCAAATGCTTTCGCAGAGAAATCGCTCCGCCATGGGTGGCGAAGCTCATAGCCAACCCCGGGACCTCTCGCACAGGGATGGAACCGCAGTCGCTCCTGAAACTGAGGGGTGAGTTCGCAGGGAATTGTCACATCCGGAGTTCGTCACGTCCCCTCGGGCGGGGAGCAAGGACGGTGCACGAAAACTGCTAATGCGCCATTGTCGTCACGTCCACTCGGGCGGGAAGCAAGGACCACGCGATCCGTCCTGTGCCGCGAGCACTCGCAAGCGACTTCCTATGCTGCCGCCTCAGGTTTCGGCGACCGGTCTGGCGCGGAGCTCTCGGCTATTCCGCCGGAAATTACGAATGTCATGACCTTTGAACTGTCGAGGTTCAAGGGCGTAACGTTCTCTTTCGGCACGATCAAAAGGTTCCCGGCGAAATTGTACGATTGCGGCAGGTAAACTGCCACATGCCCGCCGACTCCCAGAGACTCCAGATTTGTCTTCGTGACGAATCCCGCCGCCTTCACGGCGGCCCCGGGAAAGATGTTCACCAGAACGGGTTGGTCAAACCCCTTCTTCTCCCCAACGAACGCGCTTATCAGGTCTCGCAGCGATGAATAAACGATTTTCACAAGCGGCATCCTTGCGAAAAGCCCCTGGATAACCCCGAGGACCCTTCTCGTCAGGAAGTTGGATGCCAGGAACCCGATGAACGTAGTTCCAGCGACGACGATGAAGAATCCGAATCCCCGAATGGTTCTCCCATACAGACGGATGCCGAGGAGATCGTCAATTGCCGTGAAAACGACGTAGAACACGTAGATCGTCCCGGCCAGCGGAATGAGAAAGACCAAACCTTGTAGAAAGTATTTTGCGATTCTTTTCACCAGTTTCCCTCCCCAAAGCAGTGGTTTCCACCCTCAGCGCCCTGCCGCTGTCCTGCGCCCCCGCCGCGCGCTCCCTGATTGCTTTTGCGCCGAACGGCGGCCAAAAAAGGCGCCCGCGCGCTGTTATTCGCGCGTGGCGCCGCAGCAAGCTAACAGCTCCCTCATTCTTCTTTTGCCCCTGGGAAGACCCTTTTAATATTCGCCCCGGTGCTGTCGTCGGTCGGAGAAGTGACGTTGTTGAGGATTTCGGCCCCCTCCGGACTCATGCTGTCCACCCAATCTCCCTCGGGCGTGCGGACCAGTGGGTTGCGTACCTTCAACTCGTCCACCTTCCCTCCGCGTCTTTTCGCCTCGATGAGCCTTTTGGTCTCCGTGTCGTATTTTTCGTAATAGCCCGTGAAGACCTTCCCATCCTGCCCTTTGAACTTCAGCGCCCGCACCGCGGTGGGCTTCTCACATTTCGGACATTTCACCGGGGGAATTAGATCGGACGAGTTGACAAACTCGTTCTTGCAGTCTTCGCAGTAGTAATACGCGTCTCCGATAGCCGCCTTCTTGCTGCTTTTCATTTGTTTAAGAATAAAGGCCACGGCAATTGCGATACAGACGATGGCGATGATTCCAAGCACCATCTGGCCTCCGCCGCGTCTTGATTTAAGGGAAACCATCGAGCACCTCCTTGTCTTAGTTTCCGATTCGTTCATCTGTTTCAGAGGACCAGCGCTCCGGCGTTCGGCGCCGGTTGCTTCGCCCTGATTCATGGAAGAGGACTTCTCGAGGGCGAAGAGAAATCGGCTACCCCCTACGGGTCTGCCCTGTCAGTGTACGGATTCGAATAGCGCTGCTTATCCTACCACCTATCCCCGAGCACTTCCACAAGAGGATAGGACGTTGGCGAAAATCCCCCGTCACTCGAGGTTCCTGGCAGACCTCCTCAAGAGGAGCGAATTCGTTACCACCGAGATCGAGGAAAGAGCCATCGC
>CAZFAP010000166.1:0-10809 GCA_964516325.1 uncultured Verrucomicrobiota bacterium
TCTGGACCATCTTCTGGACATAATGGTCAACAGGCTTGCCGTCGCGCGTCAACCCCGGCTTTGTTCTGATAAGCTCCAGTTCGCTGTCCATCTCCTCTGCTCGTCTCATTCTTATTCTCCTTCACTTCACAATAGTGCTTTCGCGCCCCCTTCAGGTTTCTCGGCGTAGGGGCTTTTGCCTTCCGGCCATCTGGCCGACTCGAACTTGCCAATGGCGTCAGAACGATTTCTTCGGTGAGCGCAGCTCGCGGGGGCCGTCCCTTGGTGACTTTTGGCCTGTGTGTAGGAACTGCAGCCGCCTTCCGTATCGCCCCGGAGCCCTTCCTTCGAATCAAAAGCCCGGGCGGCTCTTCGGTCACTTCCCTGACCCTGCCCATAATTGCCAGCTCCTCAAAGTCCTCCCACGCCAAATTCTCTGGGTCTACGCCGTCAACTAATACAAACGCATTAAGCAATGTTACATAATCCTTTTACTTTGTTGGGGCTGCAAGAACGAGTCGTCGTTTGGATGCTCTCCCATATGGCATCGAGGGTTTCGAACCAGTGATTCGTGGTGGCCTCATAGCGGAGTTGACGCCAGAGCCGCTCCTCCAGGTTCAGGGCAGGTTGGTATCCCGGCGGACATTTCAGGTGCAACCGTACATGCGTTTTCACAAAGGAGTCCACTTCTTCTCCTCTATGCCACTGGGCTCTATCGACATACAGCCAAATCGTATATCCTCGGAGTCGCGCATAGAGATGTCTGAGACACTCCAAGAACCCCTCTCGGTTTCCCTCGGGCAGCCTCAGGATGCCCCTTCGACCCAGCAAAGGCGCCACCCACCCGAAAACGTTCAGTCTCTTGCGATGTTGGCTGGTCGTGGGGATGCGAAGGCGTTTTCCTTTCTTCGCCCAACCCATGCCCAGACGGGGATGCAAGGTGAAACCGGTTTCATCCTCAAAAACAATTGTCTCACTCGGTCCCAGACTCCGGAGTTTTTTTTAACGCCTTCCGGAATCGCTTCGCTTGCTCCGCTCGTCCCTGAAGATACGAATAGCTGGCCCGTTTCAGGGAATACCCCAACCGATGCATCCAGTACTGAGCCTGGCGGACCTTCAGCTTTATGCCAAACTCTCGTCTCAGGTGAACCACAAGAGTGGGACCATCCCAACGAACCCGATTCAGCCCGAACTCCGAGGGGGACTTCTCCAAATTCGCTTCCAGTTCCGGGCGAATCTCTGGCGTTAAACGGGAGGGACGTCCCGGCCTTTTCTTGCGCTTCAGGGACACTAAACCCGCCTCGTTCACCTTGTGGACCCAAAGATTCAGGCTCTGGCGCGTCAGTCCCAGCACCTTCGCGATCCAGCTGCGACTCTGTCCCTCCAAGACCAGCAGCAAAGCTGCTATCTTCAGGCCAATATAGGCCCCCGGAATTGTCCGAGCCAGGTCCAAGAGCCGCTCACGAGTTACTTCAGGATGCGTTACAGTCAAGGTTGGCTTTCTCATGGTTACAGGCTACCATGAGACAAGCTATATGTCAATATATTTATCGCGTTCGTATTAATCGGGGAAAATACGTTTCCGGATCATGAAAAAGATGATGACAGTCAAAACCATCCAGAAGATCGCGCCCTCGCGGGTCATGCTGAAACGAATCAGCCCAATACCTGCCGTTGCGAGAGTCATGGCAAGGGCGATGCAGATGAGAAGTCTCAGCACGTCGGCAAGGGTTATCCTTCGTTCCTCAAAACGCAACGATCGCCAGCCACTTTCCAGCCGTGCAATCAATCGTGAGAACAGACTCTCCTTTCGTCGAGGTGGCTCATCAGTAAAATCGTCAAACCCGACGCCATTCTCGTCATCCTGGCTTTCGCCATCTTGTTCTTCGTCATCCCACTCCATTTTTGTCTCCTCTGCTTTGCCAAGCGTGCCTGTTGTTGATGCACAACCCGGGGACTCAGCCTATGCCTTGTCCCCGGAGTTGCCACCCTGAGAAGCGGTTGCCGCCGGAGAGGCTCCCGCAGCCTCATCGGGCGAGCTCTCCCTCCGCTGCTCCACAAACCTCCTATAGTATTCGCAGTTGTTTACTCCAAGACACTCGACAACGCTCCTGAGAGGGCTGTCTGGAGCACACCCGTACTCATACTCTCCGGAAAAGACGGACCGGAGAACATTCACCAGCTCGTGGCCGCTCAGCGGCGGCTTATTCCTGAGATTCCAAACCTTCAGCATGACCAGCGCTTCCTTGAAACTCATGCCGAGCCTCCTTGCTTCAGTCGCGACGATACATGCTGCCTGGTTGCGCTTTCCTTGCTCAGTCCCTGAAGCAAGCAGGGCTTTCACGCAGGGCTTGAGCACTCGAACAGTCAGGGCAGGACTTGTGTTCCGCGTTCTTTCGTGAGGGCGGCGTTTATCCTCAGGCAACTGCTCCGACAAAGCTTCTCCATCGTGACGCTTGACCGACTGAAGAAAAGCTACCTGGTCAGGATAGGGAACCAGGTCTTTATTCACGAAGAGACACCTTCTGCCTGTCTCCTGGTGCACACCTAAACCCAATTTGATCAGGTTGCCAAGCTTCTTCCCGTCTTCAACTCGATCCTGTTTCGGGAACGCCTCGTTGCCACAAGAAACCGCACTGCCAATCTGTCTTGCCTTCCAATTCGCGATGGGCTGAGAGAAGAAGCAGATGACGTGAAACCCTTTCTTTCCTGAGTCGAGAACGGCGGGTTCTATTCCATATTGTTGCATGGCTTCCACGACCGCTCTCACCCTGGAGGGGTCTTTCGAATCTATGTCAACAGCCAACCACCTCGTCCTCTCCATGCCGGGGTAGATGCCGATGGTGATTTCTCCTCTCAAATGCCGCAGGATGACCTTGTCGTCCAATGTCTGCCTCACCGGTTGGTATATGCAGCCATCCTGGGTTTTGATTTGAACTGCGTAGACGTCCCTCCGATCAAGGAATAGGACCTTGACTATTGCCGTCAATGCGGCTTCTGATACCTCATTTAATGAAAAACTCTGTTCGTCAACCATTTTCGTGCCCACGTTCGCGGATGCGCGAAACCCTCCTGTTCTTGACGGGCTTCGCCACGCTTCCCTCCTACTGAAGTCTGATTCTCGTCTTCTGGCATGCTCGCAGGAGAGGAAGGACAACCTCCTCACCTCTCCGCTGCTCTTGCCTCGTCAATGAGCTGAGACGCCTGCCTTTTCGTTAACCCGGGCTCGACCTCGACCCCTAAGTCACGCAGGAAGGCGATCTGTCGCTCGGTTGCTGCATCACCATTGCCCCGCTCTTTTTCTTGGCGAATCTCCTGCATTCGCCTATCGCGAGCACACTCCTGGAGAATGCCGAGGGCTACCTCGGGGCTGTTGACCTTGCCCAAGATGCCTCCGTAAAGACCCAGGTACGTCTCGAATCTCTTTTCGACAAACTCATTTTCTTGTTCCATTTTTTTCTACCTAATTACCTCCTTTCAGCTATTTCCTCATCGCGGGTTGTCCCGCAGATGAACATGAAGCCAAGCGACCTTACCTGCCAAAGCAACGCTGCCATGCTATTCCGTCCCTCTCGTCTTGATGTTGTTTGCCCTTGCTTGATGTTTCAATTTCCGTTCGCTTAAAGGTCACTCTCAAGTGACCCCTATTGAAAGAGAAGAACGGAAATGACGGGGATGGCGTGGTCAGCAGACCGAACAAGCTTAAATGGTTAGGTTTACCGCCTTTTATGCTTTTCAGCCATCCCCGTCGGTATCTTCGGGGCAAAGCGCCGATAAGGCGGCGCCTCCTTCAGGAGCGAAGGGCTTAAATAGCCGGGAGCTTTGTTCGGATTCAGCGACCGGATTTTTATGCGTTTCGAGCCGCCGTGGGTTTTCACTTCACCTGCCTCAATGCCAACGCTTCAAACCTTTTCACGAGCATGGGAACATTCCTGATGAACCAGTATCTGAGTTCACCGTTCACCACAGAAGCCATCTTCTTCAATTGCTCTTCATTCACCTCTGATGGCGAGCCGCCGATTCCGATGATGTCGAGTTGAACGCCGAACTGCTTGAGTTTCTTAGCCACGGGTTCTGGGTCACCGCCTTCGTTGGCGTGCCCGTCGGTCAGCATGAGCACCCGCGCTTGGCAGCTCGAATACTTGCTCGCGATACTTCCGGCGAGGCTCAATCCAGAAGCCATATTCGTGTTTCCGTCACCCTGCAGACCACGCACTTTCGCTTCGATGCGAGCGAACTCCTGACCAACCGGTAACGGGGGACACTTGATCTTCCCTTTGTCGCCAAAGCTGACAAGCGCGGCCATGCTTTTAGGGCTCGCGCGCTGCAACTTTCTCAGAAAAGCACAGCTTGCTACTTTGGCCCCGTCGAGCCGAGTGGGCTTGTAATCGTCTGCGAACATGCTCCCGCTTTCGTCGATGACCAACACCTCTAAGCGGGGCCCTGAAGCTCGCCTCGACGTTCTTGCATTACGGTTAGCCTCAGCCAGTACGCGGTTTTCCTCGCTTGGGATACCGAGAAAGCTTTTGAGCTTTCCCATCAGACTTTTTTGGCTTTGCATGGTCCTTTCCTCCCTTTCGATTGAGGGGCCTGTTTTGCCGCCCCGGCTCCCTGCTTCGCCCGCTCTTTCTGGTAGTGGTCTACCGTGATATTTGCCGTCTTGCCTGAAACCAGGTCCTTGACGTTCACGTCAACCATTCCCGATTCGTCATACGCCATCGTGACCTCGAGGGATTCCTCCTCAGGACTCCTCGGCGGCAGGGTCAATTCTTTCTCGCCCACAATCAGACAATCCTTAATCGCCTGGCCGTCCTCGCCCTGAAGCACAATCACCTTGAACTTGTCCTGCTCTGGTTCAACAGACGCAAACCTTTTGGATAGGGTGTGGGGAATCGGCGTGTTCTTTTCCAGGATCACGGCGCAGTACAGAGCCGACGACACACGATCCTGCACCGCCACGCCGAGACTGTGCGGCATAACGTCGCGGCTCTCGATGGCAGGCGCGGGAATCGCCTGTAGGTTGTTGTCAACAAGAACACCCCCGGACTTCCAGACAAGCTGTCCGGCTTTGATGGCAGCGCCTTCCGCGACCGCTGTGTCAGGGCTCACGCTGCCTCCCATGATCTTCTTCTCCCCAAAGATGTCGGCTATCGTTTTTTTGAATGCGGGGATGCGGCTTGAACCACCGATCAGAAGGACATGGTCCACATCCCCCACATCCAGTTTGGCGTCCTGGATCGCCTGGAGAGTCACGTTCTTGACCCTCGACATTAACGGAGCAATAGCCTTGTTCAACTGCTCTCTCGTGATGTCCAGCACCACCTGCTTGTTCTCGGCGCGAGCGACGAGCTTCACCTCTCTCTTCGACGAGAGCAATTCCTTGGCCCGAACGCACTCCGACCAGATGCCGTAGAGGTCAGCAGGGCAGTGTTTCTCGCTGATGTCAATGCCGTGCTCGGCTTTGAACTTCTCCTTCACCATCTCGAGGGGAATCTCGTCAACGTCTTTGCCGCCGAGCTTGGGGTCGCCGGCGCTGGCAATCACGTCAGCTCTGCCTCCCCCAAACTGCACAATCGCGACGTCAAACGTCCCCTGGCCGAAGTCCGCCACTGCAACAAGCATGTCGCCCCGGTTCTCGCTTAACCCAAAGGCAAGAGCCGCCGCCATCGGCTCATTTATGAGCTGGAGCACCGTGATGCCGGCCATCTCCGCTGCGAGCTTGATGGCCTGACGCTGGTCGTCCTTGAAAGCAGCGGGCACTGTGACCACAACCTCCCTCGCAGCAAGGTCGTCCCCGAAGTACTCAATCGCGGACTGCCGGAGATACTCGAAGATTTTCGTGGCGACCGTCACCGGTGTGACATTCACCCCGTTCACGACGAGGTAAACCTTGGCCGAGCCGATGTCACGCTTCGCTTCCTTGACCGTCCTCTCCGGGGCAACAAACATCATGCTCTCGGCTGCGACTCCTACAAGGACCTCCTGAGAGTCCGGCGAGAAATAGACAATTGACGGTGTCTTTGCACCGCCATCGCGGTTCGGGATGACCTTTGGTCTGCCGGTCTCGTCGAGATACGCACCTTTACTGAAACCTGTCCCGTGATCCATCCCGCATACCTGACTGTTCTTTTTCTTCTCTCTCATCTTTATTCTCCTTGTTTTCCTGTCGCCGGAACGCCCTTCTCCTCGAAGAGATACACTGCTACCCAGGCCTGTTGAACGACTCTTCCGTTCAGCCTCAAGCCGGCTCTGTGGACTTTCGCCACACGCCGGTCGAGTTTCTTTCGGCTCGTGAGCACCTTTTCAATCCCCTGGTGCTCCTTCGGATCGAACGAGGAGCCTTCTTCGGGCTCGATCAGAACTGCTCCCCGGGCCTCGAGAAGGCTTCGCGCTCGCTCCATGACAGGAGCGATGCCATTGCCGCCATTGCCCGCTTCCTGTCGCATGTCGTTGTAGATGCACACCTGGTCCTTCAGTAGGGGCTCCTTAACCTGTCGCTCGATAAACTCGTTCGAGAGCTTGTCAACTCTGTCTGCGACACGCTCGGTCAGCAGGCGAACCTGCTCCATGTTTCTTTTCAAAACCGCTACTTCCGACGCCAGGACCGCCACCTGGTCCGTCAGCCTCCTCAATCTTGACTCCAAGGACTCGAGCCGGCCGTCGGTCTCCACAGTCCACTTCTGGAGGGTCTCGACCCCCGAACGGATTTCCACGACCACGGGGGAAAGCCCCAAAAGCTCGAGATACGTTCTCTCAACGATCGCCGCCACTGCCCCCCATGCCCGAGCCTCAAGCTCACTCGCCTCGCCCTTTTTCTTTCCATACGCGCCTATCACCTCCCCAAGATCACTCCCACTCCCAACCGCTCCTCCGGGGGTCTGCTCCTTACCCGACGGAGCACCGCCTCTCGCACCTCGTACGCCTTCATCAAACACATCTCTCCGTGCCATACTCTTCTCCTCCTCATTCCCGCCCGGACCTGATCACGGGAGTGTCTTCCGGGCATCGCCAGATTTCTCTTCCTCGCCTGATTCCTCTTGCCACCAACGTCCATCCTCCCACTTCATCGGAGAGGAGGGTCGCTCCTTCGTCAGAAGAAACCCAACCACTCCAGCCAAAATCAGGATTACTGCTACCCAAACCAGAATCATTTTCACCACCTCCTGAAGAACCACCGGGTATCAACCCATTCTTTCAGTCTCTCAACCAGGCGCACCGTCACGTAAGCCACGAAAATCAAAAGCACCAAAAGCAGGAAACCCCACACGAGCCTGAAAAGGCCCGTCATGTGCTCCTGCATATGCTTCATGAACTTCATTGTTCATTCACCTCCTGCAAGACCTGCGAAGCCAAGTCTCTCAGCGATCTCCATCGCTCACCCGCAATCAAACCTGCGGTTCACTCGCAATCAAACCTATCCTTCACCCGCAATCAAACCATCACTCCCCAGCACCCAAAAACATTCCTTCAAACCCCCAAAACAAATCACCTAAAACAAAAAACTCAACCACCCAAATTAACCGGAATCAATTCGTAACCTCTTGTAACAGAGAGGATAAAAGGCGGAATAAATTCCGACCCTCCGGGACCCCTATTTTCGCCAAATCCTTCTCTATCTGGTCCCTAATCAAGCTTGTTCGGACATAGGACTCGACCCGCACGAAACCCGCCTCAAGGTCCTTCTTGACGTTCATCGCTGCACCTTGGGCACTCATCTCGATCTCGCAGGCCACCCAACCGTCCGGTGCTTCGTAGGCGACATCCGCCCTCTTGCCGGCTCGTTCAAGCTCGACGGCCGCCGCATACCCCTGCTCCCGGAGCTGCCCAGCCAAACGGGTCTGAAACCATCTGTGAAGAAAGCCTCCCTGACCCGGCATCTCCGTCAGCTTCAACCCGACGGCCGCCAGGCCCTTTTCCGTCGGTTCCATCAGTTCTATTCCCCGACCTCTCCCTCCCATGAAGAAGGTCACCTCACGCAAGAGCGCTCTATCGCAAAGGTTCTTCTTGCGGCGGTTCCCGGCGTAGCCGCCGAGGCGGAGTTGCTGAGACCTCTCCCGCACGGGTATCCCGGGTCTGTTGATGACGTCCGCCAAATAAGTGAGTTCCGCTGCCGACAGGTCATCGCTGAACTTGCGGAAAGGTCCATGCACCCCTGGTTCGCCCTGAACGGCGAGACCCTGCCGGGCACGAAGCTCGTCCAGAGGGACCTGCTTCTGAAAGCCCATTTTTCGCTCGAGTTCCTCCATGGAGAGCTCCACAAGGTCCTCGCCGAGCTTCGGATTCTTTTGTCCGGGTTCCTGTTTCACGGCCATGGAAGTACCCTTATGACGAACGGTTCAGGATACCTGGGGTCTCGTACGACCGCCTGTCCAACCTCAAGCCTCGAAAGGATGTCTGCTTGTTTTGGTGTCAGTTGAAGGCTTGATGCCGCTGTGCGGATATCGGCGCCGTCGCCCAGCTGAAAACATACCTTCCTGACGCAGTTCTCGATTGCCCCGTCCAAAATGCGGCTGGGAAGCTGAGCTGCGATGATCAGAGCGCACCCGGTCTTTCGAAATTGAGCGATTTGGGTCGCAATCAGAGGGACACCCTCCAGGACCCGGGCTTGAGCTGACCTATCGAGCATTCGGTTCGCCTCGTCAATAACAATGACGTACCTAAGGCCGTGCTCCGGGGGAGTATTGGCGAGGTGATATGAAAACAGCCAATGAAGCAGGCTCAGGATGACGAAAGTCTCATGCTCTGGCGTTAATCCGTCACATTCCCAAACCACGTTCCTGGTCCAGACCTCCTCCATCGGGAAGCCCGTCGAGCAGTTGAAGAGGTCGCCGGTCGCGAACAGGACCGAGCGCAGCCGGTCAATAATGGCGCCCTTGCACTCAAAGGCGCGTGCCATCGTGGGCACATCGTAGTTCCATGCGAACTGCAACAGGTCCGGCAGCGCCGGATAAATGCCGGTTACCGACGGCATGTACTGGTCAAACAGACACGCCAGCATGATCAACAGCAAACCTCGTGAGGCAATCAGGAGTCCTGAGGACTGGGTGAAAACCGTGGCGAAGCCGCTGAGATATTCGCGCAAAACCACCCCGGGCGGCACTTCCAGCGGGTTGAAACGGTAACGAAACAACCGCAGCAAGAGAACTATCTGACACCCCAGCAGCATCACGAGGTCTCGGTATTCGCGGTTAAAACTGAAGATGGCGAAGAAAATGTCTTTCATGGTTTCTTTGCCAACTGGTGGATGATCCGCTTGATCAGGGTGGTTTTTCCGGAGCCGGTCGAACCAAAAACCGCGGTGTTCCTCAATAGGTCGTCGGGCTCCAGGCCATAGGGGGCTCCTGTCGCCTCAACGACGCCCAGGAGAATGGACCCTGCCACTTCGTTTCCGGCCGGCGGATTGGGGAACGCTGAAAGCCCGCTCATCTGGTGAGCAAGCAAGGGCGGCTGCATCCTCGTCCACAACAACGACAGGAGGCTTTTATCGCCACGGCTCGCCATAGCGGCCATCAGTAGCCTCTGTGACGCGGGGTCGGTTTTGAATATCCCGCTTTCCTGGCCAATCTGGAGAATCTCCAGAAGTCCCGGTATCTCAACTTTTTTGTCCACTTCTCTTGTCCCCCGAAGCATCTTTCCTCCTCAACTTCTCCTTGATCCTCTCCCACCGTGCCTTCGCTTTCTCCTTCGGGAGGCACTCTTCGCAGAAGTACTTTTCCTGAAAGGGCTTCCTGTGAGCGCCGCACATGGGCTTGGCGCATCGCGCGCAAATGGAGAAACAGGATGGGCAGGTTTACGCCCCGCAAAAGCACCTGCCGGCTACCGTGGAGCCGCCACTATGGCCACAGTCGAGCGGGAAAATCAGGTTGCTCTGTACGTCGGTGGTTATTCCTGCCGGGTCAACGCCCATGATGGACTCCTCCCTCGTCAGCGGGCGCCCCACGCCTTGGCCGTCGCTGACTTGGTGGCTCCTTTGCCTTCTCAGGAGACCATATAGAAGCTTCTTGATGAAGGTGTTCGTGTCCTGAGGTCCGTTCGCCATACTGCTCGCCTCCAGTCCCACGGGTTTGCGAGGTCTGTTCGCCCAAAGGGCATTGCTTTCCGGCCGCCGCTTGGTTACACTCGGCCCAGACAAAGAGCGGCAGAAGGCATAGCCCTTGTCCGAGGGAAGAGCGCCAACTTTTCTCCGGACTCGCCAATCTGGCCTACCAAGCACTGGTTGGCGAGCGCCGCTCGTTTTCTTTTCTACCCGAGCGCTATCTCCTTGGTTTGGTTACCGTCATCACGCCCACTGGCACGTTAATATATACATGTGTGGCGCGAAGGCTATCGCGTCTCGCCGGGTTCCTCCGCAGGGGGGAACAGGCGCCCGGTCGCCTTTGCATCCGAAAAGAAGATATCCGAAGCACCCCGTTTCTGCTTTTGCGTCACTTCCGGCTGGGGTTTGCCGCGCCCATTTCTCCTTCGGAGAAGATTGGGGATTTCCGGCGTCGTGTATAGGAGACAGATCCCGGAAACTTTCTCGACCAATGTCCTCTGGTGCGGGAGTCCTTCTTCGAGACGTGACATGATTCGTTCCCACCAGGTTTGGGCTGCTTCTTCCGCGCCGAACGGCGCCGACGAACGAACAACGACCGTTGTCAGCCTGGCGCCACATTCCGGGCGTCGCTCGATCACCGTGGAGACGACAGCGCCTTCTTCGGGAGACAGGCCGCGGATGAGCGTCATGGCTTTCCCTAACCGTCGGGGTGGCTATCCCTCGCTGAAACGATAATTTGACTATTGTACTGTTGCACAATTATAGTTGCTTATGCTATTTGGATTGGCTATACT
>CAZFAP010000167.1:0-10734 GCA_964516325.1 uncultured Verrucomicrobiota bacterium
GAAGGTTTGGAGACAGGCGGACATGGGAAAGGCAACCGAAAAGGTCAGGTTGACGAGCCTTTTCGACAGGACGAAATCCAGGGAAGTCGTGGCGGTCATTGACACGGGCGCTACGCTCCTCGACCTGCCGCAGGAGATCGTTGATGAGTTGGGGCTCGCGAAAGTCCGGGAAGTCCGCGTCAGATATGGCAATAACTCCATCGAGACGAAAGGGGTTTATGGCGCGGTGAGACTCGAACTAAAGGGTCGCGTCGGGGTCTTCGAGGCTTTGGCCGAATCTCCGGGGTCCCAGCCGCTCGTCGGCCAAGTCGTCCTCGAATCGCTCGATCTGATCGTGGATCCGAGGACGCGAGCAATACGTCCCAATCCATTGTCGCCGGAAACCCCGATGGTGGAGATTCTGTGATCAACCTTCCCCCGGCTCGGTCGCGTCATCCCCATTGCTCGATGGCGCCGACGTCCCACGTGGGCATTGTAGTGCATCCATATCGCTCTCGCTTCACCCGGGACTTTCCGCAACGACCCAGCAGGCTTCGCGGGATCACCTCTTCGGGATTTTGCCCGGGGGCAGAACCTTGCACTCGGGCATTTGACGGAGTTGGGCTTCCGGACCGGGCGGGGCGTAGATGGCGATGATTTTCATCTGCTCCCAGCCGGTGTTAACGGTCTCGTGGAAGACGTCCGGCGGGATGTGAATCGCCGTTCCGGGGCCGACTTTTCGCCGCTCGTTTCCGACTGCCTGAATCCCCTCGCCGGAGACGACGTACAGGACTTCCTCCACGCCGGGATGATTGTGTTTTCGATGCCCTTTCCCTGGATCGAGGATGACCACCCCAAAGCTGAACCGCTCCGCGTTTGTGACCCGCGGCTCACTGAACCACTTCAAATTTCCCCAGTCAAAGACCTGTGTCTCGATATCCTCAGGGTCAACGAATCTCTTTCCGGGATGTTTTTTCTTCGCCATCCGATTCCCTCCTGATGCAGTTGTTCACCACGTGTTGCTTCCGTTATCGAGGAAGAGAGATTGCCTTGAAATCCTTCACTTGGTGGGTGATTGCGATCTCCGTCGGGAGGCGCTCGATGCTCGATGCGCCGAAAAAGCCGACGACTCCTTTCGTCCGCTGCAAGATGTACGCCACATCTTCCGGCTCGGAGATTGGTCCTCCGTGGCACAGGCAGACGATGTCTGGCTTGATTTCCTTCGCGGCATCGCACATGTTCTGAACGAGCTCGACAGACTCGTCGAGCGTTCTTGCCGTTTTTGCTCCAATCGTGCCTTTCGTGGTCAAACCCATGTGGGGGACAAGGACATCCGCCCCGGCTGCCGCCATCGCTCTCGCATCTTCTTCCGTGAAGACGTATGGGCAGGTCAGCAGCCCCATTTCGTTCGCTTGTCTTATCATCTCGACTTCGAGGTCGTACCCCATTCCCGTTTCCTCAAGGTTCTCGCGGAATAATCCATCTATCAGCCCGACGGTCGGAAAGTTCTGCACCCCGGAGAATCCCGTCTCGGCGATCTCTTTCAGAAATACGTCCATCAGCCGGAACGGGTCCGTCCCGCAAACACCCGCCAGAACCGGCGTGTTCCTCACGATGGGCAGAACCTCGCTCGCCATCTCCATCACAATGGCATTCGCGTCGCCATAGGGCATTAACCCCGCCAGTGATCCCCTCCCCGCCATCCGATACCGCCCCGAATTGTAAATGATGATAATGTCCGCCCCGCCGGACTCCGCGCATTTCGCGGAGATGCCCGTCCCCGCTCCCGCGCCGATGATTGGTCTCCCCGTCCTGATTTGCTCCCTCAGACTTCTCAGCGCCTCACTCTTTGGAATTCTCATATCACCCTCCTCGACTGTCAAGAATCCTGGGAAACAGTTCCATCTTGGACTGCCACGTGCGTAACGTGCTTACTCTCTTGTCGCTACTTTTCGAGAGTGCATTCTCTGTGATTGAGAAAGGGCTCTCGTCTCTCGCCGATTCTATAGCCGCGGCCAATTTTGCTCAAGGGCGTTTTTCGACAGGCCTTCGTTCAATGAGATTGCCGTTCAACAGTGGCAAAGGGAGGACTCCGCTTCTCCCTTGCAGGGATCAAATGTCGGATTTTTCTGGGGAAAACGTCGGCGGCCTTCCGGGCTTTTCCTTGAGCATTCCGCGCACTGTGTAGAGCTGAATAAGCCCCTGATTGACGAGCCGTTCACCGGCGCCGACCTCCGGAACGGTCGTGTCGCTCGCTCCGTAGCCCCCGTAGGCAGCGGACTCGATGTCGGGGAGATAATACCCGGGCCAGCCGTGATACCCGCTGTCCGTGTACCCGAAAACGTACGCGTGCGGCAGACCGGCGGCTTCTCGGACGTATTTCTGGAATATGTGAAATGGTTCGCCAGGCAACGTGACGATGCCTATTTCCCCGTTGATCAGAATCGTCGCGACGCCGAGCTTCAACGTTTCCTCGGGATTCCAGCGGGACTTGAACGTCAGGACTTCCGACGCGAATTTCAACTCGGCGGACTTCCCTTTCTTTCCCTTTATTTCCTCGAGAACCTCCTCCACCTCTTTGGCGAGAAGGTTTCCCTGTTGTCTGACGAGCTTGAAGTCTTCTTCGCTGCCCGCCTCAAATCCCATGAGCAGCGGATTAATGTCGCCGCCGCATCCCTGGATGAACAGGCACATGGCGTTTCCGCCGAGACGCTCCTCGATTCTCTTCATCGCAACGCCCGGATAATCTGCGGAGATGGTCGTGTTTTTCGGACCGAGCACGACTGGGTGGCATGCATAGCAGACGATGACCGCTCGGGTCGCTCCCTTCTCATCGTCAATGCGCATCACGCCCACCGTCGGGTCAACGCGACCGAGCGGTATCCTCCACGGGTTTCGGAAATAAGTCGTCGCCGTTCCGTCTCGCTCGCGCTTGAGGCGGTTGTAGCCGATGGTGATGTCTCCTTCCGCCGCTGAGATGAAGGCAGGAAAAGTGTCGGCCCGTGCCGCTTTGATCGCCTCCAGGATTCGCTCCTCCGCGGTTCGGCGCCAGGGCTTTTCCTTCGACGGGAACTCGGGGTCATCGAGGTCGGGACCGGCGTGTGTGTGCGTGCTGCACAGCACGAGGTTCGGTATGCCAAGAGCCTCCACCTCCTTCCTGAGCCCCGGCGATTGAAACTCGCACACCTCCCAGCTCACCAGAACGAGCTTCGCGTCGCCCGATTCCAAATAGACGACCTTCGCAAAGAGCGGATCGTGAACCCCTGTCGAAGGCCCGCGTCCCGCATACCCCCACATCTTCCCTCCCACCGGAGGGGTGATCTCGACCTTCGCCAATCCGACGAGAATCGCCGGTTCCTCGGCTGACGACGAACCGGACAGCAACTGGAAGGCTGATAAAAAACACAAGCATAGGATGGTAAAAAAGTTGCCCTTCATAGCTTCTCCTTGAATTCTTTCGTCTGCGGACTGTCTCTTCGCCTTGAACATCCGCTCCTTATCCGCCCCGAGAGCGAGGTTGCTCCCTGTATAGAGCGGACCGTCACTCGAGCTCCATGGCGACGGTGGACGCAGCCGAACCGTCATTTCCCGTCGGCGTTCGCTGACAATTCCCAGTAGATGAGGTTCAATCCTTTGAGTGTGAGGTCAGCGTCCACAATCGTCACCAGGCCCGCGAGGAGGTCCCTGAATATATTGACATGCCCACCGGTCAGGATGACCTTCGTGCCCCCCGGCAATCCCAGTTCGTCCTTGAGCTTCTCGGCGAGACCGCCGATCATCGCCGCATAGCCGTGGGTGACTCCCGAGCGGATTGCCGAGACTGTATCGTTTCCCAGAACGTTTGCCACTGGTTGAATCGTCACCCGCGGCAGAAGCGCCGTCTTCTCGGAGAGCGCTTCCGCCGCCATGTTGACCCCGGGCGCAATGATGCCCCCGAGATATTCGCCTTGCTCGGTAACTACATCGAGCGTGACCGCTGTGCCGATGTCCACGATGATTGCCGGCGCGCCGCAGATTTTCCACGCGGCGAAAGCGTTCGCCAGCCGGTCTGCTCCCACATCCTTGGGTGGGCGATACCTGTTAACCAGACCAATCGGGGAACTCCAGTCAAAAAGAATCGGTTGCCTCCCCAGTTTCTCGACGCTGAGCCTCGAGAACACCGGAGCAAGTGCTGGAACGACAGAGCAGATGACCACCCCCTTGACGGTTGAGGGGACACCTTCCGGAAAGGTGCCCCCTTCGGGGAGGTTCTCCTCAATTCGCCACCAGTGATCCTCGATGTCCGAATCCTTGCTCGAGGGAACCTCGAGCCGTCGGACAAGTTCTCTTCCCTCAAAGAGGCCAAGCTTGGTGTTTGTGTTTCCTACATCAATGGTTACGATCACGATGGCCGCCCCACTTTGAGCAGAATTCCGAGCATGCAGAAGCCCTAAAAACCTATCCCACCTTTCCCCACCCGAGTGTCTGTCGCTTCCTTAGAGCTAACTTGCGAAATATCAAATAGTTACGCCACAAAACGTGCATGGATGGGGTTCCACAAACCTATGCGTGAGTTGCCAGTTGGCTGTACTTTACGTAAAGAATTTTGTGGCGAAAGCACGGCGAAAGCAGAGTTAATCCGCTCATAAACAATGAGTTACGTAATGAGAATAAGGCGCACTTTGCTCTTGACATGGGGTGGGGAATAGTGGTAGATACCGGAGCACCATCCCAAAAAATGGGGGAGTGTTCACACTATGCCAATGAGTGGGAAAAAAAGAGCTTTCCTCGGCCAGTACCGTCACTCGGTGGACGAAAAGGGCCGCGTAAGCATCCCGGCGGATTTCCGCCCGCTTCTCCTGGGGGAAAGAGGCAGCTTCTTTGTCAACTGGGGCGTTGAGCGCTGCGTCATGGCCTATCCCGAGGACAAGTGGGAGCAGATCGTCGAGATGGTGAACGCTGTCGCCATCGAAGATGAGAACACGCGATGGTACAAACGAGCGTTCTTTTCTGGTGCGAGGGAAGTGTCGTGCGACCAGCAGGGGCGAATTCTTATCCCCCAGCCCCTGATGGAATACGCTCGGATCACCAAGGAAGTCGTCATTGTCGGCGTTTCCAACCGCGTGGAAATATGGGATGCGGAAACGTGGGATGCCTCGCTTCCGCAAGCCTTGAATGAATACGGAAAAAGGACGGAGAGAATGACCCATTCGTCGCCCCCGACAAAAAGCCGTCCGGACGAGACGACGGGGGACGTAGGTGGATGATGAGCGGGATAAACCTGAAAACTGTGGCGAAGAGAGACTCTGGGCGTCGTGCGTGGCTCTGCTCATGGGACCGGGTCCTTAGGTTTCAGCGAGATTATAGCTCCCGTCCTCCGTGCGTGTCAATAGTTCGGTGAGAGGCTTGGTATGAAGTGTCGGCGTCGCCTGAGCATATTCCCGTTCTTCTCGACGAGACATTGGAATGGCTGGACTGCAAGCCCGGCGCGACGATCGTGGACTGCACCGTGGGTACGGGCGGACATGCCCGAGCCATTTTGGAGCGAATCGGACCGTCTGGGAAATTGATTGCTATTGAGGCCGACGCAGAAGCGCTGACGCAGGCCAGGAAGAGGCTTTCGGCCTGGAAAGAAAGTGTAACTTTCGTGCGGGATAACTTCAGAAATCTCGACAACGTCCTTGAGCAGGCCGGTCTTCGGCAAGTTGATGGCATTCTTCTCGACCTCGGCATGTCGTCAGCACAGTTGGGAGAAGCGTCCAGGGGCTTCTCGATATACAGGTCAGGGCCATTGGACATGAGATTCGACCAGCGGCGGTCGCTCACCGCCTTAGAGATTGTGAATCGGTATCCGGAAAAGGAAATAGCGAGGATTGTTCGCACCTTCGGAGAAGAAAGGGCGGCGGGAAGAATCGCCGCGGCTATCGTTCGCAGACGAAAGGAACGTGAGATTTCCACGACGGACGAACTTGCGGAACTGATTGCGGAGGTTGTCGGGTCGCCGCGGGGAGGAATTCATCCCGCGACAAAGACCTTCCAGGCTCTGCGGATCGCCGTGAATCGCGAGATTGAGTCGCTGGAATCGGCTCTCCCGCAGGCAATTATGGCTCTCAAACCCGGCGGCAGGCTCGTCGTTCTCTCGTACCACTCCCTTGAGGACCGCGTCGTAAAAAACACCTTCCGCCGGTTTGAAAAAGGATGCGTCTGTCCCCCGTCCTTTCCGGTTTGCAGGTGCGGGCAGGTCTCGGAGGTCAGGGTTCTGACGAAGAAGCCAATAAGGCCCTCCGAAAGCGAGACAAAGAGAAACCCACGAAGCCGAAGCGCGAGGTTAAGAGCGTGCGAGCGAAGAAGAAACGGAAATACATGACATACCAGGCGCAGGCCGCGAAAAAACCTCGCCTGAGCACGCGGCTCATCGCGAAATGGTTTGTTTGCGTGTTCATCGTCATCGCCGCGGCGGTCGTGTACGTCTGGCAGCGAAACACAGTCATCTCCCTCGGCTACGACATGAACAAGCTCCGAAAAGAAGCCTCGAGAGCCGGAGAGGAGGAGCAGAAACTTCGGGCAACTCTCGTTTCGCTCCAGACCGCACAGCGGCTTCTGACGGAGGTCAAGCAAAGACAGCTTGGTCTCCAGGATGTTTCTCCGAGTCAGCGAATGAGCTTGGTGGCCCCGCGTCGTTTGGGCCTGGCATCCGCGACGCGGGAAACTTTAAACGACCCCCCTGCGGCGTCGCAGTCTCTGGCGAACGTCACGGCCGCGACGCCGCACCGCGGAAATTCCGTTCTTAAACGAAGACGTTGACATACACACCCGCTTCGCCCTCCGCTGCAAGGCACCACGGGCGAGGCGCCAGTTGATCCTGGGAAAAAGGGAGGAAAAACGAAGTCGGCCTTAGAGGGAAAAAGACCCTGAGCCTAACCCAATTCTTCGCTTCCAGCGCTTCTTTTTCCTCCTTTTGATTTTTGAAGTTTCAGTACGGCGTAGTCGGCGTTCGGAAGAAGAGACCCGATCGTACGCTGTCTCTTCTTCCGATGCCGCGGCCGGCGCATTGAGGGCAGTCCGGTGCTGAGCAGAAGTCACAAGATACGGTCGGGCCTGGTCCTGGCGGTTTTTGTCCTTTCCTTTTCGGGGATTGTTGCCCGCCTGTTCAGCATTCAGGTCCTCCAGCACGATTACTTCGTTGCCAGGGGCAAGAAAATCTACGAAACGCAGGAGACCATCTACCCCAAGCGGGGATCAATCCTGGATAGAAACCTCAAAGTCCTCGCTCTGAGCGAGCCGACCAAAATCATCTGTGCCGATCTGCGAAAAGTCCAGGACCCGGAGTTCACCAAGAATCCCGCCCTGTTGGCCACGAGGCTCGCCAGAGTCCTCAAACTCGATCCCGACAGGCTTCTCCGCGTTTTTGCTCTCAAAGGGCGAGAGGCGGTTTACCTCAAGAGGAAGCCTTCTGACGAGATGATCGAAGAGGCGGAGAGACTTCGCCGCGACCGCTCCTTCTTCCAGTTGGGTCTGGAAGGCTCTTCGGGGGATGACGGCGGCGAAAGCGACTTCGTTTATCGGGGCATCTTCTTCGACGACCGCGTCAAAAGAATCTGGGTGGGTGGAACGTTATTGTGCCACGTCCTTGGCTTCGTGTCCGATGAGCCGAAACCGGGCGCCGGTCTCGTCAGGGACGATAGCTGCCCGGTAATGGGGATTGAGAAGTCCGCCGATAAATGGCTTCGCGGGGAGCTCGGCTCGAGGACGAAGAACATTGACAACAAGAGACGATGGGTTATCTCTGCCCACGCCGTAGAGAAGCCCGCCGTCAACGGCAAGAACGTCGTGCTGACCATTGACGAGAGCATCCAGTTCATTTGCGAGGAGGAAATCCGACGGCAATTCGAGGAGGTCTCCTGCAAGGTCATCACCGTCATCGTCGTCAGACCCACGACCGGAGAGATTCTCGCGCTGGCGAACTTCCCCAACTTCGACCCGAATAACATCATCGAGTTCGATCCCGAAACGATTTCTAATCAGACTATCGAGTTCTCGTTCGAGCCAGGCTCCGCGCTCAAAGGCATCAACGCCGCCATAGCCCTCGACGCCCGCGTCATCACGCCAGAGGAGAAGGTTGACTGCGAGCGCGGCGTCTGGAAGGCGCCGAAGGGCCCCGTCCTCCACGATACTCACGGGTACGGTGAACTTCCCTTTGAGATGGTCATCGTCAAATCGAGCAACATCGGCATGGCCAAGGTCTGCGCCCGGTTGGGACCCGAGAAGATGCACAACGGCTTGAAGAACTTCGGCTTCGGAGCAAAAAGCGGGGTTCTGCTCCCGGGAGAAATATCCGGCACTCTCCGTCCCCCCGAGGTCTGGACCGGCTATTCCATGGCAGAGATTCCCATGGGACAGGAGATCGCCGTTACACCCCTTCAGTTGGTGATGGCCTTTGCCGCCATCGCCAACGACGGTGTCCTGATGAAGCCGATGATTATCAGGGAAGTGAGAGACGAAACCGGCGCCATTGTGACCCAATTTCATCCGGAGCCAGTCAGACGGGTCGTCTCGGAAGCCACTGCCAGCACGATGAAAGCCTTTCTGCGAAAGGTCGTCTCTAAGGAAGGAACCGGCAGGCGCGCCGATATTAAGGGTTACTCGCAGGCTGGAAAGACTGGCACGGCGCAGAAGGCTCTGCCGGTCAAGAACGAAAGCGGCCAGATTAAGAAATGGGTCTATTCCGACACGGTCTTTAACTCGACGTTCTGCGGGTTCGCGCCGGTTGACGAGCCTGAAATCGCGATTCTGGTAACGCTTCAAGGGACGGTCAAGCCGCGCCATTTCGGCGGGACCGTCGCCGGTCCCGTCTTCGCCAAAGTAGGTGAAAAAGTCCTGAAGTACCTTCAGGTTCAGCCCGATGAGGAAGACGACAAGTCTCCGTCATCTCGGGGGACACCATCGGGAATGGTGTCCCCTTTACGAGCTCCATTGGATTAGAGGTTACTCCATGAAGCTGTCCGAGGTTTTGACAGAGGTTGATGTCATAGAGATCTCCGGGAGCGAGGACACGGAAATCGCTGGCATTGCCTGCGATTCCCGACGCGTTCAAGACGGTTTTCTTTTCGTAGCTATCCGGGGGCAAAAGGCTGACGGCCATTCCTTTGTAGGGGAGGCCGTCAGCCGGGGGGCCCGAGCTGTCATGTGTGAGCCGCCCGCCCCTCCGGTTGACATTGCAACAAGAATTATAGTATCGGGGACCCGGCGAGCCCTTGCTCAAGCCGCAGCTACCTTCCATGCAAACCCCTCCAGGAGTCTGGGGCTCGTCGGGATCACCGGTACTAATGGTAAAACCACCACCTGCCACCTCGTCCGCAACCTCCTCGAGGAAGGCGGATTTAAGGCAGGGATGATTGGAACGATAGAGTACCGCATCGCGGACGAATCCGTGCCCGCAGACAGAACCACCCCCGACCCTCTTCTTCTCAACTCCCTCATTGCCCGAATGATGATAAGAGGCTGCCACTACGTGGTTATGGAGGTCTCTTCTCATTCCCTCGACCAGGACAGGGTTGCGATGCTCGACTTCGACGTCGCGGTCTTCACCAACCTGACCCGAGACCACCTCGACTATCACAAAACCATGCGCAACTACCTCCGGGCAAAGGCGTCCCTGTTCAAGTCGCTCTCTCCTCACCAGAAGGACGGCTTTAAGGGGACACCATCCGGAATGGTGTCCCCAGTAGCGGTCATCTGCACCGATCAGCCCGCGGGCCGGTACATCGTCCGTCGCACAGCGGCCCCGGTGCTGACTTATGGCTTCTCCGCGGACGCCGACGTGGTTCCTGAAGACATTCACCTGGGGACACCATCCGGAATGGTGTCCCCGACGTCCTTTGTTGCTCGTACGCCTTGGGGGCGAATCGCCATCGAAAGCCGCCTGATTGGCCGCCACAACGTGTCCAACATTCTCGCTGCGGTTGCCGTGGGGCTTTCGCAGGGGGTGGACAAAGAGGCGATTCAGCGTGCGGTCAGCGCAACTCCGCGGGTCCCCGGCAGGCTGGAGTTCATCTGCGGGGACACCATCCGGAATGGTGTCCCCTTTAGAGGCTATAACGTCGTGGTGGACTACGCCCACACGGACGATGCACTTACGAACGTCCTCGGCACGCTGAGGGAGATTACTAAGGGCAGGTTGATCGTCGCGTTCGGGTGTGGCGGCGACAGGGATAAGGGCAAGCGAAGGAACATGGGGAGGGTCGCCAGCGCGTTGGCCGATTTCGCCGTAGTCACCTCCGACAACCCGAGAAGCGAAGACCCCATGGAGATTATCGCCGAGATTGTTCGTGGCTTCCAGAAGGACGGCGCCGATTTCGTAATCGAGCCGGATAGACGGGAAGCCATCGCCAGAGCCTTGTTCATGGCGAGAGAAGGCGACACCGTGCTCCTGGCAGGTAAAGGGCACGAAACGTACCAGGAATTCAAGGATCACAGGATAGATTTCGACGACAGAAAAGTCGCAAGGGAGCTTCTTGCACGAATCAGTGGCGCAGGCGTCTCGCCTGCATATTCATCCAGAGCGAAACGAGGGAACGCAGGCGTAACGCCTGCGCTACGCACGCTTTGACTTCCGCGAAAGCAGCGGGACATCATGCGCTATGATGTCCCAAGAGGAGCGTCGGATGGTTTCGATAAGTGCGAACGAATTGACTGATGCGGTCATGGGAAGGCTATTAGCTGTAGCGCAGGCGTCCCCGCCTGCATCTTCATCAAAGGCAAAGGACCGAATGCAGG
>CAZFAP010000168.1:0-10672 GCA_964516325.1 uncultured Verrucomicrobiota bacterium
ACAGCGTCTATTCCGTCGAGGATCACAAGAAGCATGTTGACTGGATCAAGCAGGTCAATCCCACGGCGCTTATCGCCGTGAAGGTTTCAACACCGGTGGACGTGGACATGGTGGCAGTGGGGAGCTACTACGCCGGCGCTCATATCATCCACCTCGACGGAAGTTACGGAGGAACAGGCGCCGCCCCGGACATCGCCAAGAAAAATATCGCCATGCCCATCGAGTACGCGATTCCGCGAGTGCACGGATTCCTCAAATCGGAAGGCATTCGCGACGAAGTTACTCTCATCGCCAGCGGCGGCGTTCGCACTGCGTACGATGCCGCCAAAGTGATTGCGCTCGGCGCCGACGGCGTCGTCATCGGGACCGCAGAAATGGTTGCCCTCGGCTGTGTCCGCTGCAACAACTGCGAGAGCGGCAGAGGATGCGCTCGTGGCATCGCTACAACCGATGAAAAGCTCGTCCAGAAAATGACGTTGCCGTGGGCGACGCAGCGACTCATCAACCTCTTCCACGCCTGGCACATTCAGTTCGTGGACATTCTGCGGCGGCTCGGCATGACGAGCATAACCGAATTGGTCGGCAGGACTGACCTCCTGAGGCATTTGGACTACGAGGACAAACCGGAGAAATGACGAACGGTAATCTCATATCTCATCGAATGATTCGCAGCCGAGGAACTCTGGCGCAGGGCTGGTCTATGCCTCCAACACGCGTCGAAGCCGCCGAGGGCGGCTGCGGTGTAACCGGCTTCGCATGCAGCATCCCGGTTCCTGGCAAACACATCTATGCTCCCTCCGTCCAGATGCACAACCGAGGAAATGGCAAAGGCGGGGGCATCGCTGCCGCGGGACTTGTCCCTGAGAAGCTTGGCGTTTCTCAGAGAATCCTCGACGAGGATTACCTCATTCAGATCGCCCTCCTCGACCCTACGGCGAAAGGCGACATCGAAAGGGAATTCATTGACCCCGTCTTCGAGGTTCATGCGGGAGGCGATGTCGAGACCGTCCCGGATTATAGCGACATCGAGGGATTAGAGGTCCGCCCGCCCGATGTGCGAAGGTATTTCGTGCGCGTCAAGCCGCACGTCCTCGAGAAGTTCGCCTCCGAGTATGGTCTCAAGCATGCGGGGCCGAGAGATATTGAGGACGAATTCGTTTATCAGAACTCCTTCCGCCTGAATGTAAAGTTCTACGCTTCCCTCGGAGAGAAGAGAGCGTTCGTCCTCTCGCATGGGCGGAACATGTGCATATTCAAAATCGTTGGGTATGCCGAGCAGGCAGCCCAGTACTACCAGCTCGAGGATTTGGAAGCGCACGTCTGGATTGCCCACCAGCGCTACCCGACAAAAGGACGCGTCTGGCACCCCGGCGGAGCTCACCCCTTCTGCGGCATGCACGAAGCGCTCGTCCACAATGGCGACTTCGCCAACTACTATTCTGTCACCGAGTACCTCGCTCAGCGAAACATCAGGCCCCTCTTCCTGACCGACACGGAGGTCTCCGTCCTCCTCTTCGACCTCTGGAACCGGGTCTATAAGTATCCCCTCGAATACATAATCGAGGCTCTCGCTCCGACGACAGAAAGGGACTTTGATCACCTTCCGACCGAGAAGCAGCGGATATATCGGCAGATTCAAGCAGCTCACATTCACGCTTCTCCCGACGGCCCCTGGTTCTTCATCATCGGGCGAAATGACCCTGACAAAAATCGCCTTCAGCTCATCGGCATCACCGATACTGCGATGCTCCGTCCCCAGGTTTTCGCGCTTCAGGAAGGGGCAGTGCAGGTGGGCTTGGTCTGCTCGGAGAAACAAGCGATTGACGCCACCCTCCAGAGCCTCTCGAATGACGACAGCCGTTTCTGCCCCATTGCCGACCGCTACTGGAACGCTCGCGGCGGAAGCCATACCGACGGCGGCGCCTTCATGTTCACCATCACCTCCGACGGCAACGGCGGCAAAAAGCTTACCTGCACCGACAAATTCGGTCGGAGCATCTCAACTCCCCCGCACCAAAAGCATGCCGACTTGACGCTCGCCATTACCGACTCGCAAAACTCGGACGGCGAAAAGCGCGAAATCGAACTCCTCTTCGACGAGGGGTGCGCTCGGGACGTTTGCCAACTGTGCCGCGAGAGAATGTCTTCCTGGTCCTTCAATGACTTCAGGTCGGTGTGTGGGCACATCGTCGAGATCGCCTCTCGCGATGATGAAGCCCGCGCCGCCGCCATCGAAGTGCTTACGCTCCTCAACGACCGCCGTTACCTGACCGGGGACAAAAAGCGGAGCTCATTATTGGACATCATCCATCGTTCTCTTCACGAGGTCTTCGGCGATATTTCGCCAATCAACGGCGGCTCTCTCTCTCGCTACGGGCATATTGACTGGGAGACTCGCAACGACTTGCGTGCCCCGTCGGGTAAGGAGGAGGTTCTTGTCGCGAATGCCGGGCGTTTTCCGCCTCAAGGGGAGGATTGCGATGCGCGGCTGGTCGTGCGCGCGTATCAACTCGGCTGGAAGCGTTTCATCTGCTACGGATATGTCGGGCAGCGATTTCTCGGCTGCGGCCTGGGCCCCAACACCGACGACGTGGTCATTGATGCCTACGATAGCACCGGCGACTACCTCGGCTCCGGCATGGACGGCTTGACAATCAACGTCCATTGGAATGGGCAGGACCAGATCGGGCAAATCCTCCGTCGGGGAAAGCTCGTCGTCCACGGCGATGTCGGGCAGACTTTCCTCTACGGAGCCAAAGGCGGCCGCATTTTCATCCTCGGAAACGCCGCGGGGAGACCCCTCATCAACGCGGTAGGGCGTCCTCGCGTCGTCATTAACGGCACGTGCCTCGACTATCTGGCGGAGTCTTTCATGGCCGGAGACCCGTTCAAGGGAGGAGGCTTCGTCGTCCTTAACGGCATCGAGATTGATGACCAGGGGCAAATCGTGGAAATGGAGACGCCCTATCCGGGCGGCAATCTTTTCTCCCTCGCATCCGGTGGCGCCATCTACGTTCGAGACCCACATCGCCGCTTGACGGAAGACCAGCTCAACGGCGGGCAGTTCTTCCAGCTTACGCCCCCAGACTGGCGATTGGTCGAAGAAATGCTGAAGGAGAACGAACGCGAATTCGGCATCACGGTCGAGCAGCTTCTGACGGTGGATGGCGAGCTTCGCCCGCCCGAAGAAGTTTACCGGAAGGTGGGCGCCATAAAGTTAGCGGTCTTGACCGAGTTGCCAGACGAAAGCGAATAGAACGTCCGTCGAGAAACGCGACAACCGGCTTATGAAAATTATGAAGACATCGGAGCGACAGGAGATTGACACACGCTTTGCGCGGGACCTCGATCCCACGAGCGAGTTCCACATCTTCTCGTGCTATCAATGCAAGAAGTGTTCGTCCGGTTGCCCCATGGAGCGGGACAGCGACCTCCATCCCCACGAGATTATCCGCATGATTCAGATGGGGCGCAAGGACGAAGCCCTCTCCAGCAAGGGCATCTGGATGTGTGTCTCGTGTCAGACGTGCGTCAGCCGCTGCCCAATGAACGTCAACACTCCTGCTGTGATTGACGCCCTGAGAGCCATGGCTCGTCGTCCGGAAGTGCCCCGGTCGGCACGTGAAGTGCCCATTTTCAATCGCGTCTTCCTCGAATGCGTCAAGCGGCTGGGGCGCGTTTACGAACTCGGGTTGATGGGAGCATTCAAGGTCGGCTCTCTGAACCTGCTTTCCGATATTGAAAAGGTCCCCACGATGCTCCGAAAGGGGAAGCTCCGTTTTATCCCGTCGCTGCCCGGAAGGCGTGCAAGCCTGAGGGGCATTTTCCGGAGAACCAGGCGGGCCTCCAGATGACCGAGAAGCTGTCTTACACCTTTTATCCGGGCTGCTCGCTCGATTCCACGGCGAGGGACTTCCGTGAATCCACGGAGGCGGTCTGCGCCGCTCTGGACATCGAGCTTGTCGAGCTGCCCGACTGGATTTGCTGCGGGGCCACTGCCGCCCATGCGACGAATGAGAAACTGGCGATGGCTCTTCCCGTCGAGAATCTCTCCCGCGCCGCGAAATTCGGACACGACGTGGTCGTCGCCTGCGCCGCCTGCTACAACCGATTGCAGTTGGCGAACCTCGCCGTCCGGAATGACGGACGCACTCGGCACGAAATGCAGCGAATCACCGGCCGCCCGTATGACGGCTCGATCAACGTTCGGCATATCCTTCAAGTTCTTTTCGGTGACGTTGGGTTGGAGAAAATCCGTCGGTCGGTCCGCAACGAGCTTCGCGGGCTGAAGGTCGCCTGTTATTACGGCTGCCTTCTGGCGAGACCGCGGGAGGTGAGCATCTTCGACGATCCGGAAAATCCCCGGCTGATGGACGACTGCGTGGAAGCGATCGGTGCGGAGCCGATCGAGTGGCCTCATAGAACCGAGTGCTGCGGCGCCGCCTATTCGCTGACGAGCCCGGGAATGGCAATGCGACTGACGGGCGAGATTCTCTCGATGGCCAAGGAAGCCGGCGCCGATTGTCTTGCGGTCGCCTGTCCGCTCTGCCAGAGCAACCTCGACCTTCGGCAGCAGGACATAGAATCGCTCCGTAATGAAAAGTTCGAGTTGCCCGTTTTTTATTTCACGCAATTGTTGGGGCTTGCCTTTGGCCTGCCAGAGCGTTCTCTCGGACTCCATCGTCTGATTGTCAATCCGGGCGACGTACTTCGGAAAGTATATCGTCGGGAGGACAGGGCGGTGCTGCGATAATTCCCCCGAAAGGGTCTATTTGTGATCAGGCTGGCGATTGATGGACAGAGCATAGAAGCGCAAGACGGAAGCACCGTCCTTGTAGCCGCTCAGAACGCCGGCATCAAAATCCCGACCCTCTGTTACCACAAAGCGCTGAAACCCTACGGCTCTTGCCGGGTCTGCCTCGTGGAAATCGAAGGGGGAACAGGTTCCACAGTGCAGACTTCCTGCACCTATCCGGCCCAGGACGGCCTCGTGGTTTACACGAACACCGGGAGAGTCCGCAAAGCCCGCAATATCATGCTCGAGCTTCTCCTCGCCAGATGCCCCGATTCCGAGGAGGTTCGGCGGCTCGCCGAGGAATGCGGAGTTTCTGACACGAGATTCACGAAGAAAGACAAGGACTGCATTTTGTGCGGGCGGTGCGTGCGAGTGTGCGAGGACAGAATGGGGCGCGCCGCCATCGCCTTCGCCGGTCGAGGCTCCGCAAAGGAAGTTACGGCGCCGTATGGGATACCGAGCGCCGTTTGCCAGGTCTGCGGGGCGTGCGCTTTCATCTGCCCTGCGGGCAGAATTGACCTCTCCGACGTGGCGACGAGAAAACCGAAGCCCATTCTCTCCGAGTACAACGAGCGGTTGACCTCTCGTCCCGCGATTTACATTCCTCATCCCCAAGCCGTCCCAAACCGCGCTCTCATTGACAAAGAACATTGTGCTCAACTGCTCCAGGGCGTCTGCAAAGTGTGTACGGAATTCTGCGACGCCGACGCCATCAAGTTCGACCAACAGGAGGAGGGGCTGGCGCTGGATGTGGGAGCGATCATAGTCGCTCCGGGAGTGGAGCACTTCCAGGCAGCCAGGAGAGGTGAGTATGGCTTCGCCCGTTACGAAAACGTCGTCACGAACATTCAGTTCGAGCGCATATTGAGCGCTTCGGGTCCGACGGGCGGCGAAGTCAAGCGTCCATCCGATGGCGCCCGTCCTAACAGGATCGCCTTCATTCAATGCGTCGGTTCTCGCGATGCGGTTACCGGCAATACCTACTGCTCGGCGTTTTGCTGCATGGCTGCAATTAAAGAGGCGATCCTCGCACGCGAACACGCCCCCGACGCGAACGTTACGGTCTTTTGCATGGACATTCGCGCGTTCGGAAAAGGCTTCGACCGCTTTTATCAGAGAGCCAAGGATGAATACGGTGTCGAGTTTGTCCAGGGGATGATCTCCCGCGTCGTGGAACTTCCCCGCACCAGGAATCTTCGCGTTTCCTATGTAGCGCAGAGCGGCGAGCGCGTGGACAGGGAGCTCGACATCGTCGTTCTCTCGACAGGGCTTCAGCCGGGCGAGAACCTTCGTCAAACCGCCGACAAGCTCGACCTTCGCCTCAACAGGTTCGGTTTCTGCGACACGAATCCGCTGGAGCCCGTGCGCACATCCCGCGATGGGATATTTGTGGCGGGCGTCTTCCAGGAACCGAAGGACGTGCCAGAGACCGTCATGCAGGGAAGCAGCGCCGCCGCCTGCACGATGGAACTTCTCGCCGGTGTCCGGGGTTCCATGGTTACGGAGAAAATCTACCCCCCGGAACACGATTTCACCGACGCCACGCCGAGGATTGGCTTGTTCGTCTGCCATTGCGGCACCAATATCGCCTCCGTTGTTGATGTCGAGCGGGTCGTTCAGGCGGCATTGCAGATGCCTTTCGTCGAGCACGCCGAGAGGAACATCTACAGCTGCTCGGACAACTCTCAGGACCGCATCAAGGAAATCATCGCCGAGAAAGGCCTGAACCGCCTGCTCGTTGCCTCGTGCACGCCGCGAACGCATCTTGCCCTCTTTCGTGAGACCGCCAGGGAAGTAGGCGTCAATCTGTTCCTGGTCGAGATGGCGAACATCCGTGAGCAGTGTTCCTGGGTTCACATCGCCGACCCCGAAGCCGCAACCGAAAAAGCGATTGAGCTTGTGCGCATGGGGGTCGCTCGCACCGTGCACCTCACTCCCCGCACGCCAGAAGAACTGCCGGTATTCAAGTCCGGTCTCATCGTCGGCGGAGGCCCATCCGGGATGACGGCTGCGCTCTCCCTCGCTGGGCAGGGATTTGACGTTCACCTCGTCGAGAAAGAGAGCCAACTCGGCGGCGGGCTCCGCAACCTCCATTACACCCTCGAAGGCAATGATATTGACGCGTTTCGGGAAAAGCTCGTCCGTGCGGTCATGAGTAATCCGAGAGTAAAGGTGTACCTCGGCAGCAAGTTGGTCGGCTTCGAAGGGCATGCGGGTGAGTTCCTAAGCACCATTACGACCGCCGACGGGAACAATGTCGAGGTGAAGCACGGCGTTCTGATTGTTGCCACGGGCGGACGGGAATTCATCCCGCACGAGTTCCTCTACGGCTACGACCCGCGGGTCGTGACTCAAAGGGAGTTGGAAGCTCGGATAGCGTCCGGCGAGAATGCCGTCGGCAACGGGGATACGGTCGTGATGATTCAGTGCGTTGGCTCCCGCGACGAAGAGCGCCCCTATTGCAGCCGCGTTTGCTGTGCTCAGGCGGTCAAGAATGCCCTCAAAATCAAGCAGCAATGCCCGGACGCGATCGTGGTTGTCCTCTACCGCGACATGCGCACCTACGGCTATCACGAGACGGAGTACCAGAGAGCCAGAGAAGCTGGCGTCCTTTTCTTCCGCTATGACGAAGAGGCGCCCCCGACGATTACCGGTGGTGATGAGCTGATGGTTGAGTTTGACGACCCAATCACCGGACGGCGGAAGCCATTGAAAGCCGATCTCGTCGTCCTCTCTGCGGGAATCGTTCCCGCCGAAGATAATGCTCAAATCTCCGAGCTTGCCAAGCTCCCTCTCGACGTGGACGGCTTCTTCCTCGAAGCCCATCCAAAACTCCGCCCGGTGGACTTCGCCTCGGAAGGAATCTTCCTCTGCGGGTTAGCGCATTCGCCGAAATTCCTCAAGGAGAACATCTCTCAAGCTTTGGCTGCCGCAGGGCGAGCCGCAACAGTCCTTTCCAAAGATACTCTCGTCGTTGGCGGGGAAGTCGCCTGGGTGGACCCAAAGAAATGCGCCTGCTGCATGACCTGCATGAGAGTGTGTCCCTACGGGGCGCCCGCCGTCAGCTTTGCCGATGAACACCGACGGATCGAAATAGACCCCGCCAGGTGCATGGGCTGCGGGAGCTGTGCTGCCGAATGCCCCGCCATGGCAATTCAATTGCATAATTTCCTGAATTCGCAGATTTCCGCCGCCATTGAGGCGATGGTTGGAGCAGGATAGGGACGTCTGATGGAAGAATTTGAACCGCGAATCCTCGCTTTTTGCTGCCATTACTGCGCCTATGCCGCGGCAGACCTCGCCGGTGTATTTCGCGCGCAGTATCCTTCCAGCATCCGCATCGTTCGTCTCCCCTGCTCGGGGAAAGTGGACACGCTGCACATCATGCAGGCGCTGGAGGGCGGCGCCGACGGGGTTCTCGTCGCGGGCTGTCTCGAGGGCGGCTGCCACTTCCAGGAAGGCAACCTCCGCGCGAAACGACGAGTTGAGCATCTCAAGAAGATTCTCGACGAGATCGGTATCGAACCGGAGAGGTTGCGCATGGTCAACCTTTCGTCTGCAATGGGGCAGGCCTTCGCCAATATCGTAACCGAATTCACGGAGCAAATCAGAGAGTTGGGACCAACCCCGATTCGAAGCAGCGTTACAGCGGAGAAAGTAGAATGATTGTCGCAAGCAGGAAAAATGTTAAAGAACTCAAGCAACTCCTCGCCCCGTACCGCCGAGTCGCAGTCCTCGGCTGCGGCACCTGCGTGACCGTCTGCCTCGCCGGCGGAGAGCGAGAAGCTGGAATGACAGCCTCCGCCCTCCGAATGGCGTTTCGCCTCGACGGAATAGAGAAGGATATTCGGGACCTGACCATCGAGCGACAGTGCGACGACGCCTTCATTGACGAAGCTCAGAAAAGCCTCGACAAAGCCGACGCCATACTCTCCCTCGCTTGCGGCGCCGGCGTGCAAGCCATCGCCGAGCGATTCCCCCACAAGCCCGTATTTCCCGGAGTGGACACGCAGTTCATCGGCATCCTTCAGGAGCAGGGAATCTGGACGGAGAAATGCGTTGCCTGCGGACAATGCCGGGTCGGTTCCTTCGGCGGAATTTGCCCCGTCGCCCGATGTGCCAAGCATATCCTGAACGGCCCCTGCGGCGGCTCCCACGACGGAAAATGCGAGGTCAACCCCGATACGGATTGTGCCTGGCAACTCATCTATGACCGGCTCAAGGCTATCGGAGAACAGCATCGCCTCGAGGACATTGCCCCGCTCCCCAATTGGTCTCTCAGCAACGAGGGCGGATGCCGGAAAATTGTCCGCGAAGACCAGCGCATTTGAGCCGCCGACTTCACTCGCTTTTTGAGTATCCCGTCCACCTCCGACACAACCCTTCGGTCCTGGCCTCGGCGCCCTCGTTGCAGCCAGTGACAATGTTTCCCATCTCCGTCATGCATCCGCGTCCATCAGCGATTACCTTCATTTCTCTTGTTAGCTGTTTGCCAAGGCGGTAGAATGCCACCGATTCTTAGTCGCTCCGAGGAGCACGTTCTGGACCGATAAGCAGCCTGCTTGTGCCTCTCGGGCTCCGTGCTTCCGATGCCACATATCGTCGTCTGGAACAAAGAGGGACATAGAAAGCCCTTCGTACAATAGGAGACAGGCTATGGATATGAAAAATCAGAATCGAATCACCCGACGCGACTTTTTCAAGAAAACTGCGGCTTTCGCCGCTGCCGCCCCGTATGTGATGGCATGCCATGCCGGAGCGGAAGAAAAGCGTGTCGCACCCAGCGACAGAATCGTCATGGGAATCATCGGTCCCGGCATTCAGGGTCAGCACCTTCTCCGCTCCTTCATGGGCTTCCCTGAAACCCAATTTGTCGCTGTCGCCGAGGTCGAAGCCGCCCGCCGGAACAATGCGCGAGACATGATTGAAAAACGCTATGCCGCAGAAAAGAAAGCGGGCGCCTGGAAAGGGTGCGACGTGTACGGGGATTTCCGACAGCTCCTTCAACGAAAAGACATTGAGGCCGTAATCATGGCCCCCCCTGACCACTGGCATGCCATCATGGCCATCACGGCAGCTCTGTCCGGCAAAGACATCTACTGCGAAAAGCCCCTTTCCCTGACCATTCGCGAAGCCCGCCAGATGGCAAAAGCGGTCAGGAAGTTCAACCGCATCTTCCAGACCGGAAGCCAGCAGCGGTCCTCGAAGGAATTCCTTTTGGCTTGTGAATTGGTCCGAAACGGCCGCATCGGAAAAATTCAAACGGTCCACGTCGACGTCGGCGATCCCTCTCGTGATTGCGATTTGCCCGAAGAGCCGGTCCCGGCCGGTTTAGACTGGAACTTCTGGCTGGGCCCCGCGCCCTTCCGCGGCTATAACAAGGAAATCTGCCCGCCGGGGCTTTACGATTTCTACCCCAACTGGCGGAATTACAAAGATTACTCCGGCGGAATGATGACCGACTGGGGCGCCCATCATTTCGATATCGCCCAGTGGGGTCTTGGCATGGATAACACGGGTCCCGTCGAGATTATCCCGCCCGACGGCAAGGAGTACAAGACCCTCACCTACAAGTACGCCAACGGCGTCGTCATGTACCACAAGGGCGCCAATGGCGTCCTCTTCACGGGCACTAAGGGCAAGATCGAAGTAAACCGGGGTCATTTCAAAGCGGAGCCCGAGGAAATTGGCAAGGAGCCTCTCGGCGAAAAAGACATTCGCCTCTACCACAGCGACAACCACTACCGCAACTTCCTCGATTGCGTCCGCAGTCGCCAGCTCCCTATCTGCGATGTCGAGATTGGCTGCCGCTCGGTTACCGTCTGCCACCTCGGCAACCTTGCCTACTGGCATAAGCGACCGCTCAAGTGGGACCCG
>CAZFAP010000169.1:0-10635 GCA_964516325.1 uncultured Verrucomicrobiota bacterium
TTGCTCGTGACCCCAACCGCCGCTACGCCTTCCACCGCGGCTCCTCCTTCCTGGGCCCGAGAGAGCAGGTTGAGACAAGAGGAAAGGCGCGGCTCGCAGGAGGTCCTGCCGAACAGGCACGTTGGGCGGACTATCTGAACGCAAGCAACGTGGAACTTCAGCGCAAGAACGTGGACCAGCTCGGCACGCTGTACGGGCTGCAACAGGAAGGCGTGCAGGTGCAGCAGGCGAAGTGATGCTGTCTTGCAGCCGGCTGGCATGGGTCGTCTCGCTGGCTGGGACAGCACTGCGGCGCCTGCGCGGATAAGCACTGCACGACCGGGATGCAAAGCAGCACGCGAGATCAACGCGCCCGCCAAATCTCGATCGCCATTGCATCCTGCGGCTTGAGCTGGATGGGCCTCTTGAATTTCGGAGGCTGGCTTATTGCTTCGCCGGCGCCGCTTTCCGTTCGCGGAGTCACGACGAGAGAAGAGGCGTTCTCGAGACCGTACGCGCGGGCATCGAAGTCAAGCTCTGCGCTCTGGCCAGCATCGCTGACGTTGACCAAAATCAGGGCAAGCCTTCCATCCTTTGCCCGCCACGCGCCGGAGAGAATAGCAGGGGTTGTGACGAGGCGCTTACCGCCCCATTGCCAATCGGCAGTGACCGTCGGGATGTTCCCCTTGAGGAGCGGCGGTCTCGCCATCTCGCCCTTCGCAAGATAGTCCCGCAGCGCATACCGCAATCTCGCCATGCGCCGCAAAAACGCACCGGACTCAGCATCGGAAATCACGTCAGGGTTGATCCAACCGAGTTGCTCGCCGAAGACGAGCGCCTGCCCGGTTTTCATCCGCATGGCAAGGCCTTTCCACGAATCTCCTTGATAAGCTCGCGAGAAGAGCTGAATTTTCCCACCATAGATGGCGGCGAAGAGCGGAATCTGATCCTGATACTGGAAATGCCACGTCAGATAGCCGTCGAAGACGTGCACGTAGGGTTCGGCGTTGCATTCGGTCGTGAGGGCTTTTTCGGGGTGAAGTTGGGAAAGCTTCTTCTGAAGCCCCGTGAGCATGGGCCAGTAGCCGCCCGTGTTCCACCAATGCCCACCGGCGAGAGGATGCCCGTGGGTTCCATCAAAACAAAGGCACGGGGTAGCCGCGGCGACCTGGTCAATATACACCGCATCCACGCCGACCTCGGGACTGACGAGCCGCAGGACGAGGTCTTGAACCGTTCGCTGCCAGAGCTCCGTCGTCGGACACATTGGGCAGAGCTTTTCCCCCGAACCATAAACCTCAATGTACGGCTGCCCCTTTTCATCCTTTGTGCAAAAGCGAATGGCGTTGTTTTTGAAATCGTCGAGGTCAGTGTCCCACAGCCGCCCGTTGATATACGGCATGACTCGGACGCCCGCTTCCTGAAGAGCTTTCACGCCCTGGGGAAAACCTTCCTTGTACGGGAAATAATGCGGGTAATCGTTGTCGAAGGGAATCACGTGCCAGTTGTACCAGTGCAAAGCCGTCGGGACGCCCACGTATTCGGCGAACTTCTTGACCGGCTCAACGACCTGCTCGGAGCTTCCGCCAGTCAGTGCCCAGACGGCGATTTCCTCAAACCATGGGGGCGTGTCGGTTCGTCCGCGAGCCTCGTCGTGGGGCCACCATTTCGCTTCCCTCATCGCCCAGCCCTTGTAGATTTGAGCGGCATCGAACCAGTCGCCGCTGAAAACTTCAAGGACCGTTTCGCCCGGACACTCCCAGTCGTTGCCGGGCACACCGGAGTCAGGAGCAGGCCATGCGAAGGACATCTCCATTGATGAACCGTCAGCCAGCTTGACGGCAACGTCCTTGGTGCTGGCGAATGGGTCGTGAGCCGCCACGTAGAACCCACAGTCCGAGTCGTAATGGGCGAGGAACTGCATGGAACACCAACCGCCCGGGTAGCGGCCGGAGAAGCTCGCTTTCGTCCTGATAGGCTCGGAGCGCAGTTCGCCCGAGCCGTGCGGCATGACGAGGAAATCGTCCTGCTCGGAATTTCCGATTTGCCCATGGTGAACACGCGGAAAGACGGTCGTCCTGATGCTCCAGGTCGTCGAGGGATTGTCCACGTTCATGCCGAGCGAGACTTTCGCGCCCTTGAGGGACATGCGGCATGTCACGTGGACCTGGTCCAAGCCTTCCTCCTGCACTCGGGACCACTCCATTCGGACACTCTGCTCGTCATGCACGCCGCCACGCGATTCCGCGGCGCGAAACTCGCGAAACCCCTCAACGCTGTTCACCTCCTTGGCTTTTCCGCTGCCGTCGCTGAGAGAGAGCGACCAGAATGGAGCTGCCGAGCCCGAAAGGAGTTCGCGCTCGGCACGCAGGTCGAACAGACTCTCAAGACCGATCCCACTTCTCGTGGCGACGAAGGACAAACCAACCCTGCCGTTGTCGAGCATCCGGCGTCCCTCCCACATCCCGCCGCGCAACCAGGGCACGGCCTCGGAGGCGTCCTTTCCGGATCGGATAGCAGCGAGCATGTCCTCGGCAATCTTGACAGTCTCCTCGCAGTCGTCGCCCTTTTGCGTCATTCGGGACAGGCGTTCTTTGACCCATTGAGACCTCGCGCGGCGAAGCCCTGGTGGCAGACTGGAAACCGCCGCGGTCAACTTCTCAAGCACCTCTTTGACGGTGGCGACAGTCTGCGCTGAGCCTTCCGCGGACGCTGCTTGAACGGGCAGAAGGCTCGCAGACGCACAATGGCTAGACCCGAGAATAGTCGAGAGGAAAAAGGCTGGGAGGGCAAAGAACATCCGACTTCTCATGGCCGTCATCCTTCTTTCGGTTTTGTTAATCCTTCTTCTGTGAAAGCGCTGGTTGCCGGGAGATTTTTTGCCAGGGGCGCTCATCCCCGGGAGCCCCGGCAAAAATGAAGACTCCCGACGAGGGCTTCTCGTAGCGCTCGCCCGGCCTGAGCCAAACGTCCACCTCGTCGCGAGCGTCCGGGTGCGGATTCCCTGCATCATCCTTCCAGAAATGGATGAACGTGTTATTGTCCGGCGCCAAGACGCCGTAAGACTGCCCGGTTTTCCTGTCTCGCCAGCTCCCGACTCTCAAATAATAATTCGGGACGGCGACAGGCGGATCGTCGTCGGATGAGTCGCCGCCGATGCGAGGCTCTGCATAGTAATAGTACGCTCTCATCCGCCAGGGCTCCTTGTCCGTGTTTTTGATCCAGAGGAACCTCGCGGTGAAGTGCGGCTTCCCCTTCGGGAGGCAAAAGCGATATGCACATTGGAAGGCGTGGGGTCGGGGAGATGGCGACGAGGCAATGCCCTCCTTTGGTTTGTTTGGACCATCTGTCCTTTCTGGGATTTCGAGAGAGGACGTAACGTCGAGGATTGTTCTGTCGGGTTCATCGAAGCGCCGCACTTCGTCGGTTTTGTTGGGGGAAACCCAGAGGTTTTGTCCAACTTCCTGCCAGATGAGCGGTCGGAAGCTCCCGAGGAGCGTGTCGGCAAAAAGAATATTGTCAATCACGCCATTGGGGGCAGTTGCCTCGAGGGTCAGAATCCCGTTGCTGACGCGGAACGTCGTTCCGGCAACTTCCCCAGCGCCTTTTGGCTCATCCTCGATAGAAGTCTGTGCGGCTTCCAAAGGGGCGGGTGGAGAGGGCTGCAAAAGATGGGCCCATTCGGGGTCGGCTTCGCGCCCGGAATGAATGCCATAGACCTCTCTGTTGATCCTCGCGGCGGTCTCGGTCAGCACTGTGTACGGCTTGTCGTGCACATCCACAAGCCCATAGTTGGAGTTTTCGGGGAAGGTGTCCGAGATGCCTTCCGCTGGCTCGTCCACCCACATGAAGTAATCGGAGCCGACCATGAACGGGAGGGCGAAGAAAGTCCTTTGATAGACCTCGAAGCAGAGGGCTTTCTGCTCCTGGGTGTCAACTCGCATCCCGGCGCCGTGCGTGCAGGGCAGACCGGAATCGAGGGCGGGGAAGCTCCATTCGGTGAGCATCAGAGGCTTGCGTGCGAGGTTGTGCCACCGGGTCAGGTCGTCAACCAGTCGCAACGGATACCTCCTCGCCAGGTCAACCCGTCCGTAATAGTTGAGGCTGACAATGTCGCAGTATTTGCCCGCGATGTCCCAAATCTCCGGCGCCGCCCCTGCAAACCGACTGCCGAGAATCATGTGGTTCGGGTCGTATTTTCGGATGGCGTCACAGGCAATGCGGAAATAGTTTTCTGCGACGAGGCGAGTGAAGTCGGTCTTGTCTCTGGCTGCCGTGCTTCCGTCCTTGCACGGGATTTCGCCCGCCGACAAAAGCTCGTCGAAGCTGCCGAATCTTGTCTCCCAGGAACGATTGAAGTCGGCGATAGTGGGGTAGCGGCTTCGGCTGAACTCCAGAAACGCTCGCTTGGCAGAGTGACCGGAGGGCTTTTTCATGGCCTCGTCGCAGAGTCCCCAGGGCTTAAAGTTCTTGCCAAACCACTCCAGTTCATTGTCGAGGAAATAGCCGAAAAGCCAAGGATCGTCCTTGAGAGTGGCACAGACGCGCGCCGCTCGCGCTTCGCAGAAGTCCTTGAACTCGGGATTGAATACGTCGGGGAAGCCGGTCCAATGGACTTTCTCGACAATGTTGTCCCGGGAAGCGAACTGGCTGCCAAGGGATAGGAATTCGATGTAGGGCAAGCCGCGATAACGCAGAGACCTCGAGTGATTTGCCGCCAGGACGTTGAAGCCCCATTCCTTGAGGCGAGCGATGGTGCTTCTCGCCCAGGCTTCTTCGGAACCGTACAATTTCTCGCAATTCCGGTTGTACGGTACATAGCCCAGTTTTTGGCACGCGTGAACGCGGTAATTCGCGTGGTCCGTGCCGATGGCGTAGAAGGCCTTTCCGACGGGGTCAATCACCCACCAGCGATTGCCGATTCTCTCCGTGCGGAAAAAGCCCGTCGCCTGGCTGCTCAGTTCCTGCCAACCGACGGAAACAAATGACGGCGGGGAAAAAGCAACTTGCTCAGCGGCGGTCGCGCTGGTTGCTAACAGCAAGCATCCGAAAAAAGCAAACTTCATAAACACCTCCTTGCATCCCTGAACCCGCTTCCGAAGAGGGGCGTGTTCGACGGGACCCTACGTTCCGATCGCCCGGTCAATCCTGTTATCCTGTCGGAATTTCCTCCTCTTTTAACAGGACCTACACGATGCACAGGGTAGTCCTATTCGTCCCGTTATCCGATTCGGACCTGGCGCCCGCAGAGGGGCAAATCTCGCCCGCGAGAACCGGTAGGATGATAGTTTTCTTTGATGGGCTTTTGCAATTGACAATCGCCAAGCCGACGGTTAAATTCTCCGTGCTTTCCTCGGGTGGTGGAACGCTCTCGCGTGGGACCAATGGCAAAGGAGTCGCGGGAGGCAAGCGATGGCCCGCCCGAGTGCATGCGGCATCGCGGCAGTGTCACGACTCCGTCATCCCGTCAGCACGGAGGGGTCGGCGGTTCGAGAATCCTGAAATTCCGATTGATTTCTAAGGCAAAACGGATATAGTAGAAATGATGCAGGTAGTTGGCGCCTTGCCGTTCGAAAGGGCAGGGGGCTGACTGGCACGTCAGGAAAGGTAATTTCTTGTTTGCCAAGGGGTGGTAGGGTTGGTTCCGAGAACGAGCACCCAAAGAGAGAAGGCAGAGGAAACATGATCGAGCATCTCCCGTGGATCATCGCAGGTCTCGCAGTTGGACTGTTTGTGGGGTATGCCTTCGGGAAGTTCAGAGGCTCTCGTGAGGTTTCGGAGGGAGCCGGGATTGACGATTCGCCCGCGGAAGCACAGACGAAAACGACGGACGAGCGCGCCCCGAAAACGGAAGCCGATGCGGGCGTGACAGTCTATGTTCGACGAGGCGGGAGTCACTATCACAAAGAAGGCTGCCACCATCTGCACGGACATGGTCATCGGCTGACGAACACGGCGGCTGCCAAGCAGAAATACAAGCCGTGCCCGAGTTGCCGTCCTCAGTGACCGGTTTTTGGGAGCGGCGAGGCGGAGAGACATCCCGGTTGGATGGGTGACCGCTCCGGGGTTGGTTGACATTCCAAGCGAAGGGATGTCCCTCTCTCAGTACACACCGTACTTAAGGCCGCTTTCGATGAGCTGGATATAGTCGCGCTCCGTTTTCCTCGATAAAGGGACGTTGATCGGAGCGGCTGTCGGCATCAGAACAAATCCCCCACTCTCCTTCGCCTCGTCCATGGCCTTTTTGACGAGCGCGTCTATTCTTTCCGGGGTCGAGTGCTCGAGTTCCCGAAGCTCGATGTTCCCGAAAAGGCAGAGCCGCTGCCCGTAGAGCTTTTTCACATCCCCCATCTCGATATCTCCGTCGGGCAGAGGCTCGATGGGGTCAAGTCCTTCTGCCCCGGCCTCGACGATCTGGTCGAGGACTCTGGCAATTTTCCCGTGACAATGGACTCTCGCAAATCCGCCAGCTTCCCGGATTGCCCGGCACATCTTCTTCAGATAGCCAGTCACGTGCTTCCGAAAGTAGTCGGGCGATAAATAAGGCGGCGTCGCGTATTCCGGACCACAGATGCGAAAGATGACGTCGCTGACATCGCACCGGAGAATTCTTCGGAGACATTCCATCTGTCGCTCGTGTATCACGTCGAGAAAGCGCCTTATCCGCCTTTCCTCCGAGATGGCATGCACGAGGAACTGCCCCATTTCAAAAAGCTCCGCCGCCAGACAGACTGGGTCGTCCACGCTTATCATCATGACCCCATTCTCTCCGAGCGATTTCTTCTCGGCGGCAAAGTGAGTCATGTCGAGTTCCGGCGGCTCGTACAGGATTGTGCAGTAGCGGTCAATGTCCTCGATGTCCTTAAGCAGATGCTCGAGCGTCCAGCGGGTATGAAGGTCATCGTCCACGCGGTGAAAGGAGGTAAGGCTGCCTTTCGGCGTGCGATAAGTCGTGCGGGCGAACGTGCTTTTTCCGTCGCGCCACGTTTGAACCTCCATTCCGGGCACAGGCGCGGCTTTCCAATCGGGCTGGAGCATGTAGATGCAGTCGGTCCTCAGGCGAATTACCTCCATCAGCCGTGAATAGGACGGTTCCTGATTCTCCCAGGAATTTCGGTTCCAAGCGACCAGCTCATAGGTCGAGATAGGGACACGGTCGGTCGGCTCGTGGCGGAGGGTTCTCAGGATTCTTTCTCTTGAAGAAAGCTCTGGCATAACGGTTCGGTCGGTCCAACGCGGGCAAACGCGAATCTGTTTTTCATTCGGCGCGTTCCGCCACTGCTGTCCGCGTGAAGGCACGGCAATGGCGCTTCAAGTCAGTCTCAAGGCGCCTCGCGGATGCGATAGAAGCGATGACGGAGCGACGGGTCTGCCGGAGACACACCGGTGTGCGTCCCGTCGTCCACGATGCGGATGAATGGGCTGTCCGCAAGAATGGGCGCACCCAACGGCTGCCACAGCATCTCGGCGCCCGGCAGGCCATCGGAATATTCGATCTCGTAGGTCTTGCCCGGACTCGAATCGAACGACAGCCTCACCGTCTCCGAAAAACTGATATGGCGCCAGGGTCGCGTGATCCGAACCATGTCAAACACTTCACCGTTGGGGCGTGTCCCGGAAAATGTGGCCTGCCAGGCGCCGTTCTCGAGCGGGGCAATCTCAACCTTCAGGAAGCTGAAAGAGGACCTGTCGAAAGCCTTCGTATGGAAAGTCTGGTTGACCTCATCCCACATCCACGACCCGATAGCGTCCCAGCCGGTCCATTGCTCGTAGAGGCTGTCGAGACTCCCCGCCCCTCCCGCGCCGGAGACAAAGTACAGGATGCGATAATCGTCCACGTACGTCTGGCAGCGCTCGTAGAAATGGTCGTGCGAGCTGAAGACCGCGTCCACGCCGTATTGCCGGAACAGGGGGTCGAGAAAACGCATCCTGAACGAGGAACTTTTCCCCCACGGTCCCGAGCTGTACGGTGACGGATGAAAGGAAACGAAGGTGAAGGGGTAAAGGGCTTGAGCGGTCTTGAGTTGGTTGACTAACCACTCATACTGCGGGCTGCCCGGATGAATGTCCGGCGGGCGAGGATCCTCGAACGCGTTGTAAAGCTTGTAGTCCGGATCGGAGTCGTTGTTCAAATCGAGGACGATGAAGAAAGCCGGACCGTAGCGGAAGGAATAGAACCGCTCGCTCCATCCCGGATGCTCGCCTTCCAAGCCGTTCGGCGGAAGGACAAAGTACGACCGGTGCTTGAGAACCGCCTCGTCGCTGTATTTCCCTGCGGCGCCCATGTAGTCGTGGTTTCCGAGGGCGGGGTACAGGACGGTATTGCCAGCAAGGCTTCTCTCGCCGTCGGCGGGGGCAACCGTCCTCCAGAAGAGGTCCCAGAAGAATCCTGAATAACCGAGTGCGACGATGTCTCCGGTGTGGATGACGAAGGCTGGGTTGATCGCCCGGACCGCATCCGCGACCTGCTTGTGGTCCTCGTCGTCCACGTCGCTCTCTCTCGAATCCCCATAGACGACCAAGGTGAACGCGGCGTCCTCCGTTGGGGCGGTCCGGAACCCGCCGGTGAAAAACGTGCCTTCGCCTATGGCGGGCATTCTCACGCGATAGCCGTAGCCCGTCCCGGGCTGCAAATCAGTGAGGCGAACCTCCTGTCGTTGAGCCACATCAACGGTTATGATGGAACTGCTCTGGCTCCCTTCCGCCCAGTATTCGACCGTGCCATCGGCGGGCGCCTCGGTCTCCCAGCAAATGACGATGGAGTTCTCCGTGACGTTTTGAAGATAAGGATGGACCCAGAAAGACGCAGCCTGAGCGCCGCCCGAGTTGAGCCAGGTGCAGACTGAGACGAACGCAAGCCACACGCTCGCCTTCCCAGTCGCCATCTTCAGAAGCTGGCCCAGCCGCGCACGGAAATGCCGGCCGCTCGTGGCACTGGTGTCGTGGACAGAGCTCTTATGGTTGGACATATGTTCGCTACCTTGGATTACCGTCCGAACCCGTGATTATTATAGACTAAGCGATGTGCTTTCGGCGAGCCTGTTCTGCGCTGCGGAGCATCTTGTCCGAGAAGAAGAATTCGGACAGGATAAGAGGATTGACCGGATAGTTTGTTGTCCCCCGGTGGGTTCGCTAATGTCGCCAAAAAAGGAGGTCGGTATGAGACAACCAATGATTCGCTGTGGTTGCAGAGCAGAATGGGTAGTGTTGGCAGCGTGGCTCGTGTCAATCCTCGCAGCATCCACGCCCGCCGCTGCCCTCGACGTGAAGGTCAGCCAGAATACGGACAAGCTGATGCCGTATCAGGTCTTCGAGCTAACGTTTCAGCACGCTGGAAAGTACGGCAACCCGACCTGGGACGTCACGATCGAAGCGCAGTTCACTTCCCCGAGCGGCAAACGGTACACCGTCGGCGGCTTCTTCTACGGCTCCTCGAAACCGCAGAAACCGATTATCTGAAAGCACACTGATGGCCAGGGACGGATGGTCGAAACCGCGATATGGCGATGCGAGCCAGCCGACCTCTGGAAGGCGAGGTACGCGCCGAGCGAAATCGGCGAATGGAAGTTCGGCTACGTCTTCCGGAACAACAAAGGGGACAGCGCCTCCGGCACAGGGGCGTTCCGTGTCGTCGAGGGGCGCGTCCGCCAGAAAGGTTGGGTGCGGAGCAACCCGGCAAATCCGTACCGGTTCGTCTTCGAGGATGGAAGCCCCTTTTTCCCCATCGGCTTCCAGGACGGCATCTTCGATCACAACCACAACGGCTCCGCGATGGACTCGTCCTCGATGGAAGGTCCCTTCCGGCCGGACCCCGAGGGGAGACGACCCAAGCCGCCGCCCGGCGCGATGTTCGCACGAGGTCCTTCCATGAACCCGCAGAACTGGGACGTTCATTTTGGGCGGCACTCGCGCGCCGGCTTCAACCTCTGGCGCTTCTCGCCGAACAACTTCTCCTTGAAGCTCTTTGCAAAGGAGGACGACCCCGACGCCGTCACGTTCGACAACGTCCGTTGGGACCAGGCGATGATGATTGACGAGATGCTCAAGATGAGGCGCAAGTACGGAATCCGCAACTTCTACGGTATGTTCGGATTCACCAACGCCTTCAACGAGCACCCCGAAAACCCCGAAGGAATGGCAAAGGCGAAACGAGCTCTGAAATATACCGTGGACCGTTGGGGCGCGTACGTGGACTTCTGGGAGTTCCTCAACGAGCAGAAGGCTTCCGACGAGTGGTACAAAGTCATGATCCCTTACCTGAAGTCCATTGACCCCTACCGCAAACCGATCTCCACAAGTTGGGAGAGACCGGAGCTCGACGGAATTGACCTCAGGGCCCCGCATTGGTACGGAAACGAAAACGAACTGGAGTCCGACCGCGTCACGGAAAGTCGGGCGAAGCAGGACAAGCGGTTCGGCAAGCCGGTCGTCTATGGTGAGCAGGGGAACAGCCGTGGATCAGAAGACCGCACCGCCGACGGAATTGGCGGAGTCTGGGACCCCGGCTCTTCACGACGGATGCGAGTCCGTTCCTGGACGGCATTTGTCAACGAGGCAGCGTTCATATTCTGGGAGACCTCCTACTGAAGTTTTGCCATAACGGAGGATGGTGGAGATTCCGAGGGGAGTGGAGGATTTGTGAGCGGTTTTGGGGAA
>CAZFAP010000170.1:0-10604 GCA_964516325.1 uncultured Verrucomicrobiota bacterium
CACGCTTAATATACCATCACCTGGGCTCGAAAACAACCAACTCGACGCGTTAACCCCGATGCCCCCTAAGCACCCGAGCGCTCGGGGGCACAGCCATCCTCAGTGGAACGGGAAGGCTCTTAATTGCGAATGGTGACGGAATGCGCAAAGGCCGGGCTTGTGGCGAGGTGCGGGCAATTGGTATTGTACGGGCCAACAACCAAGGGCCGAAAACAATTGCCGCGTGCATCCCCCCCACTGGGGCCGTGGATAGGGCTTTGGTGCTGTGGTTCCTAAACTCGGTGACATGTTCTTGGACAGGATAACAGGATGAAAAGAGGTTGAGCAGGTGATTTCGTCAGCACGGAGGTCGTCGGGCCTCCCCATCGGGACGTCGAAATCCTGTTCATCCTGTCCATCTCATCCCAAAAGAGCGGCGCTGCATACGTCGTCGTACTTGTCAAATCGTGCACTTGTGGAGGAAGACCATGAAACGAATAATCGTTGGAGCGTTTTCGCTGCTGGCTACAGTACCGCTTCTGAGTTTTGGCGAAGAGCAAGAGGTGCTCCCTGTGCGGGGGCTGCACTGCAGTGTCCCCGCGAGAAAAGACCTCGCCGCGTGCCTCGAGTTCATCCGCGCGGTTCTCCCCAAAGAAGGAGTCAACGCGCTGATCATGGAGTTTAATTATCAGTACGACTACAAGTCGCGAGCAGAGTTCGCGAATCCGGGAGCTTTGGGGAGAGAGGAGGTGCGGGAAATCGCAAAGGCGTGCCGAGAGGCAAGGATTGAACTTATCCCCCAGATTAACTGCCTGGGGCATCAATCGTGGCGGGAACACACGGGGGCGCTCCTCACGAAGCATCCCGAATTCGACGAGACGCCGGGCAAGTATCCGCGAAACGAGGGAATTTATTGCCGGAGCTACTGTCCCCTTCACCCGGAGGTTCATAAGGTACTGTTTGACCTGATGGACGAGCTCGTCGAGGCGTGCGAGGCGAAATCGTTCCACGTGGGGATGGACGAGGTCTTCATTGTCGGCGATAAGGATTGTTCGCGGTGCGGAGGAAAGGACGTGGCGGAGCTTTTCGCGGGAGAAGTAACTCTTCTCCACGATCACCTGAAGAAAAAGGGGTGCAGGATGTGGATGTGGGGCGACCGCTTCCTCGACGGCAAAGCGACCGGAATAGGAAAATGGGAGGCGAGCGAGAACGGGACTCACCCCTCGATTGACCGCGTTCCGAAGGACATCGTCATCTGCGACTGGCATTACGAGAAGGCGCACGAGACGCCGCGATTCTTCGCGGAGAAAGGCTTCGGGGTGGTGGCTTGCCCGTGGAGGAACTCCGCGGTAGCGCTGGCTCAGTTGGCACACGTCCGTGAAGTTCGCAAGGACAAGGATAAGGCGGTCGCGGAAAGAGCTCTGGGAATGGTCCAGACGACCTGGTGCGGTTTCGGGCAGTTCATCGAGGCCTACAAAGCACTTGAGAGCGGCGGAAAGCAGGGGCGGGATAATGCATTGGGAAGCGCTGCATGCTTTCGAGCGCTCTTCGAGGCGATCCGGTCAGGGAAATAAGACTGCGCGAGAACGTCCGGCAGAAATGGGGCGACGAAATAAGGACGCTCTCCAACAAGGATTCGGCGGGGGCAGGCACGTTGCTTGCTCCCCGCAGCCCGTGGAATTCCCGAACGCCGCCGGGAGCTTTCCCCACAGAAATCGCGTTACAGCGTAGATGGCACACAAAAAAAGTAAGCTGCGCCGAGGGAAGGCCGTTCAATAGAAGGGCTGCCAATCGAGGAGAGTAATGCTGCGACCACTGAGAGTAGGCTTTTTGCTGATTGTTCTTGCATTTTCGGGCGGATTTCTTCGTCCGACTGAACCGACTGTTCTGATGGACCTCGGGCTGGAGGAACTGACAGAGCTTTCCGACCTCATTGTTCACGGAGAGGTCGTGAGCGAGGAAGCAAGCTGGAACGATGCCCACACCAGGATACGCACTCGGGTCACGCTCAAGCTCAAGGCGCTCCTCCGCGGGTCGGTTGACAGCCAAACGATCGCGGTCGAACTGCCGGGAGGACTGCCCCCGGGGAAGAACCTGGGACAGCTAATTCCCGGCATCCCAAAATTTGAGAGAGGCGAGGAGGCAATTGTCTTCCTGAGCCTCGATCCGAGTTCGTTCTGCCCCGTTGTGGGATGGACGCAGGGAAAGTTCGATGTCGTTACGGAGCCTTCCACGGGGAGGAAGTTCGTCATAGACAAGCTCGGAAAGGCCCGCCGATTCCGCGAGCAAAAAGCCGGTGGGGACAAGCTCAGGCCGCTTGCTGCGGAGGAAGCTTTGCCCATCGAGGAATTTGCCTCGTTGATTTCCGAGATTCAGGTGAGGCAGCCCGCGGCCGCGAAAGGGAGTTCGGCTGAGGCAGCCGAGACCGCGGACGAAGAAGCCTCGGTCCTGGGCGTGTCCGATGAGCCGACGGCGACGGCGCCTTCTGCGGGGTACGCGTACTCGGGCTATAAGTGGCGCGACCGGGACCTTCCGGTATCTTTCTACGTTTTTACGGGCTTGACCCCTCCGGACAGCATTCCGATGAAAACCTATGTGGACGCCGCGAGAGGGGCGTTTCAGAAATGGGAGGACGTGCCGAGCAGCTACATGGATTTTTTCTACCGCGGAGAGACCGCAGCCTATACCCCAAACCTCGACTTCAGGGACGAGCGTAATGTCGTCGGCTGGACCGACGAGAACATAGGGGCTGGTCTCGCCGTTACAGGCTACTGGTTCAGCGTTCTGGGGGATTACCTCGTTGAATTCGACATGGCGGTCAGGACAACGATAGGCTTCGGACTGCGGTGGTCAACAGCGACCCCAATCCCCTTCGCGTCCTACGACCTTCACAGCACACTGCTTCACGAGGCGGGGCATGCCCTTTCGCTCGACGATCTTACAGACCGCGCGTATTCCGGCCACGTGATGTTCTACTCGCTCACAAACGGCGAAACGAAAAGAACGTTGCAGGAAGGCGACGTCGCGGGCATCAGCTTCATTTACCCGAAGGACGGCGACCTCGTCGTGTCCGACGTGCAGGGACCGTCATCCGCCCTCGAGCACCAGAGCATCGAGGTTCGGGCGACCGTCAAGAACAGCGGAGCACGTGCGATCGGGAGTTGCCTGCTGGGGTTCTACCTTGCGCTAAATAGCGGAATCGGACCGAAGGACATACTTCTGGGCAGCGCCCGTGTCCCCTCGCTCAACCCCGGCCAGAAGCATGAAGCCACGCTTTCCGTGAGCGTCCCTTCCGTCGTTGCAGAGCGGAATTATTACCTCTGCGCGGTTGCCGACGCCGATGGACAGGTCGCGGAAGCCAGCGAAGACAATAACACAAATTCCTATTTCCCGCTGAACGTCAGGTTCGACAAGGATGCCGATGGTCTCCCGAACTGGTGGGAGATTGAAGTGTCTCTGAATCCGAACGACGCCACGGGCGACAACGGCGCCTCCGGCGATCCGGACGCCGACGGATTCTTGAACAGCGAAGAATATCAGCGCGGCACGAATCCTCAACTGGCAGATTCCGACGGCGACGGCCAAAACGACCGAGACGAGGTTCTCGCGGGAACTGACCCAACCGATGAAACATCGAATTTCCGCGTCGAACACGTGAGAATTGGGACCGAAGGGAGCGATCGCTGGGTCGGGCTTTTCTGGACGACGGTCTCGGGCAAAATGTATCAGGTCTATTACCAGGACGAACCAGGAGGAGACTGGCTTCCGCTCGGTTCCGCGCACGGAGGAACGGGGTGGCTGCTCGGATTCAACGACCTTGACGGGCTTTCCTCTCCGACACGGCTTTACAGGGTCGGCGTGCAGTAGGGGCGACGCGGCGAACGCAGGGAAAAAGCATAAGCGCTCGGCAATCCGCGCGGAACCCAATCCACAGCATTTCTCGTCGAGAGAATCCGCAGAAGGCTTGACATCCCGCCACAATGGAGTAGAGTTTTGACGTCGGGCTCGCGAAGGAGCAGGAGAGACCGTTCCGAGAGCGCCCGCTGCAAACCCAGAACTGGACCGCACAGTACGCACTCACTCACGGGCGGTAGGTTGTCAATGTTGGGTCACTGCACTGGACTGCGGATTGAGCCGCGGCGTCCGCGGAGGGCACAACGGGTTTGCCTCCCATAGGCGCTGCTCTCTCTACGGTCTCGGCGTTCTCGGCGGTCAGTCCCCCGGGAACAGAAGGGATAGACCCCACTACCTTATGCCAACTCCTTTCGGACATGCTTTAGCTGGAGCGGTCATGCACGCCGCCACGACGGAAAGAAGACGCTTTTTGAAGTCGTGGCAGTGGCTCGTGGTCTGCATGTTCTTCGCCTCCGTGGCGGATGCGGATTTCATTCCGGCTCTGTTTGGGAGGCTCGACCTCGCCAACCGATTTCATCGGCACCTGACTCACACGCTCCTCTTTGCGGTCATCCTGTCGGCAGTCGCCTTCGGCGTGCTGAAACTCCTGCGAACGCCGCACGGGGGGCGGCGCACGATGATTGTCTTTTCGTGCATGGCGTCGCACATCCTGCTCGACCTACTGGGCAAGGATTTTCGCCCGCCACTGGGCATTCCCTTCCTCTGGCCCTTCACTCAAAGGAGCTTTAAGATTCCCGTCGAGATTTTCATAGATTTGCACAAGGACACGTACGCGGAGATATTCAGCCTTCGGACAATCGGGATTCTGGCTCACGAGACGCTCCTGTTCGGCGCGATCTTCGTCCTCGTGCTCGGTTTGAAGCTCCTGCGCAGCGAGAAGGAGCGTGCGAAGGCAAAGCCCGAAACCATCTTGAGCGGCACGCACGAGAAGACGGCCTGACGCGGCACTTGGCGGATCGCCCTGCTGCTGAACGCCGAAGGCACGAAACCGGAGCCAGGCCCGGAGCAAAATTGAAAGCATGAGCGCGAGATACCTTGAGCGATTGATCGTCGGCAGAACCCAACGGGCGATAAAAATAAGATGCCCCGCGAAGGTGAATCTCTTTCTCAAGGTTCTTGGCAAACGGAGCGACGGATACCACGAAGTCCAGAACCTCCTGCAGACCGTAACGCTCTTCGATGAACTGACGGTTCAGAAGCGGCGAGCCAGCATTACGTTGCGCTGGGCCGGAGAGTACGTCGAGGGACCCCTCGAAGAGAATCTGGCGTTCAGGGCTGCGGAACTCCTTCTCCGAAAAGCCGGGGCGAAGGGTGGAGTGGCGCTGGAACTCAAGAAGAACATTCCGGTGGCGGCTGGGCTTGGCGGAGGAAGCAGCGACGCCGCGTGCTGTCTCTTAGCTCTGAATGAGCTTTTCGGGGCGGGGCTTTCACCCGATGATTTGAGGTCTCTGGCGGCGGAACTCGGAAGCGACGCTGCGTTTTTCATCGAGGGCGGCGCCGCTCTGTGCACGGGAAGGGGCGAGATTGTGAAACCGATTCGGAGCAGGGTGACGTTCAGCGGAGTTCTCGTCACTCCGAAATGCCGATTCAGGACGACGGAAATGTATGCGGCGCTCGAGCCAGAGGACATGCGGGGTCCGGATGTCAGCGCTATCTTGCGCTCGATAGAGTCCGGGGATTTGAGCGGCGTGTGCTCGTCGCTCTTCAACAGCTTCGAGAGAGTCGCTTTCCAAAAAGAGCCAGCGCTGAAAGACCTGAAACGGACGCTTGAGGAATCGGGCTGCCTCCGCGTCATCCTCTGCGGGAGCGGCCCAACCCTTCTCGGAATCTGCGGGACGACCGAGGAAGCCGAAGCCGTCCTCCGCGCGGTTTCCGAACAAGCGCCCCCTCGAATACGCTTGAAAGCCGTGATGGAGCCGATTTGACAATCCAGTGACCCGCTTATGGGTCAAGTAGCATGCTGCAACTCCCCGCCTCCGGAAAAGGCCCGCCGCAGAGAACCCCGACGCCCCGGGGAACGAAAATCGTCACGGAGCCTTGCCTCTCCCCGCCCCAGCGAACTGTGCGAGTCCGTCCACATTGACCCTCGCCCTCCATGCGTGTGGACTTACGGGCGAACCGCAAAAAATCCTTGACAACGGACTACAGCGGGCGCATTATCGCCCCGGGGGAAAGAAAAGGGAAACTGTAGTCTGGTAACAAGCCAAATGGAGGGGCACTACCATGAAAGGGATCGAGTCGAAAAGGGGGATAGTTATCGCCTTGGTTGTGGTCTCGGGAATTGCCATTTGTTTGGTGCAACTCCTTCGGGGGGGGCAGATTAGGGCAAACATCTCCGATGAGCCAGCCGTGGACGCCACTTCAACAACCCGCGTCATCGCCGAGCATCCAGCCGTGGAGCTGATTGAGGAGCGCGACGACCACACCCGTGTGTGAGAAATCGTGCGCGAGCTGAAGACAACCGATCCCGACGGAACCAGGACGGTGGACCCGGTCAAATCGTACATCCACGAAAAAGCCTCCGGCCTCTGCTACCGGGACCAAAGCGGCAACTTGGTGCCCTCGGTTGCGGAATGGCGAGAGACGCCGGACGGCTTCATCGTTGACCGGTGCGGATATTGGCTCTCGGTCGGAAAGACGGTCGGCCCCGGGCTTCGATACCTCGTTGACGGTGATGAGCTTCTTCTCCGTGCGGCCTATCTGATCATCTCCGACGGCGCAAGCCAGGCTCATCTCGGCGTGTTGAATCCGGACGTGACTGGTTTCATTGTTCCCGGCTCTCCGTCAACGGTGCGATTTCCCGGCGCCTTCGGACCCGGCTACGACCTCGAATACGTGGCCGAAAAAGGCGGCTTCCACCAGAACCTCATCATCGCCCAGCGACCCGTCCTCCCCGCCGGTTTCGATGCGGGAAGGACCCGCCTCTACCTCTACACCGAGATGAACCTTGAGGAGTACCTGGCCGCCTCTGGACTTAAAGTTCTCGTTGACGGTGAAGAAATCAACGCTTCTGTGCCGGATTTAATGAGTCCTCCATCCACCGGCGGCTGCATCTCCTTCCACCGCCCGGCGGGAGCTGCCGGCGAAGGGCCGGATATGGTCCACGCCTTCTCGGTGTCGGAGGTCAGGGATTCGTCTCCCCGCGGCGTGCCCCCGGAGCAAACGCTCGGCGAGAAGCGCCTTCTCAAAGACCCGTCGAGCGGGTCGGCGTACTTCGTGGAATCGCTGCCATTCTCCTACCTCGGCGACGCCGACGGGTCGTATCCCGTCACATGGGATCCCCCAGTCGAGAAGACCGGCCCTATCGGCAGCGACACCTGGGTTTGCGGGGTGACCTACTGGGTCACAGGCGATGTCATAGTCTCGGGCGTCCTTACCATACAGCGGGGCGCCATCGTCAAGCTGAACCCTGTCACCGCTATATACGTGACCACGGGTGGAACGGTCAAGGCAGGGACGGAGGGCCCGGAATCGGAATACGTGGTCTTCACCAAGGCCCACGACGACGATTACGGAGAGCCGACCGGCGCCCCGGACGGGGACTACACCAGCGCCCTGTACATCCTTACCGGTTCCAACGGCTCAGCCGATGGCTCCAAGATCCAGTACTGCAAGACGCGTTTCGGCGTCTGCCCCATCAACTGCCTGCAGTCTCTCGCCAACCCCATCGAGCACAACGTCATTCTTGGCGAAGGTGTCATGTATTACGGCATCATGGTCCAGTTCGGCGCGAACGTCCACTGCAAGAACAACCTGATTCGTGACTCCAACTGGCACGGCATCTACTATTACGAGGCCGGCGACGCGAACACGACGATCACCAACAACACGGTTTACGACTCCAGTGTCGGCATCAACGTGCAGTACAGCACGTGCCAGCGAGTCACCGACAACCTCCTGACCGAATGCAGCGTCCGGGGCATATCGGTCTCCAACAGCACTGTTACCCTCGCAGGGTACAACGGGTATTGGCATTGTCCGGAGAACGTCCCTGGGGTGTGGCCCCCGCCGATCGGGGACAATAACAAGCTCCTGACTGCCGGGCCCTATGCTGGCTACCGGGAGTTCTTCCTTGACCAATACTGCGCGCTGATCAACGGCGGCTCAAGGTCCGCGAGCGCCGCGGGATTGAACAATCATACCACCAGCGCCGGCGCTAATGTCAGGCAAGGCGGTGGATGGGGTTGGACGGATGCGGACGAAGTTGACATCGGTTACCATTACCCCCACCTGTCGCTCAAGCCCTACGTCCAGAACATCGGCAGCGACCGCGCGACGATCATGTTCCACACGACGAGCACCGGCACCGGGTACGTGGACTGGGGCGCGCAGCCGGGCTACAGCAGCGTCTCGTTCGACACGACGCCGGTGCAGCTCGGGAACCTCAACATCTACATCTACGAGGTGACGCTCACGGGGCTTACGGCGAATACGCTTTACTACTACAGGGTTCGGCACGGCTCCAATTACAGCCAGGACAATACGTTCTACACCACGATGACCACTGGAAGCAATTTCCGCTTTCTGGCGTATGGAGACAATCGGGGCGGAAGCTCCGCGGTGTTCCAAGGGGACCACTTCCGGGTAGTCAACCGGATGCTCACCCACACCTGGACTCTGGAGCGCCCCGCTGCCCCGCCCGAGCCGGCCGACCCCCCACGGCCGCGATTCGTCCTTCATGCGGCGGACTTCGTGAACGCTGGAGGGGCTGAGGAGCAGTGGCATCCCCACTTCTTCGACCCCGCGTCGGGTCTCCTCGGCAGCCTGCCCCTCTGGCCAAGCATTGGAAACCACGAGTACAGCGACGACAGCGGCGTCACCAACTATAAAAAGCTGTTCGCAGTCCCCACGGGGCACCCGGACCTGCCCGAGAGGTTCTACTCGTTTGCGGACGCGGGGTGCTACTTCATTGTCGTTGACACAAACATAGACTTCGACCCGGTGGACCCCCAGGAGCAGCCGCCGGACTACGACAGCAGGCAGTACGACTGGCTGAAAGCCCAGCTTCGGTCCGCGGGGGCGGTGTCAGCGCTGTGGGTTGTCGTATTGCTTCATTGCCCCCCGTACACGGATTCCCCGGTTCATCGCTATGGCAGCGACAGCGACAAGACGGACGTTTATTATGTGAGGAGGTGGCTCGCGCCATTGTTCGAGGACGCGAAGTACCCGGCGGACCTTGTCATAAGCGGGCACAACCATTTCTACGAGCGCAGTCAGGCCAATCGCCCGGGCTGGACGTACTGGGTCCATTATATTGTGACCGGGGGAGCCGTCCGGGACGAGGACCTTCACACCCCCGGGTACGACAATCCAAAGCGGGTCAATTATCCCGCCTATCCCGGCAAGGCCATCAAGGCCCGGCATTTCTGCACGATAGACATAAGCGGCACCAGTGCGACCCTGAACGTCGTCCTGGAGAACGGCACCAAGTTCGAGGACGCGGTCGTCCTTCATCGGGGCCAATGGTGGGTCGAATGAGCCGCGCCCGGTCGGGGGTGCGGCACAGGGATCCAAGGCGGAGGAAGCGCGAATGTACGTAAAGGTAGTTCATGCTGTTGTAGTGCTGGGCATCGCCTCCCTGCCCGTGGCCAGAGCTGCGGACACCCATTTCGTGTCCCTGGACGGCGCCGATAGGTGCCCTTACACGACTCCGTGCTCGGCAGCGAGGACCGTGCAGGCGGCGATGGAGGCTGCTGACCCGGGAGACATGGTGGATGTCGGCGCCGGGGTCTTCCGAGGGGAAGTCAGAATGAAGCCTCGCACCGTTCTGAGGGGGGCTGGTCCAGGGTTGACAATAATAGAAGGCATCGTGTGGGGGGCGGAGGATTGCGTCATTCGGGACCTGCGTGTCCACAACGGTTCCCTGGCGCTGTTACACTACGGCGGACAGCGCGTGGACAATTGCGAGGTCTCAGGCCGCCCGTCGGGAACTGGCATCGGTCTGGGGGGAGGGTCCGCGCTGCGCCCGACGAGCCCCATCGTGGTTTCCCGCTGCAGGGTGTCCGGAATGAGCACAGGGGTCCACTTGCGAGACGCCCCACCGCTTCTTTTCCTGGTGTCGTGCAGCATCACGGGGTGCGGGACGGGGCTTGCAGCCTACTGGGGGAGGGGTCAGCTGGTCGTGACGGGCTGCTCCATTAGCAATGGGGTGTACCTCGACGGCAGTTGGGAGGCTGACGTCTACGCTTCGTCCATTGACGGTGGCGGCGGAAGCGGCCTCGATCTCGCTGACGGGGCACATGTTTCGCTAACGTACTGCACCGTGTCCTCCAATCGGCGCGCTGGCATTTCGGCTGACTTGGCTTCTGCCGACCTGCTCAACTGCACGGTCTTCGGCAACGATGTGGGCATCATATGCCAGGACACAGCGCTCTCGCTGCGCAACACCATCCTCTGGGGCAACGTGTCGACCGATCTCTACCCCTTGGGAGATAACGATATATCTGCCAGTTACTCCGATGTGGGCGGCGGCTTCCCGGGCCAAGGGAACATTGATGCCGACCCGCAGTTCGTGGATGCAGAGAATGGGGACTTCAGGTTGATGCCAGGTTCGCCATGCATTGATGCGGGGTTCAACGATCCGGACTTGCCGGAGACGGACATCGCGGGGATGCACAGGATAATGTTCGGCGGGAAGAGCCTTACCGTTGACATGGGGGCGTACGAGTACTACATACTGCGCCTGGAGCCCGGACCCTTTCCTGACCAGG
>CAZFAP010000171.1:0-10456 GCA_964516325.1 uncultured Verrucomicrobiota bacterium
TAAGCGTTCCGGCGCCTTGTCCGGGGATTTGTCCGGAGTAGATGCCGCTGCCGGGCGCACCCGTTTCTTGCATTGATGCCGAACTGTAGGAACCGCTCCCATCAACGCGATAGAACAGTTGGACGCTTGCGATTCCGTCCAGGTCCGCAACGCGGGCCGTCACGGTAACCGTCCCGCTCGACTTGGGAAGGATGGGCGTGTGCTGCACTTCTGTTATGCTTGGCCCGCGGTTCAGCGCAAAGGCGCTGTTCTGCTCGCCGGGGGTGCCCAACCTTTCGGGAACCTGAAGTTGGACGCTATACGCCATTCCCTGGCCGTGCGTTCGGACGGTGAGCCATTTTGAGCCTCGTAGCCAGCGCGCCTGACCACTCATTGTATAGGTTTGCCCGATGCTGAGAGGAGCGTCCCGCTCGATCCGGTTACAGTAGGTGTCCCCACGGCCGCTCGAGACGATGTGGAGTGAGTGAGAACCATCAAAGCTCTCCTCGGTGGTGACGAACGACTCGACGTGGGTTCCTTCGATCACCCAGCCGCTTGTCCCCGACTCAAAGGACCCGTTGCTCAAAAACTGCGAGCCTCCCTGGGAGACGCTCAGAGAATCCACCAGCGTCTCACCGCGGTGCTGGAGAAATAAGTGAAATTCGCTTTCCGGCTGAACCCACCAGCTTGTGAAGGTGGAAGTATGGGAGAATGGCGTCCAGGACGACTTGTGCGATTCGTCGCTGGCCGCCCACGCGGCGGGCACGTTGTTGTCGTCTCGGGAATCTATAAGCTCAAGGCTCGAGCCTTCGCCGTCGGCGGCGTCGGGCCAGGTTCCGCCGTCGTAGTAGCGCACGGAATCAACCACGTTGTCGTACTGGTCTCTCAGGCGGACGTTCTCACCATCGTTGGCGAGGACGCCAACGTACGGGCCAACGACGTTGCTGATGCCATATTTCGCCTCGATGTGGGCGGGGTCTTTAGCGATGACGAGGTATTCCCCGGGCGCCAGCTCCGTCCCCTGCGGAAAGATGAAATCAACCGCCTTTGTTAAACTCCAGCCTGTGAGGTCAATGATCTCCGTGCCGCGATTATAAAGCTCAACGTACTCATCGGTGTCGTCCTCGGTGATCGGATGGTACATGATTTCGTTGATAACGATGGAGTCCTCCAGCTCGACGAGGTTTGTGGTTCCCGGAGAGGGCGACGGCATGAAGTACCAATCATCCGCTCCGTCGGGATAACGACCATAGCTCACCTCGGCACGCACCTGTTCGCCATAGTTGCTCGCGTCAATGACGCCAGACAGGTCCGCCGCCGTCAGAAAGATTTTTTCGCCAAAGGAAGATAGGCCAAATCCCAACTCCTCCCGAGTGAAGAGGCGATGCTCCCCCGGCTGCAATACGTCGTCGGGTATCAGGAAGCGAGCCAGGTCGTCCACATCGTCGCTGAGGTACATTCCGCCGATTTGAACGGGTTGGCCGCTCCGGTTGTACAGCTCGATCCAGTCGCCGGCGTCGGGGGTAGTGGTCTTGGCGAGAAACTCGTTAATGACGATTGGCTCATGGTTCTTCGAGCCGGGCGTGTGGTGGCGTGTGTCTCCGTCTCCGCCCTGACCGGGGACGGGCTCATCGCTGCCCTTGAAATATCGCCACTCTGCGCCTTCATCAACCAAAACTGTCGGTACACCGCCCCAGGTGCCGATGAGACGGACGGAGATGGCAAAATCACTGCTCGAGGAGCTCGTGTTAATCCCATGGATAGCCAGCCAGTTCCGACCGGATACCAGGTCTTTTGTGAAGGAGGTCACGTCGAAAGACTCGTAGATCTTAGGTGAAGGTTCGGGAGAGCGGTTGGCGCAAGTGACATTGTAAGGAAGGGGAGTGCCTTGCGTCCCTCCGACGGTTGAGCTGCGGCGGATGTCTGCGCCGTTGAGATAGGCTATAAACCCATCGTCGTAGAACACCTCCAGCGTCAGAGCCTCGATACCCTCCGGGCTGGCCAAATCGAATGGTGTGCGGAAGTACGCCGCGGTATAGTTGTACTGCATGTCAGAAAGTGGCGTCGTGATGGTGTAATTCCCTCTGGTGGCATAACCGATGGGGGTAGCTCCTCGCTCCCAAGTCAAGTCGTCGAATCCTTCTTTTGTCCATTCGATGCTTGGAAGGTTCGATATGGGATCGAAAGTCGGGATAGTGAATCGTCCAGCGGTGCCGGGGGTCCCGCCAATCTTAGCGCTAATCTCCCAGCTCTCCGGCTCACCGAGGTCATAGAAAGGATGGACAAGTTCCAGGGAGTGCCCGGCGCCGTCGGCGCCTGCCGGCCACTGGCCACCATCATTGTAGCGGAAATAGATCAGCCTGCCGCCGCCCTCGACGCGGAAATCAATTCGTTCCCCGGCGTTGTCGAGCGCTCCTTCGTACGGGCCGTGTATCTCGACTTTTGACAGGTCAACGCCCTGGGAACTGTAGTAATCTCGAAGGGCATCTGGATTGGAAGCCACCAGAAGAAACGACCGCGGCGCCAGAAGCGTCCCCTGCGGAAAGGTGTAGAGCACCCCCTCCACGAAAACGTATCCGCCTAAGTCCTCCGTCTCGGGTCCCTCGTTGTACACCTCGATATACTCGAGCGCCTCGCCGGTATCCGGGTCCACCGGGTCCTCCGGATGCGCCACGGGGTGATACATAAGCTCCGAGACCGTCAACGCATAGGCGCCCCCGGCGACGAACACCCAGGTTATCACCGCAGCGATCAAACCCAGCAGACGACCGGCGCGGCTCACGAGTCGCCCTTCTGCTCGCCCGAAACGAACCTCGCCGGAGCGGATTCCCTTGTGCCTAAACGACGTGTCTTGTCCCGAAATCTCACTGCTCTGAAGCCAGACCATGATTTCCACCTGCTCTTTCTAACCGTTCCTAACTGAACTCGAATGGGCGGTCGGCATCACGATGCTCGAAAAAATAGGCTCGGCGAGAGCTACTCTGAGTAACCGCTTGGGCAATCCGTACGATGCTCAACATGCGGCTTCCGCACCGAGCCCCTTACTGAAAACAGCCTACGGGCGCCGCGGGCTTCACCCGCTTATCCCATTTGATTCCATCAATTATAGCACTTTAGCCCATTTTGGACAAGGCCCCGTCGAGCGTTTATTTAACTGACCGGCGTTGCGTTCGATATACAGTATAGCTACAATCTATTCGCCGAGGCGGGCTGCTGACATTGAATGAATCGCGCGGCGCGCATCCCGTGCGGCGGGCTTTCATAAGCCGGGTGGAGAACTGCCCTATGCGATTGGGAGGCGGATACAGCGTGATGCTGGAAGGAAGACCTTCCAGGACAGTCGAAAGGCTTCCGGAGCCGGAAGCGCTCTATCTCCCTCTGCAAAGCGAACGGTTCCAGTTCTCTGAGCTCGCCGTGAAAGATGGAGACAGGATGCGAGCCGGGCAAGCTCTGGCAAGGGATCCGGACAACTATTCTGTTCCCCTGCTTTCGCCGACAGCCGGGACCGTGCGGCTGAATGCGGTGGAGAAACACATCGCCCTGGAAGATATCGAGCCGGAGGAGGAAAAACGCCATCCGGACGAGGGCGCCCCGCATGTATCGAAGGACAAGGTTCCCGCGGCCGAAAGGCGAAGCAGACTATTCGCGCTCGGAGCGTGGCAATTCTTTCACGACGCCCACACGGGGGCGCTTCCCAATCCTTCGGGTACGCCGCGTGCCGTAATCGTCTCGACCGTTCGCTTGGAGCCTTTTGTCGCCCGGGGGGACGTGCAGCTTTACGAAAACCTGCCGAGCTTCACAAGAGGCTTGGAGCATTTGCAGTCGCTCCTCGAATACCAGCCCATCTACCTCGTCATGCCCGATATTCAGTCGGCGTTCGCATCGCACGTCAGGGAGACGCTGCGAGGGTATGCGTGGATAAAAGTGGTTGAGATTCCGCTGCGATACCCGTTCGATGATTTTGCCGTGCTGGCGCGGGGTTTGGGGCTTATGCACGACCCCAGGCAGCCGGTCTGGGCTCTGCGAACGGAAGGCGTTTTGGCGATAGACCGCGCGCTGACCTTCTCTCGCCCCTGCACTCGCAGGATTATGTCCATCGGAGGTCCGGTGGTTTCTTCGCCCCTTCACCTGGAGGTGATGCCCGGCTATCCCCTCAAAAGTATTCTGGACGCGCGCATCAGCACACCCCCGGTCCGTGTCATCAACGGCGGTGCTTTGACTGGCACAACAATCCCGTCGGAGCAGGTGGGCTTGGACGCCGAGTGCGCGGGGCTGACCATTCTCCCGGAGCACACGGAAAGAGAATTCCTGGGATTCACTCGCCCCGGCTGGAATCGCCGCTCGTACAGCAAATGCTATCTCAGCTCCCTGCGGCGTCCGTTCCGGGAGCGCTTCACGACCGCTCTGCGCGGCGAGCGTCGCGCCTGCATATCGTGCAATTTTTGCGAGGAAGTGTGCCCCGCGGGAATCATGCCTCATTTGATCCACAAGTGTCTTTATCGAAACGCACTGGAGGAAGCGGAGCGAGCACGGGTGGACCTCTGCGTCGAGTGCGGTCTGTGCTCGTTCGTCTGCCCGTCGAAGATCGAGCTTCGGAAGCAATTCTCAGACGCCAAGCAGGCGATTCAGCGGGAGTTGTCGCAAGCGGAGTCAGGGCAAGGAAAAGCGGAATGAAGTGGCTGTTGCGGATATTGGAACGCCTGCGACCTCGCTTCGAGGGAGGAGGAGAATTCCGCGCTCTCAAGCCGCTCTTCGACGCGGTGGAGAATTTCTTTTTCTCCTCGCCCCGCCGCACCACGGATGCCCCCCACATCCGCGATCCCCTCGACTCGAAGCGCTTCATGTCCATGGCGGTCATCGCACTGCTCCCCTGCTTACTGGCGTCGTTGTACTTTTTCGGTTTGCGGGTTTTGGCAATGATTCTCGTCTCCTACGCCGTCGGCGGCACGATTGAAGTCCTCTTTGCGATTGTGCGAAAGGAGGAGATCAACGAAGGATTTCTCGTGACCGGGCTTATTTTCCCGCTGGTTCTGCCGCCGGCCCTTCCGCTGTGGATGGTGGCCGTCGGAATCGCGTTTGGAGTTATCGTCGGAAAGGAGTTGTTCGGAGGCACGGGAAGGAATCTCTTCAACCCCGCACTGATCGGGCGCGGTTTTCTGGCAATTGGCTATCCGAAGGCGATGTCGTCCAACTGGATTGAGCCTGGCGCAGGGCTTTTGGGGCGTCTAACGCAATATGTTGGCGCCTCGAATGTGGATGCGGTTACTTCCGCCACTCCCCTTGTGGCGGCCAAGCAAGGAACATTGGCCTCTGCCACGGACCTCTTCTGGGGCAACGTTTCGGGAAGCGCCGGTGAGACTTCCGCTTTCGCCATCCTCCTCGGCGGTGTGTTTCTTGTCCTGACGCGGGTGGCGAACTGGCGGACCGTGGTTGGGATGATTGGCTCATTCGCGGTTCTGGGAGGGGTGTTGCACCATTTCATACCGGAGACGTTCGGACCAGTGGGCTGGCATCTTCTGGCGGGTGGACTCCTGTTTGGCGCATTTTTCATGGCGACGGACCCGGTAACCAGCCCGATCACGAATGGCGGGAAATGGGCGTATGCTGTGATCATAGGGGTTGCGACGCTGCTGATACGGAATCTGACGGGTTACGTGGAGGGCGTCATGTTTGCCATATTGCTGGGCAATATCGCCGCCCCGATCCTCGATGAGGTCGGGTTCCGATTTCGCCTGCGGAGACTGCGGGATGAAAGATAGTGCCTACACGCTTGTCTATGCGGCTGTCCTGGGAGCTGTCTGTGCCGCACTTCTGACGGGGGCGAGCGAGCTCACTGCCTCCTACCGAAAAGCCAATGAGGAGGCGGAGAGGAAACGGAACATCCTGGAAGTGCTTGAAGTCCCCTTTGAGCCAAAAGCGTCGTCACGGGAGTTGCTGAGGGCGTTCGAGAAAAACGTTCGCGCCGAAGAGCAGGGAGGCCTCAGCATTTATGTTTACGCCGAACCCAGCGACCGAGTTCGGGCAATTGCAGTTCCCTTTTCGGGTTCTGGGGTCTGGGGACCTATTAAAGGGTTTCTGTCGCTCGACGCCGATTTGAGAAGCATCCGTGGGCTGACGTTCTATCAGCAAGAGGAAACGCCAGGGCTTGGCGGTGAAATCGAATCGGAACGGTTTCGGAAGCAATTCAGGGGGAGATCCGTCCAAGACGCCGCCGGGAAAATTGGGATACGCATCTTACGCGCAGGCGGCGCGTCGGCGCCGAACGAAGTTGACGGGATCAGCGGGGCGACGATGACGTGCGGCAGAGTGGAAGTCATGCTCAACGAAGTGATCGGGCGGATTGTCGAGGAGCGCAAAACGAATGAGCGATAAGACGCCAATCGTATGCGAATCGTGCCTCGCCGGGCAGGTCAGCGGAGGCAAGGGAAGGGAAACGCTCAAAGCCGGGCTTTGGACGAACAACCCCATTTCCATCCAGGTCCTCGGCATTTGCTCGACGCTTGCGGTAACGACTCGCCTCGAGAACTCCCTCGTCATGGGTGCGGCGGTTACCTTTGTCTGCATTGGGTCGAACCTTTTCGTCTCGCTCCTTCGCACGACGACGCCCCGCCGCATTCGGATGATTGCGGAGGTGGTAATCATCGCCACGTTCGTCATCGTCTTCGACCAGTTCTTGAGGGCGTTTTACTGGGACATGTCGAAGCGGCTTGGACCCTACGTGGGCCTCATCATCACAAATTGCATCGTCATGGGCCGTGCCGAGGGATTCGCCCTGCAAAACCGACCGGTTCTGTCCATGATTGACGGCGCCGCCAATGGGCTTGGCTATGCGGCCGTCCTGGCTATTATCGGATTCTTTCGGGAACTCTTAGGGAAGGGAGAAGTCTTCGGGCGCACCGCCCTTCTTTCCGAATGGTACACCCCGAACCAGTTGGTCATCCTGGCGCCGGGGGCTTTCTTTGCGCTCGGTTTCCTGATTGCTCTTTTCAATGCGATTAAGTCCCCGAAAAAGGAGGAAAAGCAGTGAGCGAGACGCCGGCGTTGCTCATCCTGATTGCCGCCATTTTCACGAACAACATCCTCCTATCGAATTTCCTCGGGATGTGCTCCTTCCTCGTCTGCTCCCGGCAGATTGACACCGCCGTCGGACTCGGAATGGCTGTCATTTTCGTAATGACCTGCACGACGCCGCTCAATTATGTCATCCACTACAATGTCCTTGTGCCCTTGGGTATTCCACATTTGGCGCTGATCGTCTTCATCGCTGTAATTGCCGCGTTCGTGCAGTTCGTGGAAATGTTCATCGAGCGATTCAGCCCGAAACTCTATTACACCCTCGGGATTTTTCTTCCGCTGATTACCGTGAACTGCGCTATTCTCGGAGCGGCGCTTTTCATGCTCGTTCGGAAGTACAACTTCGCTCAATCGCTCGGCTACGGATTTGGCGCCGGCGTCGGCTGGGCGCTGGCAATTGTCCTGATCGCCGGACTTCGACAGAAGATGGGGTACAGCAATGTCCCCCGACCTTTTGAGGGCGTCGCCATTGCCATGATTATCACCGGCGTGATGGCGATGACGTTCATGGGATTCGCCGGAATGGTCTCAATTCAATAGGCTGCCTTATGGCTTTCCTACCGCCCGTGCTTGCGTTCGTCGGCATCATGGTGGGACTTGCGGGACTGTTGATCCTCGCGGAGCGGGCTCTCGTCAGATATGGCGCCTGCAAGATTGACATCAACGGCGGCGAGCGGACGCTGGAGGTCGAGGGCGGGCAGACGCTGCTCTCCGCGCTGAATGACCAACAGATTTTCATTCCCTCCGCCTGCGGAGGAAGGGGATCGTGCGGATACTGCAAGATAGCGGTAGCTTCCGGCGGGGGACCCATTCTCCCGACGGAGACGCCGCACCTGAGCCGTCAGGAAATCCGCCGCGGCGTAAGGCTCGCCTGCCAGGTGAAGCTCCGACAGGACACCCGCATTCTCATCCCCGAAGAGCTTCTCAACGTTCGGCTTTTCACAGCGACCGTCGAGAGCACACGGTACCTCACCCACGACATCAAGGAAATCCGATTGCGTCTTCTCGACCCGTTGGAGATCGCGCATCGCCCCGGGCAGTACGTCCAGGTCCAGGCGCCGTCCCCAGCGGGACCCGTATTCCGCGCCTACTCCATCAGCTCACCGGTCTATGAGCCGAGCGCCGTGGAGCTCGTCGTTCGGCTTGTCCCCGGGGGCATTGGCTCGACGTATCTGCACAATTTAGGGGTCGGCGACACGGTTATCTTCACCGGCCCGTTCGGAGAATTCCGGCTGAGCGAGGACCCATCCGTCGAGATCGTCTGCGTCGGGGGCGGCTGCGGTCTCGCGCCCATGAAGAACATCGTCTATTCGCTGTACAGCCAGTGGCCGGACCGCTCCTGCTGGCTCTTTTTCGGCTGCCGCACGACCGCAGACGTTTTCTACCTGGAGGAGTTTGAGAAGTTGGCTCGAGACCAACCAAACTTCCACGTCGTGTACGCCCTTTCGGAGCCGGATAGCGCCGAAGGAGAATGGCGGGGCGAAACGGGATTCATTCACCTTTCCGTGGACAAGTATTTGCAGCCGGGCGTGAAGCGGCAGGCTTTCCTATGCGGGCCGCCACCCATGATCGAGGCGGCGACGCAGGTTTTGAAGGAGAAGGGACTGCATCCGGAGGACATTTATTACGACAAATTCTGAGGAGGGAAGACCATGGCTGTCGTAACGGTTGCGGAGGTGCTGAGGCGAGCGGAGGAATTCGAGCAGGCTATCGCGGGCTTTTACGCGAAGGTGGCGGACCGGACGAGTCGGGATGGCGTCCGCCTGCTCGCGGGCCACATGAGCCGTCACCGCGTGCGGCTGGTCGAGTCGCTCGACTGCCTTCCCTCAGAAGAGGTGGCTGTAATCTGCTCGACGCCGCTTCGGTTCGAGCCGGAGGGCGCCGACTGCCACTGCCTCAAGGAGATTGAGCTTCCTGTCGCTGCGACCGCGGCGGAGTTTCTGGACACGGCACTGAACTTCGACGAATGCTTGATCAGGTTCTATCGCGGCGTAATCCGCCAGCCCGTGAAACAAGAGGTGAGGGTTCTTTTCGAGGAGTTCATTTGCCTCGAGGAGCGGGATGAGATCGAGCTGAAAAAGATCAAGGCGATGGACTATTTTTAGTCCCCTCGAGCCGCGGGGGTTACGGAAGAATCGCTTTTCGGGGCAGAGAGCGCAGAGGATAGATGGTTGTATCATCCCGCCTTGGGGGTGACCCGTGAATGGTTGCCATGGGCAAGATGTCCATGCCACGCTTTTTCCAGGGGCTGTAGTATCTCTGCGACCTCTGCGTGCGCTGCGGTTCTATCCCCGCGGGAGGGATGCCGGGATTGCCAACGAGCTCCGCCACCCATAGCTGAGGGGATGCTCTCTACTTGTTTTTGTTCTTCTCGCCGGGCGTGCCCTGTAGTTTCCTGAAGGCGCCTTCCCCATCCGGGAATCTACCCAAGGCCATGTCGGTTTCTTGCCTGGCAAATGTCACCGAGTCGAGCATCGCATTTCGTCGCGCATCCGAATCAATCAGCATCACGGTTTCGCCGTCCCTGCTGAGCTTGAAGTTGGCGTGAAGGCCGGGGTTGCCGTTTCCGTCTTCGTCGGCCCAGATGATGAGGTAGTCGCCGGGCGCGAGCGTTGTGCCTTTGGGAAAGGCCCATTTGCGAGGATTGTCCCTCTTATCCGTAAGGTACTTGTCACCGGTCATCGAGATGGCCGCGGACCTTCGGCGCCCTGCAATTCCTTCTGCTCCAGGAGAAATTGCCGCCGCTTGGTGAGATGTTGTTTGAGCACATCCACGTCGCGGGCCAAAAGCTGATGGCCGGCTTCGGGGCTGTCACCTCGCAGTTTCGCTCGAAGCGCCGCATCGTCTTTTAGACGTGCCGCCATCTCGTCGATCAGCCTAAAGTATGTCTCCTGCGTATAAATTCTATCGACGATGTCTTTGGTTCGCGCGAGGAATACCCTGCGGAACTCCGGATTGGCCAGCAATGGGCGGGAGAAGTAACCACCTTCACGCCACCAGATCGCGCCGCCGAATCCGCCGCGGCGCATGCCTCTGCCCGATCCGGCGGCGCCGGCGTTCTCTTGGGATCCCGGCGGCCGGTCGCCGGCCATACCGAACGTCAGCGGCATATCGAAGAAAACCTGGTCGTCCGGCAAGCCGTCGTAATAGCCCCACGTCTTGTCCTGGTCCCACGGGTACATCTGCCATTTATTCCGCTCGACGTCGTGGTACGCGAAGTAGTTGTTGAAGAACCCATCCCAGTGCGAGAGCACCATGTTCACGGCGAAGTACGTCGCGACCTGCTCCACATCGAAGTTTTCCTGGATCACCTTCCATTGGTCATCCGGATTGCCTTCGGCCTTGCCGAGCTGGTCGAGTAACGCCAGCACATCCTCGTGCCCCGACTGCTCATTGGTCCGCT
>CAZFAP010000172.1:0-10399 GCA_964516325.1 uncultured Verrucomicrobiota bacterium
TCGTGCTCTTCGTGGTGAAACGGCTGCCTCTTCTTACCACGAAGGCCACGAAGGGCACCGAGGGCCAAACCGCGTGGGCGCGGCGACGTTATCTTTCGCGAGCCCCGCGTTGAGATGCCAACGAGCCAGTGAAATGCGGCCACACGTCCTCTCGCCTCTTTGCTAACTGCTTCGTGTGCCAAGCGGTTGCCGTGCTCGATTCGAACAGGCCACGGTTTTTACAACGTCCAGCCTTCGCGGTATTCGCGGCGGACGAATTGGTTCGCTTCGGAGGCGTTGGTGACTTTCACGTTTGCGGCGTCCCACTCCAGCTTCTTTCCAGGAAGTCTCATCGCCACATTTCCCAGAAGCACCATCTCTGTCAAGGGGCCAGCATGGCTGAAATTCGACATCGCCGGCGGCCCACCCTTGCAGGCTCTGATCCATTCCTCGTGATGCCCCGGCGACCGCGGAATCGTGGGAGGTGGCCCCTCAAACCCCTCAAACTTCGACTTGGGCAGAAGACGCCACTCGTCTCCGGTATCCCCGGGTGAATACAGTTTCCCCTTCTCGCCCATTATCAGCGAGCCGCTGTCCGACATCTCTTCCCCCTCGAAAAGGTCGGCTGGCGGCTTCTTGTTCTTGTCGTACCACGTCAGTTTCACAGGAGGCAGGTCGCCCCGCGCGGGAAACTCATAGCGGATGACGGACCAATTTGGAGCGGTCTCCGGGTTCAACTCCGAGACTTCCGCCTCAATGCTCGTCGGGGCGCCGAGCTTCAGCCCCCAGTACGGCATGTTCATCGTGTGGCACGCCATGTCTCCCAACGACCCCGTCCCAAAATCCCACCATCCCCGCCACTTGAACGGCAAGTAACACGGGTCATATGGACGCCACGGCGCCGGACCAAGCCATAGGTCCCAGTTGATGCCGCGCGGCGGCTGCGGACCCGCGCCGCCGCCATGCAAGGCGTTCCGAACTCCGATATGTTCCAGAATCGCGTCAGTCCCTTGCGGCCAGATCGGACGATTCGTCCAGATGTGGACTTCCCGAACCGGGCCGAGGACGCCCGACTGCACAATCTCCACCGCCCGGCGAAGCATGGTATCGGCAGTGCCCTGGTTGCCCATCTGCGTCGCCACCTTTTTCTCCGCGGCGACTTCTCTCATCACCCTCGCTTCATATACCGAATGAGTGAGCGGCTTCTCGCAATACACGTGCTTGCCGAGCCTCATCGCCATCACCGCAGCGGGCGCGTGCGTATGGTCCGGAGTCGCCACCACAACCGCATCAATATCCTTCTCCTTCTCGAGCATCTCCCGGAAATCCTGATACCGTTTCGCATTCGGGAACTTCTTGAACGTCCCGCCAGCTTGGCTCTCGTCAACGTCACACAGGGCAACGATATTTTCGCTTTTGACTCCGTCAATATCGTCCTCGCCCCTGCCGCCGACGCCGACTCCGGCGATGTTCAACTTCTCGTTCGGCGACTTCATCTCGGCCCAGACGGCGCGGCGAGCCGCCCAGAGACTCACTCCGGCGGCAGCGCTATTCCTCAAAAAATCGCGACGATTGATTTTCCGACTCATCAGCTCTCTCCTTTTTCTGTTAGTAACGGACTGCGTGAGGGCAATTCGCACACCCGAGACTTCCTATCGCTTTGCCTGCGATTATACATGCGTCAACCCCCCATGCAACTCCGTTTTCCCAGGGGCCGAGCTGGTTGAGCCGGCACAGCCGGGCCACTCTCACCTCATTCGTTCGGGCCGTCTCGGCGTTCTCTGGGGTGAGTTCTTCCCGAAACTGAGCGATTGCTGAGTTTGGCTTGGGGGCGGCTGTATTTGGCTTGCGAAGCGAAAGCAAAGGTAACGCCGCCGTCCCGGCGGCTGTCCTGAGGGCGTCCCGCCCTCAGCCGGATGGGCAATATGCCCCGTTGTCGCCGGCAGGATGCCAGCGTTACCCGCACGCCGGGGTCACCTGCTCGATTGTCCGCGGTCAGCGCGTCCTCCGCGGTCGCCCCCGGCCAGTGCGCCACAGCTGCGCGAAAAAAAATGCAAAAAAAGCTTGACATGCTACGTCAAGGGCGGTAGGTTTGCGCTGCTTTGCCTTTTGTCGTGCTAAGGCCCCGCCGGAGAAAGCGGGGCGCACCAACCACCCATCCAGGGGGGGAACAGCGGTGGACGTGGTTTCGGTGAATTTCGATTTTTCGGGCATTCTACTGGGGTCATCCTTCAGGAGGGCATCGGTTTGTGCCCGCTTTCTCTCTCTTCCCCACCCCCGCCTATCAGCTTGCGACGTAACACGCTTTCCCGTAAAGCCTTGCGCACAGTATGCCAATCTGGCCCTGTCGCCCGGACTCGCATCATCGCCCCGCGCGCTTTCCCTCGCGGTTCCACCCGGTCTGCTCTGCGAGCGGGTCCGAGCGCCATGTCGTTGTTTCGGGACCGTTAAGAATGGAGAGAAACGGGTGCAACATGTGTAGCGGCTGTAAGCTCGGGTGGTCGTCTTCTTTCACGAGTGTGGTCACGTTGCTCGGCGTCTTTGCCTTGGCGTGGGCGGAAGCGGAATCGGAGGTCGCCTATGAGACCGATTACTCGACCGACAGGGGCTGGGTGACGGATCAGCCAGCGAGTTACCATTGGAATCTCGCGGCCGCAACGTGCCACGCCAGAGTGGGGAACAACGCTCCCGGCTATCGCCCCAACTGTTGCTTCTACAGGGGGGCGGCATGGAGCGGCGACTCGTTTGAGCTTGAGTGGGACGTCAAAGTGAGTCGGACGGATTGGTCCGGCGGTGTATCGTTCGGGATATTCGACGAGAGCATCGGGATTGTCGCCAACGCGCGAACTAAAGCCCCGGGACAATAGGGCCCGGCCAACTTGAAATTTTGGAGGAAGGGATATGAAAAGAGCAATTGTTGTTGCAGCGATCCTTGCGGCCGCTTGTGTGTCGTTGGGGTTATCCGTTGGAGCCGACCAGCAAGTCTTCGAAGAGGGCTTTGAGGCCGGTTGGGGGGATTGGTCTGCGGACAATGGTGTTTGGGAGATAGGAGTTCCGACGGCAGGACCGCCTTCGGCGCATAGTGGAACCCAGTGTGCGGGGACGGTGCTGGGGGGCGATTACCCGCCTGATACCTGCAGTACCCTGGAGAGTCCCGCCGTGACATTGCCGCTGAAGGGGAGTCAGGATGAAGAGATTCGGCTGCGGTTCTGGCACTGGTTTTCGTATGGCAGTGGGGATTATGGCGAGGTCCGCGTGACCGTTAAGGAAGGGGGCGTGTGGGGAAATTGGATCGCCGTGGGACCGAGCTATACCGCCTCTTCGCCAGTCTGGTCGCTGGCGAGTGTGGATCTGACGCCCTATGCTGGGAAGCAAATCCGTGTCGGCTTCTACCACTATAGCGATAACTACTGGACTTCTTTCGGTTGGTATATCGACGACATAATAGTCTTGCAGGGAGTGCCCAGTTTTCCTACGGTTGAGGATTTCGAGTCTGGCTATGGTGACTGGTACGCAGGGCGAGGTGTTTGGGAGATAGGAGTTCCGACGGCGGGACCGTCTTCGCCGCATGGTGGGACCCAGTGTGCGGGGACGGTGCTGGGCGGCGATTATCCGCTTGATACCTGCAGTACCCTGGTGAGTCCCGCCGTGACATTGCCGGCGAAGGGGAGTCAGGATGAAGAGATTCGGCTGCGGTTCTGGCACTGGTTTTCGTTTGGTAGTGGGGATTATGGCGAGGTCCGCGTGACCGTCAAGGAAGGGGGCGTGTGGGGAGATTGGATTGCTGTGGGACCGAGCTATACCGCCTCTTCGGCGGTCTGGTCTCTGGCGAGTGTGGATCTGACGTCCTATGCTGGGAAGCGGATCCGCGTCGGCTTCTACCACCATAGCGATAACTACTGGACTTCTTCCGGTTGGTATATCGACGACGTGATAGTCTGGCAGGGAGTGCCGAGTTTTCCTGCCGTTGAGGATTTCGAGTCTGGCTATGGTGACTGGTACGCAGGGAGAGGTGTCTGGGAGATAGGAGTTCCGACGGCGGGACCGTCTTCGGCGCATGGTGGAGCCCAGTGTGCGGGGACGGTGCTGGGGGGCGATTATCCGCTTGATACCTGCAGTACCCTGGTGAGTCCCGCCGTGACATTGCCGGCGAAGGGGAGTCAGGATGAAGAGATTCGGCTGCGGTTCTCGCACTGGTTTTCGTATGGGGACGGGGATCACGGTGAGGTCCGCGTGACCGTTAAGGAAGGGGGTGTCTGGGGAGATTGGATCCCCGTGGGACCGTGGTATACCAGCTCTTCGGGGGCCTGGTCGCAGGCGAGTGTGGATCTGACACCCTATGCTGGGAAGCGGATCCGCGTCGGCTTCTACCACTATAGCGATAACTACTGGACTTCTTCTGGTTGGTATATCGACGACGTAATAGTCCCGCGGGGCGGCCTGCCGCTCGTGGTTGAAACCTTGCCGGCATCCTCAGTCACTTGCAGCTCGGCCGTCCTCAACGGCAGGGTGGTGAACGACGGCGGCTTGCCGATCATCAAGAGAGGGTTTGACTGGGGTACCGACCCCGATCCCGCGAACTGGACGGAGGGGACAAACGTGGTTACGGTCTCGGGAGCCGACTTCAGCCGTGCTGTTGGCTGCTTTAAGCCCGGGACCAAGTACTACTACTGGGCATGGGCAAAGAACCAGGCCGGCGTCTGGAGGGATGGGGGTGTTCTGTCATTTACCACCCTGCCATGTCCTAGGCTTACGGTTGAAACTCGGCCAGCCTCTTCCATCACGTCCACCTCGGCGGTCCTCAACGGGAGGGTGGTGAGCGACGGCGGCTCGCCGATCATCAAGAGAGGGTTTGACTGGGGCACCGACCGCGATCCCGCGAAATGGACTGACGGCACGGAGACCGTCACGGTCTCCGGCGCCGACTTCAGCCGCACTGTTGACCGGTTCAAGTGTGGGACCAAGTACTACTTCTGGGCCTGGGCAAAGAACCAGGCCGGCGTCTGGAGGGATGGGGGTGTTCTGTCATTTACCACCCTGCCATGTGCCAGGCTTACCGTTGAAACTCGGCCAGCCTCTTCCATCACGTCCACCTCAGCCGTTCTCAACGGCACGGTGGTGAGCGACGGCGGCTCGCCGATCATCAAGAGGGGGTTTGACTGGGGTACCGACCCCGATCCCGAGAAATGGACTGCGGGGACGAGTCTGGTCACGGTCTCGGGCGCCGACTTCAGCCGTGCTGTTAGCTGGTTTAAGCCGGGGACCACGTACTACTACTGGGCCTGGGCAAAGAACCAGGCCGGCGTCTGGGCACACGGCAGCCCTGTGAATTTCACGACTGCGGGGGTGACGCTCGCCGCCCAGACCGGCGTGGCGCCCGAGGCGACCAGGGAAGGCCCGTCCGATGATGGGAGCTTCGCCGGGCTGTTCTTCGCAGTGACCAGGACGGAGGTAGTCTCGACCGATCCGTTGAAGGTGCGCCTGATCTGGACGGCGATGCCAGGAGAAGATTTCAGGATATTCTGGACGGACGACTTGACCACTCTCGCTGAAGAATGGAACGAAGTTGTTGCTCCATGGCCCAACATGATAGTGGACGGAGAGGAATGCTCATGGGTTGACGACGGCTCAGACCCGAGCATGCTCGGGCTGTCCCCCGCGGACGTGCGCCAGAGATTTTACAGGGTAGAGCTGGCGAACTGAGTCCCGGGAGCGGTGCTGGTGGTGGGCTTCTGGCGCAAGGTTCGCAGCCTGCGTCTGTCTGCGCTGGGACTTTTCGGCCTGACAGCCCTCAAGCTCGTCGTGGTGGACATGGCGAATGTGAAAGGGGTGTACAGGATTGCCTCTTTCTTCGCCCTCGGACTGGTGATGATAGGGGCGTCGTACCTCTATCACCGGATTGAAAAGCGGACGGACGCGTCGTCCGAGCAGAGACAAAAGGAGGCGGGTCCGAAAGAAAGTGCGCTGTAGCTGGGGCGTTCGATAAGGCTTCCGAGGTGGGTGGCCTTGGTCGGCTATGTTTCTTCGCAGACCGCCTTCCGAGACTGACGGGCTGAACCGGCATCCCGGATTTCGTCGAAGAACGGAGTCCTTCCCTGTTCCACCGAGAGCGCAGCATATAAGTACATCGCGGCGGACCAGGTCTGCCAGTCCTGTCCGCGGGGCGTTCCATCTTGAGCGCGAAACCATTCATTGAAGCCGAACGCGACCGTCGTCTCGCGGGCCGGTCGCACAAGTCTCGTCAGGGCGTCGAGATGCTTTTCGGCGAGCTTCTGTTTTCCCGCGGCGACGAGAGCCGCAACGTAAAACCCGCAGATGAACGGCCAGACCCCTCCGTTGTGGTACTCCCCCGGCCCATTCGTCTCGGCATATCGGGGCAGCCAGTCGGAGTCTTCTGGGTGAATGAACGGGAAGAGGTTTGGAGGGCAATCGAGGGCCAGTTCACCGCGCTCCCGCAGTGCCTCGCATTCTTTTTCCGCCCATGAAATCAGGGACCCCGCCCTCGACGCAGAGGCAAGCCCGGAAAGAACCGCGAGGCTGTTCCCTAACAGATCAAACCTATCGCTCCGGTACAATTTGTACGACCAGAGTGCGTAGTACGGCTTCCGGCGAATCGCCAGGCCGACGTGCCGGGGTCGCTCCTTGCTTTCTGGAGTAATCGTGAACCTGCCCATCAGATCGCGGAGGAAGTTCGCTTTTTGATGCTGACCATAGAGCCGGAGGTAGGAATAGACAACGGTGTTCACGAAGAGACCGAACCCGAATACCCACTGCTCGTCTCGCCAATCGCTCGTCGGCATCTGGGCAACCATCACGCGGTCCGCCGGGCTTTGATAGTCCATCCACGTCTGCGCTTTCTGGACCGCCTCGTCGAGAAAACGCGGTTCCCCCATCGCCCTGCGAAAGCACGCGACCGCCAAGAGAAAAAGGGGCGTCGTGTCGCTTGCCCCTCGGTCCTCCGGGTCGTGAACCAGGGAAGGAATGTGACCTCGCTGGGTCTGGTTTCTCGCAAGAGTCTCCAGCACCCGGCGGAGAGAACGGATGACTTGTTCATTGCCGGAGGCGAGGATTCCCAGCGCCGCGATCATCAGGTCGCGTGTGTACGGTTCCGGGTAACCCCATCCTGCCGTCCTTGGCAGACCCCGACACGGACCGCGCGAATTGTGAATCAGAACCTCTATCGCGGCTTGCTTCGCTTCTTCTACCGCACCGCGCAAAATGACTTTCATGGCTACGAAATCCCCAGGCGCTCCGACACAATTTCCAGAAAGCGTTTCGCCACGACGCGGTAATCGTAATTCTCGACGACCCGTTTCCGCGCCGCCTGCCCCAGCTTCTTTCGAAGCCGCTCACTCGTCATCAAGTCCATCAGGTAGTTGGCGATATCGTGCACGCTCGCGCGGTAGTCCGCAACGCGCGGCTTCTTGAACACGACCCGCCGTTCTCCTCCCTGCGCCGCGTCCCCGCCGACCGTGACCTCCTTCAAGTGAACTTCCATGGCGACGCTCGCCAGGAACGCGGTTTCCTTGTGAACTAACGTGTCGAGCATCCCCATAGCCTTGATCCCGATGACGGGCTTGCCGCACGCTCCTGCCTCCACCTGAGCCATCCCGAAGCCTTCGAGACGCGACGGCGCCGCATAAATGTCGCACGCCGCCATCAAGTACGGCATGAAGTTCCGCGAAAGCAACCCGGTCGTATAGACGACATTCTTGTCAATGCCGAGGTCTCTCGCCAACTGCAAGTCCTGGACGTTCTGCTGGAGCGTTCGGGGCTGCGGCCACACCTTGCAGACGTATTTCCAGTCCGGCGCCTTGGTGTCAATCAGCGCCAGAGCCTGCATGACCTCCTGAGCACCCTTCGAGGCCGCGTCTCCGCCGACCGTTAAGATCATGACTTGATCCGGCGCCACCCCTAACGTTTCCCGGACTGCCCGCACCTTCGGGTCGTTCCTGTCCCCCGGAATGAACGCGTCCGTATCGCACCCCACCGGAAGAACCTCGATGTTTTGCCCACCCAAACCGTCCCGAATGAACACTTTCTTCACCCAATTAGAGGTGACCAGAATAAGAGGAAGGGAGTTCAGCACCTCTTGATAACTTGCCACGTATCCGTCCGCGACGAGCCACGGCGCCGCCTGCACGCCGTAGCGCTGCGGGTGGAGCACAAGGTGCGGCGTGTGTCCCCAATATCCCACACCAAGCACGACGTCCGGCCCGAACCAGCGGTAGTACCATTCCTTCTCCAGCGCCGACTCGAAATGAACGGGAAAGGCTTCCACGCCGAGTTCCTTGAGTGCTCGGTATAGCAAATCCCCCTGCGTCGCCAGACCTCCCGGCGCCGGAGGATAGTCATAAAGCAAAAGCACCTTCATAATTCCACTTCCTTTCCGCCGCCCTTCACCCTCCGGAACGATTCCGGTGAGATGCAGGCTGCGACTTCGAACGAGTCTTCCGCGTATCCGTATTCCTCATGGACAATGCGTTTCTTTTTGCCCAGTTCCTCGTCCGTAAGCTCCACAAGTATATCAGCCCACAGTGCCGGTTTGCACGCGCTTGTACCGTTGTCGCATTCGTAGGCGAACGTCCACAACCGGTCGCACTGCAGCGTTCCCTCCGCAACCAGTTTCAGAACTGCGGCATGGATTTCCCTGTGCCTCCGATGGCCGTATTCTCCGTTCTCGCCATGCGTGATACACAAGTCCCAGTCCGTACCACCGAGCCCGTTCCGAATTCTATCACCGACATCTTTCCCGATGTCAATCGCCGCCATCGGCTCCCCGTCGTCCAGGTCGGAGATTATGGGCTTCACGCCGAGCCGCTTGCAGACCGCCTTGAACTTAGCGGAGCGATCCGGGTCATCCGCCCGGCAAAGGCTCAACACCGTCCACTCCCAGCCGGGGTGGCGCATGATAAACCCACCAGACCATATCGTCTCATCATCAGGATGCGCAACAACGACTGCTGCTTTCATTTGGAATACAGAATAACTCTAAGAATGGATTGCTGGCTTTAACGGGACGCTTTGGCAGAGGGCGTCATCTCGCACACGACGCTATCCCGTCACCGACGCCGGCCAGCCAGACGGAACTAACGCATTTCTTCTACGTGAATATTCCTGAATGAAACGGGACTCCCGTGGTCTTGGAGCCCGATGAATCCTTTCGTGAGGCGCTCTTTCAGCGAGGGGTGTTTTTCCAGCGGCTTCTCATACTCGTCGAGGTTTACGTCAACCATGTCCTCGCCGTTCATGACGATGAAGACGTTCCGCCCGATGCAGCCGATCAGAATATGGTTCCATTCGCCCGCTGGTTTGGACATGTTCTTGCTCGGGGCAACGGCCGCGTAGATGCAGCCGGTCGAGTGGGTGTTGGGGGCTTTGCCATAATCGTCGAGAATCTGAATTTCCATCCCGGAATAAGCGGGGTTCCCGGCAAGCGCCGAGCGGATGAAGATGCCGCTGTTGCCGCCTTTGGAAATTCTGAATTCGAGATCGAGGAGGAAGTTCTCGTATTCCTTTTCGGTTCGGAGCCAGAAGCCTCCCTTTCCATTGCACTCGATGACGCCGTCCTTGACGTAGAAGGCTTCCTTGCTTTTACCCATGACTACCCATCGGGAAAAATCTTTCCCGTTGAAAAGCTCGCCCCAGCCCCTTTCGCTCGTCGCAAGAAGCTTGATTTTGATGTCCCGGAACCAGGCGGGATTGCCGTAGTTTTGGAGGCCAATGAAACCTTTTGTGAGACGGAGGCTCAGGGGCGAATGGTTCTCGAGAGGTACTGTGTAGTCGTCGAGGTTGGCGTCAATGATTTTCTCCCCGTTCATGATGTCAACCACCCTTCGCCCGATGCAGAAGATGGTGACCTCGTTCCATTCCCCGGCGGGTTTCGACATGTTCTTGATAGCGGCTACTGAGCCGTAGATGGCGCCGGCAGTATGGGGGCTTGGTTTCTCGCCGAAATCATCGTAAATCTGCAGCTCCATCCCTGAGTATGCGGGATTGCCCTTCGCGGCGGAGCGGATGAAAATCCCGCTGTTGCCTTTGGGGCTGATCTTGTATTCGAGGGTGAGGATGAAGTCCTCGTACTCCTCGTTGCTCCTCAGCCAACTGCCGCCTTTCTGTCCGCATTCGATGACGCCGTCCACGACCTGCCAGGTTTGGTCGTGCCCCGGCTCGGCCGCGGTGACAGTCCAGCCGGAGAAATCCTTGCCGTTGAAGAGCGCCGTCCACCCTGTTTCGGCACATGGTGCAGAGTCAACGACGACCAAGCAGACGAGGAGCGCGAATATGCTCAAGCCGCGCGGGCCGGAAGCCGGTCCGACAGGTTCCAGGTTTAACATATGTTCACCTCCTTTTTAGTGAGTCCTCCGCCGAATGCGCTCCTCCGGTGAGCGCGAATCATCGCGAGTCCTCGTGGAATCTA
>CAZFAP010000173.1:0-10262 GCA_964516325.1 uncultured Verrucomicrobiota bacterium
AAACAATCCCCATAGACAGACGCCAAGCGGCTCAGTTCAATTAATCCTATCCGGAGAGCACTCCGGATAGGATCCTATACATTTCATCCCCGAATCACCCTCAAAAAAATCTCAAAATCCCAATCCGGTGCGGAAGTTGGGTTACCTGCCGAGGTGATGCGGAGAATTGAGGCTGGGGAGGTGAAGTGCCACGGCTATGGCAGAACGTGGATGCGGAAGAAACGGGCACGGGTGGTCTTCGTGATGATGAAAGAGGAGCGAAGGAATCCGCCCGTGGCTCTTTGAGCCGCAGCCGCCGGCAGCCAGAACTGAAGGTTGTCGCTAAAGTAGGCTCGATACCAGCGCCCCGGCACCGTCGCCCATTCCATGGTTACCAGCGTTCCGGAGACAGATAGTTTGAGGGTCTTGAAGAAAGAATCTGGGTCGAGGGGGTCGGTGTCCGCAAAGAATTCCACTCCGTCGAGGCAATCGTCGCCGTCCGTGTCAGGATTTTTGGGGTCCGTGCCAGCCACAAGCTCGTTCCCGTTGGAGAGTTGATCGGAGTCCGGGTCGCCGCTCGCGGACTGGCTCAAACCGCCGAACCAGTCCCTCTCCCAGAAGTCGGGCAAGGTGTCGGAATCCGAGTCCACGAACTCGTCGGCGCCAATATCGGCTCGTGTCTTGTAAGGCATCGGTTCTCCCTCAAAATCGAGGGTCGGCATGGAGGGCGCGGCAGTCGTTGCTTTGCCGATGCAGGGAGAGGTGGAGACGAGATGGTAATCGCCCAAAGCCGCGTTGACGAACCGGGGGTTCAAATGGATGTTTCCTTCTCCTTCGTTCTCGTTCCCGGTATCTTCCACGCAGAGGTACAGCCCTCCCCAGCCAAATAGGTCATCCCCATTCCCCCAGAAGATGCAGTTCCACGTCCATGGCCTTCCCAAGACGTCGCAGTAGAGTCCGCCGCCGTTGACTGGCGCCGAATTGTAAGCAATGGTATTATTGATGATTCTGCCGATGCAGAACGACGCGCAGAAAATCCCTCCCCCGGAGTCCGCCGCCGAATTCTTGACGATGAGGTTCGACGTGATCACCGGCCAGCTTGACATGTCCGCAAAGATTCCTCCTCCGACGAGGTTGGCGTGATTGGACGCGATGAGGTTTCTCGAAGCGGTCAACGAGGAGGCGCAGTAAATCCCTCCTCCTCCAATCGACGCTGTGTTTTCAATGATGCGGTTGTTGAGGATGGTAGGGACCGCTGCGGGACCACAGTAAATCCCTCCGCCCCAGTCCGCCCGCCCTTTTGCAATCGTGAAGCCCGAGATGACGGAGTTGCTCCCTTCTCGCGAATTGAATGTAACGACGCTCCCCTTCCCGCCGCCATCAATGATAGTTGCGGCGACTACCGCCAGGTCTTGCGGGTCTTTGGACCGGAGAGTGATGGCCTTCCCTTTGAAATTTATGTTCTCGACGTACTTCCCCGGCTGGACTACGACCGTGTCGCCGTTCAGCGCGGCGTCAATGGCGGACTGAATGCTTGCCAATGGCTTGTCCGCGAGTTCCGCGTCCACGCTGGCCGGCACTTCGGCGACAAGCAGAACCTCCGCCCAGCCGGAAGAAAACATCATCAGCAAGAGCAGAAGGGGGATCAGTGCCCCGCAAATCGGCGCCACGCAGCCACAGGCAAAACCAGGGAGATTTCTCGCAAAGCCGCCGAGCACGCGGAGGAGGTCGCCAGGATAATGGTGCCCCGGCGCCACACAGGATGAACAAGGTGTCAGATTAACCGCAGATGCATGCAGATATACACCTTTCCATCCATCTGCGTCCATTTGCGTCCATCTGGGGTTGCTCATCATCCCGTCAATCCTGTTATCCTGTCGAATTTCTTCCTCTCTGGGGTCTCTGCGCTCTCGGCGGTGAAACGCTTCGCGTCTTTGCGTCTTGGCGAGAGAAAACGGAATCCGGCTTCTGACCTGAAGATCGCCGACATGCGGCCCCGCCTTCGGGCGGGGTCTCCGGGGCAACGATGTTCATGAGGGACTGCAGTTTTGAACGCATGCTTGGTGCTGTGGCTCATCGTTCGTTTTCTGTCAACCGTCCTTTTGGGAAAAACGCGGACGAGGACATTTCAGTTCCTTCACTCCCACTTCAGCCCACATCTATTATCTTATACCACCGAGCTGCGCCCGCCACAAGACAAGCCTTTAGGGTGTGGCTGTGTTTTGGTGGCAGGAGGGACTGCCTTCGTTTCAGGCTTGGGTTCGCCCATTTCGCCCCTTTCGCTCGCCCAGCCCTGTAGGGGCGGAATAATGTCCCTGATATACAGCCACACCCCGTTCGGGAGGTGCGGCTGCATACGAAGGGCAGAGTCGCCCCCGCAGAACAGCGGCAAGCCTCCGGTGAAGACATATCGAGTGTGCCACAGATGCGGAGGTTTAAGCGGTAAGGCGGGGAGGTTCTGGGTGGCGTCCTGAGGAGCTTTCAACCTGTCCGAATTCGGTCTTTTCTCGCTAGGACGCCGCTTGGAGAGGGAGTTTGGACAGGATTACAGGATAAACGAGATACAATAGCATCATCCGGTCAATGCTGTTATGCCGTCCAAAAAGGGGCTATTCTCGGCATTGTCTGGGTTGTTTGCCCTGAGAATGAGCGCTGCGCGGCCGGCTTTTTCATGGTCTCCGGGTGAACGAAGTTGGTGAGCGGCTGCGGTTGCCTGCCCCTCCCAGAAAGCTCAAGGTTTCCCGCGACACAAAGGAATCTGTGGGTTCGGCTCCCTCGAAAAGTGGCGAAATTCCGCATTGACGGACGGAGAGGCGAGAGCGGCTCCTATTCGCAACAAAGCCGCCTATCGCTGATTACGTATGCAAAGCGTGCCTCGGCACAGGTTGGCACGGGAGATGTTCAAGGTTAATGTGGTTGCCATTTGCCAAACCCACAAGCAGATCCCCGTCACCTCGTTGAGATGGCAACTGAGGAAGTAGCGAGTTCGGAGAAGATTCGCTACTTGGCCTGAGGAGCCGCTGCCCCCCTGGCGGCTCCTCAGTTTTTTGGCAGCGAGCAAGATCAAGCGGCTGTGTCGGGGGCGAGCGGCGGCGCTATAAGGTTCGCCGACCAAGGCTGGGAAAGGCGTTTCCCCTGCCGAAGTCTGAGACTTCGTCAGCCAGCAGATGACACACGCAATGCGGCGGCGGTCTGCTTCAGTTTCTCGACGTACCCGTATTCGAGCTTGACCGTGCCGAGCAGGAATTCCCCGGGTTCCCCTTGGTGGCAATCCGAACCGCCGGTCACAAGTAGCCCCAACTTCTCTGCCCGGCGGCAATAATGTCGAGCGACCTCCAGACTCACCCTGCTGTAAAAAGCCTCGATTCCCAGGATGCCTTCGCGGACGAGCTTGGGTATAAGCTTCTGGCTGTCGAGAAGAGAGGGGTGGGCGAGGACGGGGATTCCTCGGGCTTGCCTGATTACGCAGCACGCCTCACCCGGGGAAAGATGCGCTCTGGGCACGTAGGCGGGCTTTCCGCGTCCGATGTATTTGGCGAAGGCTTCTTTGGTGTCGCTGACGAACCCCTGCTCCACCATAGCTCTGGCGATATGCAACCTCCCGACGGAACCGAAGGAAGCGGCTTTGTCAATTGGCGAGAGGTCGAGAGAAACCCCGAGGTTGGCGAGCCGACGAATGATTTCCTCGATTCTGGCGAACCTCTCACGGCACTGCTCGTGAATCGCCGATAAGAAAGAGGCATCCCCGGAATCAAAATAGTAGCCGAGGATGTGGACTTCGCTGTCGCCGACATAGGTGCTGATTTCGATACCGGGGACAAGCTCGATTCCCGCTCCCTCGGCGGCGGACAGGGCCTCAGGAAGGCCGGCGATTGTGTCGTGGTCGCAAATCGAAATGGCAGAAAAGCCCAGTTGGGCGGCGAGGCGTACAACCTCCGCCGGGGGAAGGACTCCATCCGAGGCGGAAGAGTGAACATGCAAGTCCGCGTACCGGTCTGCCTGACAGGGGTCTTGGGGCATGGCGTCAGGTAGCAAGGATTCTTCGTGCCTCATCGAGGAAAATCCCCTGCATGTTCATCTTGAGGGCATCGGGGTTGCTGGCATAGGAGAGAGCATCGTCCTTGGTGATGAGCTTCTTGTTGTAAAGCTCGAGGAGGGCCTGATTGAACGTCTGCATGCCATCCTCTCGCCCGGTCTCAATAGCGGCGGGGAGTTTCAACAATCTATTCTCATGAATGAGCTTCTGGATGGTCAGGTTATTGGTCATGATCTCAACCGCCGGCACCACCCCTTCCCCCGAAGCTTTGGGGACAAGCCGCTGGCATACCACAGCTCTCAAGTTGGCGGATAGCTGCTGCCTGATTTGGTCTCTTTCTTCGAGGGGGAAGAACTCCAGAATTCTCCCGACGGACTGTGTGGCATCGGTGGTGTGAAGAGTGCTGAAGACAAGGTGTCCGGTATCGGAAGCGGCAAGGGCGGCCATGAAGCTTTCCGAATCCCTCATCTCTCCGATGACGATCATATCGGGGTCCTGCCTCATGACCCGCTTCAGGGCGCCGTGGAAAGACTCCGTATCAATGCCCACTTCCCGCTGGTTGATAATGCTTTTCTTGTCCCGGTGGAGGTACTCGATGGGGTCCTCCACGGTGATAATGTGCACCTTTCGGTTCTGATTGATGTAGTCAATCATGGCGGCGATTGTCGTGGACTTGCCGCAGCTTGTGGTGCCGGTGGCAAGGATGATTCCTCGTTCGCTGAGGGCGATCTTCTTCAGGATGGGTGGCAACCCAAGCTCCTCGAAGGACGGGATGTCCATCTTGACCATTCGCATGACGATGCCAATGAAGCCCCTCTGGCGGAAAATGTTCGTGCGGAACCTCCCCAAGCCCTCGGCCTCATAGGCGAAGTCAACCTCGTTGTGGGCCTGAAAGCGCTCCCGGTGGTAGGATGACATGATTTCGCTGGCGGCTTTCTCGGTGTCCTCCGGAAGAAGCGGATCGTAGTCGGTAGGTTGCAGTTTGCTGTCCACCCTGAAGATGGGGACGCTTCCGACTTTCAAATGAAGGTCGGAGGCTTTTCTCAGCACCATGTCGGAAAGCAAAGCTTTGATGTCAATCATCTTTGAACACCTCGTCGTTGAAGAAAGTGGGCGTTTTCGCCACTCTGGGCGAAAATGGTACACTGAAAGTGTGAGGGAGTCAATAGCAGATACCTTGCCAAGTCAGCTATTGTGGGGGGCGAGCGTCGGAGTTGGGTTTGTCGCATCGGATGTGGAAGGCGAAAACAACGACTGGTGTGACCTGTAAGAGCAATGAGTGAAGTGAAAAGGATTCTGGTCATAAGGTCGGGGGCAATCGGCGATTTCATTGTTGCCCTGCCTGTAATCCAGCTTCTTCGTGAAGGTTATGACAAATCTTGGCTGGCCCTTGTCGCAAAGAACCGCGTCCGGTCGCTGGCAAAGAGCCTCGTAGATGAGTTCTTTGATATGGACGGGCCAGTCCTGCTTCCGTTGTTCCGGGAGAATCTCGAGAAGGGCTGCAAGGAGTACGAGTTCTTCAACAGTTTTGACCTGATAGTCTCGTATTTGGGTGAGAAGGGTCCCGTGAGTAAGAACTTGAAGGCTCTGAGCCGACCGCGGGTAATATGTGCGGACGCTGTTCCTCCCCAGGGTTATTCGCGGCACATTACCGAGTTTCTCTTGGAGCCCGTGTACAAACTTGTAGATGTTTCAGTTCCGCCACTGCCCTCGATAACGATCGGCGCGGAGGCGAGACGAAGAGCGGAGGAGTTCCTCGCGCTCTCCGGCATCAACCCCTCCGCACGGATAGTGGCAGTCCATCCGGGGAGCGGCGGGAGACGGAAGGTCTCGCCTGCCGGGAACTTCTGCGAAGCCGCCAATTGGATCCAGGAGCGATTTCCGAATGCGGTTGTTGCGGTGATCGAGGGAGAGGCGGATGAGGAGCACGTTCTGGTGTTTGAGGAGGGTTTGCGAGGGCGATGCGTCAGGGTGAGAAGAGACGACTTGCTGGAGGTTGCTGCAATTCTAAGTAAGGCTTCGCTTTTCCTGGGGAACGATTCCGGCATCGCTCACCTCGCGGCGGCGGTGGGTACGCCCACGATTGTGGTGTTCAGGGCGAGCGACCCGAGAGTCTGGGCGCCGAGAGGGAGACAGGTCTGGCTGGCGACCGACAGCACGCTTCGGGACACAGTCCGGCGAGCGGCCGAAGAAATCTTTGCCTCGAGGACGAGCGAGGGCAGGGGCAGGCACAATGAGGAACCTCCGCCGTTGAGTGAGCGTATAAGCCATAAGAGGAAGGGAGAGAAAAACTGATGTTCGAAGCTCGGAGTTCCTGCACGCCGCAAGGCTGGCTGCCGGCGGTGAGCATGCGCCGGGACGAACATCAGGGACTCAACGCAGAACAAACTTAAGAGGAGGACGAGAGAAATGAGCAACATGTCGGGAGTGCGAGGGGCTGTTTTCGGAGCGATTCTCGCGTTGACGCTCGGGCTTGTAACGTGGGGCCTTGTGGAATTCAGAAGTGGGATCGGGGGCGCCTCTCTGTGCGACGCCGCGGAGGAGGCAATAGGGAGCTTCGGCGGCGTCGGGCTACAGATAACCAAGAAGGAGGGGGCAATAGTCGTCCTGGAGGCTATGGAGGGTGAGCCCGCGGCTAAGGCGGGTGTGCAGCCGGGCGACCAGATCGTCAAGATAGGTGATGAGGCGGTGGGAGAGGCCCCTGCAATTGAGGAGGTCGTCTCCAAGCTGCGAGGGGAGCCTGGGACGGAGGTTACCATTACCGTGAAGCACGGAGAGGAAACGAAAACATTCACGCTGAAGAGGGAGAAGATAGAGGTTCCGGAGCCGAGGGTACGGGTTATCAGGCCAAGACCGCCCCGGATCGAAGAATGGGGACCTGAGGAATTCGGGCCTTTTGCGTTTGAGTTGCCCGGAGTCTGGCGGGGAGACAAAAAAGCCTGGCAGGAGTATCAGGAAGCCCTCCGGAAGCTGCGAGAGGCGCAGAGGAGACTCCGGGAGTCTATGCCGCAGACGGGCCCGCGGCGGGGGTCACGATTCCCGGAGGGCATTTTCGATGTGCCGGACCTGCTCGAATGGCAGCGGGGGAAAGAGGAACTCCGGATGGATATGGACGTTCGTGAGACGGACGAGGCGATCACCATCCGGTGCGATATTCCGGGGATGAAGAAAGAAGATATAGACATTAGCCTGAAAGGGAACATCCTGACGGTCAAAGGGGAACGCAAAGTCGAAGAGGAGGTCAAGGACGAACAGGGGAAGGTTGTCTGGAAGGAAAGAAGGTTTGGAAGTTTCAGCCGGAGCTTTACCGTTCCCGGAAAGTTCAAGACAGAGGACGTCAAGACCTCCTACGAAAGCGGCGTCCTGACGGTTGTCATCCCCAAGGAAAAAGAGGAGCCCAAGGAAGAGAAGGAAATCAAGATCAAAATCGGAACCATCTAACCCGCTTTATCCCGGCGGCGCCGATGTGCCTCTGCGCTCTCTGCGGCCTCAGTGGTAAACATCGCCCCCGTAGAGAGCGCAGAGTTTTTTTACGATTTGACGAACCGGTTTCCCCTGGAGACAAGCCCGATTTCGGGGAGGGCAATCTTTTGATCCGGATCCTGCACGGCATAGCCCAGGCAGCGGGCGGGAGTGCCGTGCTTTTTGGCAATCTGACTTACCTTGTCAACATCCCCTTCGGGGCAGACCACGCAGAACCCGATTCCCATATTGAAAACGCGATACATTTCTTCGAGGGGGACATTGCCAAACTTCTGGATGAGGCGGAAGATGGGCTGGGGCTTGGGCAGAGACCCAAGAGTAAACCCGACTTTCGACTTTACTCGGGGAAGGTTGAATAAACCTCCGCCGGTGATGTGGGCGGCCGCTTTGATGCGCACCCCTTGCTTGAGCATCTCCACGATTTGAGGAGCATATATCCGGGTGGGTTCCAGCAGTTCCTCTCCGATGGTGCGGGCGAGTTCCGGCAGGTGCTTGTCGGGAGGGAAGCCGAGCTTCTCAAAAAAGACCTTGCGAGCGAGGGTGAGGCCGTTGCTGTGAATTCCGCTGCTCGGCAGCCCGATGACGACATCCCCCCCCTGAATCGCGTCGCCGATGATGACCTTGTCGAGGTCCACTAACCCGACCGCCGTGCCCGCGAGGTCGAGTCCTTTCCCCTCTTTCTTCCCCTTGATCATGTCCTTGAGCTGCGCGGTTTCACCGCGACAGATGGTAACTCGCGCCTGCCGAGCTCCTTCCGCCAATCCTCTTCCGATCTGCTCGAGGATGTCACCGTCGAGCTTTTCCGCGGCAACGTAATTGACCATCGCGATTGGCTCGGCGCCGACGCAGAGAACGTCGTTGACATTCATCGCCACGCAATCAATTCCGACGGTATCGTATTTTCCCATCATTTCGGCGACCAACATCTTGGTTCCGACACCGTCGGTGGAAATGGCAAGCCCTTTGCCTCCTCCTATGTCGAGGACGTTTGCGAAATATCCCAGCCCAAAAACGGGCTGACCTGTAAGACCATCCCTTAACGAGAGCGTCTCCGAGACCCGCTCGAGAAGCCCCCTCATCAGGGGCTCCCTCAGATCAGTCTGCACGCCGGACCTCGCATACGTCATTTCTTCTTGCATGAATTGGTGTCCTCCTTTACGCGTCGTCGGAAGCGGCTTGGACGTTCCCGCGAGCATCGTGTACCCTCCGGCCGAAGACGACAGACTGCTTGGACAGGATAACAGGATGTACAAGATCATCCGGTCAATCCTATCATCCTGTCTGAATTCTCCCGTCGGGTTTTCGTCGGAAGCGGCTTCCGGAATCCTTCGCCAAAGGCGCCCCGCTGGCGCCCCCGCCGCCCACTCGCTCCTTCAGAATGAGAGATGCCAGATCGAGGTCTCGTTTGGTCGTAACTTTCATGTTCTCGGGAGGCGCCTCGACCAGTTTGACTTTCCTCCCGAGGCGCAGGACGAGCTGGACGTCGTCGGTGACGTCTCGCAGGCCATCTCGACGAGCGGCATTGTGTGCCTCCCAGATGAGGTCAAACCGGAAAACCTGCGGCGTTTGAGCGTTGAACAAGCTCTGTCGGTTCGGGATGGAGAGGATGAATCCGTCTCTGGTCTCGAGGACGGTGTCCGTGGTCTTCGTCGCGACGGCGGCGGCGCCATGTTTCTTTGCCTCGTGGATGGATTCTTCCACGATTTCTGCTGTAACAAGGGGTCTCGCCGCGTCGTGGATTGCCACGATTGCTGCATCGGTCCTTTTCGCCAGAGTTTGGAGAGCCTTATACGAGGAATCCTGGCGCCTCTTCCCGCCGACAATGATTCTCACCGGAACTCGAAGGCTTCGCCCAGCAAGAATTGATCTGGCTTTCGCAGTCATTCCGGGCGGAACCACGAGAACGATTTCGTCCACGGAAGGGCAACAGTCGAAAGTCTCCACCGAATGAAGGAAAAGCGGCTTTCCCCCAAGGTGGAGGAACTGTTTCGGCTCGCGACTGGGGAGCATTCTGGTTCCCTTTCCTGCCCCCAGAATAACTCCGACCGTTTTGCCAGGATTCATTTCTTTTGCTGAGTGCGTTCACGGTTGAGCAATTGCATCGGCGTTGCGGTCGGCATGATACCAGAGCGTTCCGCCCCCGACAAGGAATTTGGGTGAGGCGCCGTAATCCGCCCGTCCCGGGGACAATTCACCGTCGAGAGCGCAGAGTGCGCAGAGGAGACGGGTTTGTGGCATGGGCGTCTCGCCCGTGAGGGGAAGGAAACCGCAGATGGACGCAGACAGAGGTCAGCAGGGCAAGGGACAACTGCGGCCCGGAGACCCAGAGCATGTGTCAGCGGCTTACTCGTTCTCCATGACGCGGTAGAAGCGCCGGGGGACGGAAGGGGGCGGCGATAGTGGGAGCACGCCCACACGGTAGAACCGCTTGCCGAGGCCGTCAGGTATATCATCGAGCCACTGCCAGAAGGGACCAACCTCGACGGATTCCCAGGTCAAAAGGTCGGAAGAATACTGGAGGAGGAAACTGAGGGTTGGCGATCCTTCCTGATATTCGTACGCCCCTATATCCACTGCACGCCCGGATATGCGTGGATTTCCACCGAGGTCTTGGCCAGCCGCCCACGAGATCCAAGCGGCCGTGTCCGCATACGACACGGCAACGTTCAGAGCCGCCGCGGTACTCCCGGCATTTATGCAGGGCGAGGTCGGCTTCAGCCGGAAATCCCCGAAGAACTGAGGGTCGAGGTGGACATTTCCCTCC
>CAZFAP010000174.1:0-10257 GCA_964516325.1 uncultured Verrucomicrobiota bacterium
GCCCTTTTGGACAAGGTCCGTGAAGGCATTATGGAAGAGCTGTGCACGTTTTTCAAACAAGGGGGTGGGAGCCATGGAAATTCGTGATTTCGTTGTGCTGGCATACAAGGCATTCGACGGCGAGATGCATGGAAAGACGAAACTGCAAAAGCGAGTATATTTTCTTGCGGCAATGCTCAGCAAGGTCGAGAAGCTCGGATACATGCCTCACTACTATGGCCCCTTCTCTCCCAGGGTAGCGGACGGGAATTCCGAGCTCAGGTCGCTGGGTTATCTCGAAGAAGCAGTTAGGGGTGTAGGAGAACTCAAGCCAGAGGGGTTTGAGGTAGCTCGCTACGACTACACCCTCACCGAAGCTGGCCGGCAGCTTGCCGAGCGAAAAAAGGCAGAATTTCCCGACGAGTGGGAGAGCATCCGGCAGAAGGCGGATGTGATCAAGGCCGCCGGGGACCTCCACTATATGCTACTGTCGGCGGCGGCCAAGTTCCATTTCGTCCTAACGCGCCATGGTGGAAAGGCAACGTTCGACGGAATAAAGATGCTGGCCGGCCGTCTTGGGTGGGCGATCGGGGAGAACGAGCTGAAGAAGGCGGCTGACTTTCTCCAGTCGATCGGGTTGATAACAGTCTCCTGAGATCCGCTTGGGGGCGTGCATCCCGGCAAGGCCTCCCCTGGCTTGCCCGGAAGCCGTCTCATCGCCGTGCCGGTGGGGAGAAGGCAAAAATGTGGAAAAAAGAAGTTGACAGGGGACGGAAATGTCTGTAACTTTTTAGTGGAAGCGAAGAATTGGGAGATTATCCTATGACGTAGAAAAAAATGCCGATCATCGAAGCCTTTAAGGAATCGGACCTCTTCGGTCAAGCGATTCTCCTGATTCTGTTTGTTTTGTCCATTACCGCTTGGTCCATCATCCTACGAAAAGCCCTCCAGTTTCGATCCGCTAAGGCCGCTTCGCGAAACTTCCGCTCGATTTACCAGAGCTACCGTTCGGACCCCCTGTCATTAACTTCCGACGACGTCCATTTCCCCGAGAGTCCGTTCTACGAACTGTGCGACGAGGCGTTTTCCTCCCTTACCAGCAACTTCAAGGAAGTCCGGGTGGGAAACCCGAAGGTCGAGACGCGAAAGGAGATCACTCGTGCCGGGGTGGAGGTCATCGAGAGAAACCTCGACAGAAAAATCACGGGCGAGACGATAAAGCTGGAGAAAGGCTTGGGGCTCCTGGCGACGGCGACGAGCGTCAGTCCGTTCCTGGGTTTGCTCGGGACAGTATGGGGGCTGCTGGTGGCTTTTCAGGAGATGGCGATTTATCAATCGGCGAGATTGAGCGTGGTGTCCACGGGCATCGCGGAGGCGCTGGTAACGACGGTCGTCGGCCTGATGGTGGCGATTCCCTCTCTGGTTGTGTACAACCAGATGACCGGCAGCATCAAGAAGTTCGAGGCGGAGATGGAGAATTTCGCCTCGGAGCTGCTCACGGACATCGAGAAGAAGTATCTCCCGGCATGAGGAGGCGGAGTGTTTGCCCGACGAGCTGTGGCAGGGAGAAGACAGGGAACGAACAGCGAAGCTGACAGGTGGAGAGCAAGATGAGGCGTTTCAGGGCAAGTCGCACGAGACCGCAGCCGAACAGCCAGTTGAACATTACGAACCTCGTGGATGTGGCTCTCACGGTGCTGACAATGTTCATCCTGGTTGCTCCGCTCATCGAGAACGGCATATCGGTGAGCCTCCCGGAAGCGTCCGCCAGCAAAATGGATGTCAACGACAGCGTCAACCTGAAGCTGGCAAAGGACGGTATGGTTTATCTCGACGAGAAGAAGATCGAGTTGAAAGAACTGGGCGAGAAGCTCCGCGTGATGGTCGCGGCGAATCCGAAGCTGCCGGTGAACATTCTCGGAGATGCGAAGGTGACCTATCAGGATTTGGTTACCGTTCTGGATGTTGTTCGGCGGGCGGGTGTCGTCAACATCGGCTTGCCGACGGAAGTGAAGGTCCAAAAGTGAATTCCCCTCTCTCGTTTTCGATTTCGGTCGCGGGGCACGCGGCGTGTTTAGGGCTTCTTCTGTTGAGTTGCAGAGGGGGCGATGAAAGGCCGCCGCTTATGGAGGTTTGTCGCGTCGCCCTCCTTCCCCCGGGACACTTTTCTCCTTCCTCTTCACCGGCGGGCGAGGCTGTGAAAAACCCGGCGCCTCGCCCCACTTTCACGAGCGCGAATCCAGCGCCCAAGCCGGTCTTCACAACCAGAAGGGTTATGGTGCGAAAGCCGACACCCCGCGACGAACGACCTTACGATTTCACGCCGTTGACGAAACTCGAAAAGGAGAAGCTGCCCCCTCTGCCGCAAGATAGACTGGGCGAAAATGCCGGCACGAACAGGCTCATGATTTCGGCGACCGAGGGTTCTACCTACTCCTCCGGCGGTGCGTTCTCGTATGATGCTCTCATAGCGGGAATCATCAAGAGCAACTGGGTTCGACCTTCGCGGGCTGTCGTGGGAGAGAATCCTCGCCCGGTGGAAGTTGCCATACGAATTGAGTTGGATGGAAAAATCACTCGAGCGAAAATCGCCAACAGTTCAGGGATTCGGCTTTTGGACGACTCGGCTATGAAAGCCATTGAGAGGTCAAGTCCTCTCCCGATAGGTTTGCCGAGCTACATAACCTCTCGGTATTACGACGTAACCATCGTCTTCCAGATAACGGATGAAGTCTGAATTGGGAAAGATGTTCTTTTTTTCGCCGCCGGAGGGGATAAAGAAGAGCGGGCGCTCCTCGAAGAGAAAACGCTCGCCCTGGGTCTTCTGCGGATTCCTCCTTCTTTGCTTGCTCCCGTTCGGTGTTGAAGCCGCCGGTCGCAGGATTGTGATTACCGGCGAAGCTTACCAGAAGACGAGAGTCCTTGTCCCAGAATTCACCCGCTCCGGCCAGCCGGATAACAGCCCGCTGACGGCGACTCTCACGGAGACGCTGAGGTTCGACCTCGACCACTCCGGATTCTTCATGACCGTCTCGGATGCCAAAAACGCGGAAGTCGTGGTCAAAGCAGACCACACCGTCTCCGGCAACGACCTTACGACGCAGTGTTACGTTTATGACACGGCAGCCGGGAAAGCCCTTTTCGGGCGACGCCTCGTCGGCAGAGCGGACCAGGCAAGGCGTGTGGTGCATCGAATGACTGACATCATCGTCAAGGAGCTCACCGGGGCCGAGGGCATCGCTTCCACGAAAATCATGTTTGTGGCGGACGGCGGCGACAGAAACAAGAGCATCTGCCTGGTGGACTACGATGGGAAGAATCTCGTGCAATTGACCCGCGATAAGACTATGTCTCTGGCGCCGGACTGGTCGCCCGACGGCAAAAGGGCTTACTACACGACCTATCTGTACGGCTACCCCCGCGTGGTCGCCATGGAGCTTTCGAGCGGGAAGAGATGGGTGGTGTCGGCGTATCCGGGGCTGAACGCCTTCCCGGCGGTCTCGCCGCGTGGAACGGAGATGGCGCTAACGCTGAGCAAGGACGGATGCGTGGAGATTTACAGCGCTTCGCTCGACGGGTCAAACCCGCATCGTTTGACGAGGAGCCAGGGAGGGGTGGCTGCGTCTCCGTGCTGGTCTCCGAAGGGAACGGAGATCGCGTTCGTTTCCAATCGGGGAGGCGGGGCGCAGATTTACGTGATGAACGCCGACGGGAGCAATGTCCGGCGCCTCGTGTCCGGATTCAGCTACGTGACCTCCCTGGACTGGTCGCCGACGGGGGACAGGATTGCTTTCTCGACGAGGTATCGCGGGTCGCTGCAGATTTTCGTCATGGACTCGGACCGCCGGACGGTCAAGCAAGTTACGTTCGATTCCGCGTCTCACGAGAATCCGTCATTTGCCCCGAACGGCATCCACATCGTGTATGTTTCGACAAAAGGATACGAGTCGGATTTGTACATGGTGGATACAAGAGAGGCTTCTCCGGAGCCGTACCGTGTAACGTCGCTTGAGGGAGACGAGACCTACCCGGCGTGGTCGCCGGTTGGATTCTAAAGCAGGCGCCGAGAAGAGGTTCAACCTCTCGGCGAAACTGAAGAGAACACGTGCGTGAGGCGCACGAGGAGAAAGAAGCAGAAGGAGGAAGGGTAATGAGAAAAAGTGTTTCGTTGCTTGGAGTAGGTGTAATCGGGCTCGCACTGGTCCTGTCCCCGGGGTGCAAGAAAAAGCCGACGACCAAACCCGTGGGAGCAGGCGAGGTGATTGAGCCGGGGGGGCCGCTGGAACTCCCCTTGACGGAAGCTCCACCCATCACCGATTTCCAGGAGCCGGAGAACAAGGAGGTGTTTCAGGACATCCACTTTGATTTCGACCGCTCGGACATCAAGCCAGTGGACCGGCCGATCCTGGAGGGCATCGCGGGCTACCTCAAGGCGAACCCCAACGTCTATCTTCTCATCGAGGGACATTGCGATGAGAGAGGCACAAGCGAGTACAACTTAGCCCTCGGTGAGAGAAGAGCCTTGAGCACGCGGACGTTTCTTGCGGGCCTTGGCGTCGAAGAGCACCGGATGGTGACCGTCACCTACGGAGAAGAAGACCCGATTGATGCCGGGCACAATGAAGAAGCGTGGGCCCGAAACCGCCGAGCGCACTTCAAGGTTGCCACCAAGGGCGCAGAGGCGGGGAAGTAACCTGCGATTGGAGCAGAACGAATCTTCCCAGGCGCAGAGCGCGCACTCAGGTGGCACACACAGCCTTCCAGTAAGGTTGCAGACGCTGACCTATCTCGCGGAGAAAGGGGGAAGTTGCGAAAACATGCGTCGTGGAATGAAGTGCACCCAAGGGTATTCAAAGCGGTCCTATCGCGTCAGGTTCCTCGTCCTGCTCATGATGAGTTCCTGTCTGGCGGGATGCAGCTTCGATCCGTTCGGAGCGAAGGAGGAGGTCCAAGCCGTCCGGACCAGCACCGGCGAGGACATCAACATGTTGCGAGGCGACTTGCGAAGGATCCAGGAGGAAGTCAATAACCTTTCCGCCCGGTTTGACAGGTTTTCTTCTGCCCAGGAACGAGAGGTCGTGGCGCTGAAATCTGCCGTGAATGGGCTCGAAAGACAGGTGGGTCAGACTGGAACCTCCCTCCTGTCCGAAGTGGATAGAAAAATCGCCGAGCAGGACTCCAAAAGGGTCGCTGATAAGAACGAGCTTGTCGGGAAGATAAACTCCGTCGTTGACCAGGTGAACAATCTCTCACGAAGGGTTCGCGCGGGGTCCGCTCCGCCATCAACCGCCGGTGAGAAAATCACCCAGAAGGGCTTTTACTATACGGTCGAAGAAGGGGATAGCCTCTGGGGAATCGCCAGCAAGTTCAAGGAGTACGGGGCAACGGTGGAGGCAATCCGGCAGGCCAACAACATGGACTCATCGAACAGTCGAATTGTCACCGGACAGAGGCTGTTCATCCCCGCGAAGCAGTAGAAGCCCGTCAGCGCAAAGCGGCCGAGAGACGAAGTCCCCACCGTTGGCAAATCGGTCGGTGCTGTCCTACATGCCTTCCGCCATGAGAATGCAGACTGCCGGGCGAGCCGAGCCTTCCGACGTCCTTATTCGAAGGCTCGAAATGTGCATGGGATTGTGAGCGGCGGGGAGGGGAAGCGACGCCATGTCGGCGAGGGAGGCATTGCGTTCTTCCGGCGGCGAGTCCGAGTCCGGCAGGTCGAACGACGAGAGGTTCCATCCGCGACTGTCCTTTGAAAGGACGACAAGCTCCCAGTCCTCGTCGGCGTCGGTATTGGAGATGTCCAGGTCAACGAATCCGAGGTTGACGGGCAAAGATATGGAGAGGGACGGCGCCTTCAGCGAGCTTGACGATTCGCCGGTATTCCCGTCGAGGTCGTAGATGTCGAGGAAGTAGCGAGCCTGAGGGGTCAGTCTGACCGCAGCAACCTCGTCAATTCCGTCCCCGTCGTAGTCCACTCCCATAGCCGCGACGAGGTTGTCTCCGGGGGGGACAGAAAGGGTCAGCTTCTTCACCAGAGCCGGCGCCTCTTCTTCCGTGAAGCTGAGAGGAGTCGGCGCGTCGAAGATGTAGAAGGCATAATGGCCATCGTTCTCCGCGCGGAGGATGCCGATTTCCTCCTTGCCATCTCCATCCACGTCAACAGCGGTCATATCCACCGGGGTTTGGCCTTCCGGGATAGACCATGCGTCATACGCCAGAGGTTCGGAGGAAGGAACTCCCGAGGTAAGAGCCGAAAAGAGATAGAAGGCCAGAGCGCCGTCTTCCTCCTGAATCGCGCCGACCTCGTCTAGCCCGTCGCCGTCAGCGTCAACCCGCGTCAGCAGGAAGAGTCTGCCGTCCCCATCGGCCGGCGGATAGCCGATAATCGCCTTTTCCGAGCGAAGTTCGCCCTCAAGAAAAGCGTAGGTATCCGCCCTGGTCCTGCCGGAGGGGTAGAGGGCCCGGAGAATCCATTGCTCTTCCTCGTTGATGCGCCTCTTCCTCGTCTCGCCCGGAGCAATCACGGGGAACATCGTCACGTCGGTGGAGGTGACGGAATGGTCCAGTCCGAGGGCATGCCCGACTTCATGGGTCGTGACGTTTTGCACATCCATGGCATGGCGGTTGCCATCGGTCGCCCAGGCGAAATCTTCCGCGTTCAAAAGGAGGTCAACTCCGCTGATTCTCTCTCCGTCCCGCGACAGCCACACCACCGCGAACGCGACCGTATCGCTTCCGTAGGGCCAGTCTTCTCCTACCCACGTCACGACGTTCTGGCCATCGTCCTCGGCGTTCTTCTTATCGGTTACCCCTGCGTACTGAAATCTGACGCGGGTTCCCGCAACCCTTTCCCAGCTCAGAAATGAACGGATGATCGCTCCCGTCTCCTCCAGCCACGTCGCGGCGCCCTCGGCGTTCAAATAATAGACGATGGGCATGTCGCTGCTTTCCCACGGAAGGTAGGGGCTGGCGGTTCGCTCCGCAGCGAACAGCTCGCCGAACCCGAGCTGGCACGCTGCTATCGTCACAAGCATTAAAGCTTTCATTGCTTTCCGCATAACCGCACTCACCGCTTACTTCGCGTCATGTGCCGCCTCGCGGCTTGAGGAATCGGCCGCTGGGGCCTCGCGGTCTTTTCTTACAATCTCCAAGATTCTTTCGACAACGTCCTGCACACGAAGCTCAGACGTGTCTATGTGATGTTTCACCCTCGCATAGAAGGGCGCTCGGTGTCGCAGGAGTTCCCTGATTCTCTCAGGCGGATCATCCGTCATCAAGAGGGGCCTGTGGTAGCCGCCTTTCACCCGCTCGTAGATGACTTCCGGAGAAGCCGTGAGACAAATCCCTGTGCCGGTGGATTGCAGGGCATCCACGTTTTGCGCGTCGAGGACGACACCCCCGCCGGTGGCGATCACAAGCCCTTGCCGACCGGACAGTTCCAGAGCTACCTGAGATTCAACCTCCCGGAAGTACCCTTCGCCCTTCTGCGCGAATATCTCGGAAATCGTGCGTCCTTCTCTTTTTTCGATAACGCCGTCCATGTCAACGAGCTTCATCCCAAGCCTGCGGGCAACTCTCTTTCCGGCGACTGTTTTGCCCGTGCCCATAAACCCGAATAGGACGACGTTTTTCATCGCCGAAGTGCGAACTATCGCCGGAAGAAATCCAGAGGAGATTTCAGTCTTTCCTTTTAACCGTTAAATCGAGAAAATAGTTTAACACGGCGGCGGCTTTTGGGCAAGGGCGAGAATTCGAATAAGTCTCGTAATTTCCTTCAATTAGGAAATGGGCGCCAGAAAGCCCGGCAGGCCGCTGCGGTGTCAATGCAGGTGCGAAAACCGTGCCAAAGGGCAGCCAACAACGCCTGGGGCGGTTTTTTCACCTGAGATAGTCCGCGAGCAGCATTATGAACGTGGAGCACGACGTTTTTGCGGAAATTGTGGAGGAGGCGCTGGAGTCGCTTCCGGAGGAGTTCTCCCGAAGGCTTGAGAATGTCGAGGTGGTCATCGAGGATGAGCCTTCGGAAGAGGTCTTGCGAGAGCTCGGGCTTCCCGGAGGCTCGCTTCTTGGACTCTTTCATGGTGTTCCCCTGAAACATAAGAGCGTTTTGGCGGGGCCGACGCTGCCGGCGAAAATCTCGATTTACCGGATTCCAATTCTCGCAATTTCGCGGACAAGAGAAGAGGTGTGGCGTCAGATCCGGAGAGTCGTAATCCATGAGATCGGACACCATTTCGGCTTGAGCGATCGGGAGATGAGCGCCGTCGAGGGCGAACCGCCCGGTGGGACCAAGGGCGAGCGCGGGGCGGGGCGAGCCGCGGCGCGACGAGGCCAAAAGAGATGAACGGCTCTTCGGAACAGAAATGGTACGCGGAGGGACTCCGGTTCGAATGTCGGAGGTGCGGCGCTTGCTGCACGGGGAAGGCGGGGTACGTGTGGGTGATGGAACGAGAAGCCGAAAGGATGACGTGGTTTCTTGGTATCTCAATCTCGGAATTCGGTGGAAAATACGTCCGAAAGGCCGGGAGCTATGATAGCCTCATTGAGCTGCCAGACGGCCGGTGCATTTTTTACGCGGACCACACGTGCAAGGTTCACCCGGTCCGTCCCCTGCAATGTGAAACGTTTCCATTCTGGCGGTGAATCATGGTTTCTGCCGAAGCCTGGAGAGAGTGCGGGAAGCAGTGCCCCGGCATGGGCAAAGGCAGGCTCTATTCCGCGGAAGAAATCGAGGGGATAGTCCGTTCATCCTCGGCGGGATACGCGCGACCGGAGTTTCTTCCTCGGTAAGAGGCTGAGCGACAAAAAGCAATCGTGGAATTGCAGCTCAATTGTGGATGGGTGAAAGCGGTTTTCGGGAAGGAGGTTTTGTCGGTTTGGCCAGAGTCCATCTGCTGCGTTGCTGAGGTGCAGGATGATCGAGTGTAATGACGTGCTTGTGCCCGTGGGAAAGGAGGCGAGGATCACCGCCAGACTGCGCCGCAGAAGCATCCTCAAGCTGGGATTCAGGCGCAAGGGCAGGACAATAAGCTTCTTCGTGGACGGGGAGAGGATCGGGCAAGCGGCGACGGGGCGAGACGGTTGCGCCGTGATAACCTTCACGCCTCATGAGAAGAAGGAATATAGGGTTCTGGCGACGCATCAGGGTTCAGGCACATCCGAGGGGGCGACTGCCGAAGCAACGATTTTTTCCCGGAGCGGTGAGAGAGAAGCTATCGTCCTCGATATAGACGGGACCCTTTCAACTGGCTCGGCGCTGGGTTCAGCCTTCAGGAGAAACAGGAGCGTGCGAGCTCTCGAGGGGGCGGCCGACGTAACGCGGGCTTTGGCCCTGAAATATGACCTGATCATCCTCACCGGCAGAAGAAGTTTCCTTCGCCGGAAGACCAAGGACTGGCTCAGGAAAAACGGATTCCCTTCCGCGCCTGTCTATTTTCGTCCTCGCCGCCGACTCTGGGTGCGGAGCGAGAAGTACAAGGCCAGGCTCATCGCGGGACTGAAACGCGATTGGCCCAACATTGTCATCGGGATAGGGGACCGGGACTCCGATGCGAGAGCGTACGTCGCCAACGGTCTGAAAGCGATCATCCTTCGTGAGAGCGGACATTGTCCGGCGGGCGCCGTGGCCGTGCCGAGTTGGGAAGGAGTCCGGCGGATTCTCCTTTAGTGGCGTGCGGACGTGTGCGGTCAAGCAGTCCGGATTATCCCGAATCTTTGTATCAGCTTGTTTCCGCAAACTCTGCAACTTCCCCCTCTATCCGCTGAGGCCTCCTCTCCCCTTTGCGTGCTTCGCGCCTTTGCGAGAGGTCTCCTGTCCCGACTGTATTTTCTCGCCAAGGCGCAAAGGTCGCCAAGAAGAAAGGAGGGTGTGCCCACTTCCCTTCCGCGATTTCGCGGAATTGAGCGGCAAAAGGAGGTCACAACAGCCGCGGGATGCGGCTGTATTTTTGGTGGGCGAATGGATGAATCCTGCGGCGGGGAAGCTGGGGACACCATATAAGCATGGTGTCCCCTCGAGGGCGGGCTGGAGAAAAAAGCGGCGGCGGGACGAGACGCCAACGATACGATCAGACCTCCTGTTGCAGTCATGCGGCGCTACTCAAGCCGGCAAAGCGACTTCCCCGCCCGACCGGGTTGTTCCGAGTGCCAGAATCCTCCGTCACGCGACGCGGACCCGAAACCCGATGGGCGAGACGAGCGGACCGACCACTGAACTACAGCCGCCTGAAGTTTTGCCATAAGGGAGGATGGTGGAGATTCCGAGGGGAGTGGAGGATT
>CAZFAP010000175.1:0-10219 GCA_964516325.1 uncultured Verrucomicrobiota bacterium
CACGATCCAGAACAACACGATAACGAGCAACTCGGCGGCATACGGCGGCGGGCTGCATGAATGCAACGGCACGATCCAGAACAACACGATAACGGGAAACTCGGCGCAGGTGTCCGGCGGCGGGCCGCATGAATGCAACGGCACGATCCAGAACAACACGATAACGGGCAACTCGGCGGGAATGTACGGCGGCGGGCTGTCTGATTGCGGCGGCACGATAGAGAACAACACGATAGGGGGGAACTCGGCGGGAGAGTACGGTGGCGGGCTGGCTGGATGCAACGGCGCAATCCGGAACTGCATTATATGGGGAAATCAGGCACAGGACGGCCAGCAGGTGTTTGGCGGCCCCGAACCGACCTACTCCTGTGTTCAGAATTGGCAAGGGGGGGATGTCGGAACCATATCCTTTTGCCCATATTTCGCTGACCCTGCCGGGGGGGATTATCATTTGAAGAGCTGGTCGCCATGCATTGACGCTGGCGACCCTTCTTCTGACTTCTCCGAGGAGCCACAGCCCAACGGCGGAAGAATTGACATGGGCGCCTATGGCAATACGCCCGAGGCGACGCCAGCGTCGAAAGATACCGACAGCGATTCGCTTCCGGACGATTGGGAAATCCACTTCTTCGGCAACCTCGATGCGGAGGCGTCGGATGACCCCGACGGCGACAGCAGGTCCAACATCGAGGAATATCGTACAGGGAGAAACCCAACCTCGTTTGAGTCGTGGTGTGTGGATGGTTCCGTGGCGGTTTCCGGCGATGGGGCGTCCTGGCAGACCGCCTTCAAAACCGTGCAGGAGGGGATTGACGCAGCGTCAGATGGCGAAACTGTCATCGTCGCCGAAGGAACGTATGTCGAGAATCTCTGCTTCCCCCGGGGTCTTACCGTCGGAGAGATAATTTTCGAGGATAACTTCGATGCCTACACGAGCTTGTACACGTCTGATGATGTGGTTGATGCCGGGTGGACTGTCAGGAACGGGTCCGGCTATCCGGAAGCCGCATGGCGGCTGTGGAATACGAGAGGCTACTGGTTAGGCACCCAGCCGCCCGACATCGCCGGGATGACCAACAACTACGTGATCACAAACAGCGACATCGTGCCCGATGCCAACATGGATGAGGAACTCATCACCCCGGAAATGGACTGCACCGGCTGGGTGAAGGTGCGTCTGCACTTCAATAAGAATTACAGGGGCTACGACGACACACCCCATCTGCAGATTGCAGACGTGGATATCAGGACGAGGGGAGCAGCCGGCTGGGGAGACTGGATTAACCTGCTGCGGTTCGACACAACGATGTTCTCGCCGTTGTGGACCGATCCCGCCATTGACAGCGAGCCGGAAAGTGTGCACCTTTCGCGCTACGCTGACGGGAACAAAATCCAGATTCGCTGGCACTTCTACGACGCCCTGTGGGACTACTGGTTCGCCATTGACGAGATTACGGTTTCCGGGGAGCGGCTTGGCATGCGCGGGTCATCATCTGAGTTGGCTGGTCACCGTCCGCTCTCCGACGGCGCCAAAAACATCACGTTGAGAAGCAAAGAGCCCCTCAATCCCGCTATCGTCGCCAAGACCATCCTCGACGGCGGCGGGGTCGGTTCCGTCGTCTATTTCCAGGGCACGGAAGATGAAACGTGCGCCCTCCTCGGGTTCACAATTCGAAATGGCGGCGCCGGCGACGGGGGAGGAATCATCGGCTATGGGTGCCGCGCCAGGATTGAGAATAACGTGGTCACGGGAAATGTCGCCTCCAGCGATGGTGGGGGGCTGTGGGCTTGCCATGGCCTTGTCCGCAACAACACGATCCGCGGCAACCAGGCAGCCAATGGAGGCGGATTGTCGAATTGCGACGGCCTCATCGAGAACAACCTCATCGCCGAGAACTCAGCCGGAAACGGTGGCGGCATGACTCAATGTTCTGGCATCATTCAGAACAACGTGATCGCTCGCAACACTGCCTCGCGCTGCGGCGGCGGATTATGCGATTGCGAAGCCACAATTCGGAATAACACCATCTTTGGCAACTCGGCGGGCAACGCCGGCGGCGCGCTCTATAACTGTAGCGGCGTCATCCTCAACTGCATCCTCTGGGGAAACACGGCCACTTATTTCGCTCAGTTAGACTTGTATTCCGCGTCTCCTTCCTACTCCTGCATCCAGGGCTGGCGCGGAGGAGGCACCGGCAACATATCGAGTTGCCCCCATTTCGTGGACCCGGATAACGGTGATTTCCATCTTCTTAGTTGGTCGCCGTGCATTGACGCCGGTGACCCGTCTTCCGATTTTTCCCAGGAGCCGCAGCCGAACGGCGGGCGTGTGGACATCGGCGCCTTCGGAAATACCCCGGAGGCAACCTCCGCTTCCGCAAACGCCGATGCAGACCGTGTCCCGGACGACTGGGAAATCCTTTTCTTCGGCAACCTCATTCAGGGTCCTTCCGGCGACCCTGACGGGGACGGGAGGTCAAATCTCGACGAATATCTCCACGGGGCAAGCCCCACGATGCTGAGAAAATGGTACGTTGACCGCTCGGTGGCTGATTCCGGCGATGGAACCTCCTGGGAAACCGCCTTCAAGACGGTCCAGGAGGCTGTTGACGTCGCTTCCGAGTGGGACATGGTCATCGTCGCTGCCGGGACATACGCTGAGAATATCCGCTTCCGCGGCAAGAACATCACACTGACAAGCGAAGACCCCACGGACCCACTCTCCGCCCTGGAGACAATCCTCGATGGGCACGCGGCTGCTTCGGCGGTTACCTTCTTGGGACCAGAGGATGAAACGTGCGTCCTGACCGGCTTCACGATTCAAAGTGGGCTTGCCTCGGAGGGCGGAGGAATCGCTGGCCGCGGCACACACGCCACAATTGAGGGCAACATCATCGTCGGAAACCTCGCCGCCAATAACGGCGGTGGGTTGGCTTTTTGTCATGGGCCGATCCGCGGAAACGTCATCACCGCCAACAAAGCCAAACAGGGCGCCGGTCTGCACCGGTGCGATGGAACTATTGAGAATAACGTCATTTTGTGGAACGAAGCCTCCCGCAACGGCGGCGGCCTCTACGCCTGCGATGGCGTAATTCGCTACAACGCCGTCGGCGGCAACTCCGCGGGGGGCTCCGGCGGCGGAATGGCCAGTTGCTACGGGGCGGTCCAGAGCAACGTCATCAACGGTAACTTCGCCGCCTGGGGAGGAGGACTCAGCCACTGCACCGGCCCCGTTTACAACAACACCGTTTATGGGAATTGGGCGCAACACGGAGGAAGCGCACTCGCTCTGTGCGACGGCTCAATCGCCAACTGCATACTCTGGGGCAACCCCGGTGTCTCCGTCCTCTACCAGACCTCCCAACCCACTCATTGCTGCATCGAGGGCTGGACCGGCAGCGACTACGGAAACATCGGCCTTGACCCGCAATTCGTTGATCCCGACGGGCCGGACGATGACCTGAGAACTTATGAGGATAACGATTACCGTCTGTCTCCCGATTCTCCCTGTATTGACGCCGGAAAAAACGAGGATTGGATGCGGCAGGCGGTTGACCTGGATGGCAATCCCCGCATCTTCTATGGCAACTCGTCCCCGACCGTTGACATGGGCGCCTACGAGTTCGGGTCTTTTCCCTTCCGCATCATCGAGCTTTTGCGGACGCCCGAAGGCCAGGCGAAGATTTCGTGGAAAGGTCGCGCGGGCAGGACGTACATGGTTTTGTCATGCACCGATTTGCTCGCGGGGGAATGGACCGAGGAGGCAACTGTATATTCCGAAAGCGAGTTGACCACCTGGACTGACCCTCAGCCGTTGTCTCCCTACAAGTTCTATAAGGTCGAACTGAAATGACTCCCGGCGTGCCGGGAGACCCGCCCGAGTTCCAAATCCGAAGTCCGAACACGCTTGAAACGCCAATCTTCACAGTAGCAGCTCGCCCATGAAAACGGGAGACGCCGACTTTCTTGTCTTCACCATGTCGTGGTTTTGCTCCGGTTGCCCGCCGCAGGTGGGGGTTAACGGATTGCTCACCTCGGTCGGGCGTCTTCCATCCGTCGCCGACCAAGCCCCCATGACGCGGAAGGTTCCGAATCGCTGTTCTCTTGCGGGGCGGCTTGTGGCAGAGGGCACAGTAGTGGTAGAGTTGCGGGGAACAAAATCCTCGCACAAGGAGACTGGATATGAGACATCGCTTGATAATCTTCTCATCGCTTGCTTTCTGCGTGTTCGCCGGGTCGGTGTTCGAGGCCGGGTTGTTTGCTCAAGAAACAGAGCGTGCTGTCCGAAAAGGTGAAGGCCTTCCTGCCGTCCCCACCTACGTCTGTCGCCGGACCAAGGGCGGAATTGAAGTGGATGGCAAACTCAGCGAAGAGGACTGGCAGCGAGCCGCCGAGGTCAGCCTCCTTGAGAATTCGGGAAAGGGCGGACCTCTTCAGCCTAAGACCGTCGCCCGGATGCTCTGGGACGATGAGTATCTTTACGTGGCGTTCGTCGCCGAGGATACCGACATCTACGCGACGATGAGAAAGCGGGACGACCACCTCTGGACAGGAGAGGTCGTCGAGGTCTTCGTCGGCAGGACGGACATCTACGTCGAGATCGAGGTCAATCCCCTCAATACCCTCTTCGATGCGCCGATAGACATCCGCGGGCAGACAGGGACGCCAAAGTTCGATGTTGATTCTCTGGCAAAGGTGGATTTCGAGATCAAGCATGCGGTTCTCGTCGAGGGGACAGTGCACGACCGGTCCGACAAAGATCGTCGCTGGACGGTGGAATTGGCTCTCCCTCACTCCGCCCTGGAAGGCATTCAGCGGGTGCCTCCGAAGGGCGACGATGCGTGGCGCATCAATCTCTATCGGATTGAAAAATCGTTGGAGGGCGGTAAAATCAAAGAAGCTGCGGGAGCCTGGTCGCCGACGGCGGGCTGGTTTCACACTCCCTCTCGCTTCGGCAAGATTGTTTTCCGCGCCGAGAAATAGGCTGGTCGCCGCGTCAATCGCTGTGTCCCGCAGGAGAGTGCTTTCGGCGGCAATTGACGACGGCTTGCGCACCGGACAAACGTCGCGGTCCGTGCGCGACGTGAAGTGGTGCCCATTGTGCCATGTTTTCAATCACCGTGCAGAAAGAAGGAGGGCAAGATGAGATTCCTACTCGCGCTATTGCTTTTGCTTTCCAGCTCGAGCGTCCTGGCTGTTGAAGCGCTGGAGGAAGTGGCCAAGCGCAGCGAAATCACGTATTCCGACGTGCCGAGGGAGGTGCTCGCTTTCTACTATCCGTGGTATGGGACGCCGGAATTCGACCGCAGTTGGGCGCACTGGGGGAAGCCGGACTTCGAGAAGAAGGATTTGCCCGAATCCCTCCATTATCCGGTCTTGGGCCCCTACTCGTGCCACGATCCAAAAGTCGTGCGAGAGCACATGCGGATGATGAAGGAGGCCGGCATCACCGGCGTCATCGTGTCATGGTGGGGACAGAGGGAGTTTACCGACAGAGCAATGCCGCTCATTCTCGACGAGTGCGCGAAGCAAGATATGAAAGCCACCATCTACTACGAGGTCGTGCCGAAGCCGCGGGAGCCCGCAACCGCGATCGCTGATTTCAACTACATCACGTCGCAATATGGTTCTCACCGCGCATTTCTGCGAGTCGGGAAGAAGCCGGTCATCGTCGTGTATGGTCGAGCGATGGGGCAGCTCAGCCTCTCCCAATGGGCGGACGTTATCAACGAGAGCAAAGTGGTCGCCGTAGCGGATGGCTATTCGCCTGGGAACGCAATGGTCTTCGACGGCGTGCACACTTACAATCCCGTCGGCACGTACATGAACAAGGACCTCTCGCAGGTCCGCACAACCGCTCAGAAGACCTCGCAGGAATGGGTTCGCTTAGCGCGCGAGCATCGCAAAATCTCGGTCGTGACGGTGCTCCCCGGATATGACGACACGAAAATCCGAAAACCCGGGCTGAAACTCGACCGCTTCGACGGGAAACTCTACGACCTCCTCTGGGAAGAGGCAATCGCCGCCAACCCCGACTGGGTTTTCGTCACGACTTTCAACGAGCTTCATGAGGGGAGCGAGATCGAGCCGACGCTTGAGCTGGGGGACGTTTACCTTCGCAGAACCGCCGTCCACGCCAGACGATTCCTCAAGCTCCCGCCGGTGACAGTCGTGCCCTCAGCGAAGGGGACCACGAGCAGGATTTCGCCAGCGGGATGGCAGGCGATTGCACGTCGGTACGCGAAGGTCAGAATCGGGGTATTCGGCGATGCCGCGGTTTCCGCGATTCGTCTGCGGCGCCTCGGCTTCCCGGTCGAGTTCCTCCGTTGGGCAGACGTGGCGTCGCCGCAGACATTGACAGTGGAAAAATATCCGCTGCTCTACTTCTGCGGCACGGAGCATTATGTCCGCACGGCGAAGGAGAAGGATGACATCGTTTTATCTCTCAAGCGATATTTGAGCGGCGGCGGAATTCTGCTGGCTGTTCCTCAGATGCCGTTTCCCTTTTTCTATGACGAGTCAGGGCAAGCAAATGCGGCGGTTGGTGAATTGGGTCTGCCGATTTTGGGCCCTGGCGAGAGAGTCGCAACGGAGGGCATCGCCAAGCGTGTCGGAGGCTTTGAGTCCCCGCCCCCGGGCGTCAAGTTGAGGTTTCAAGTCAACGTCCAGGCCCTCCCTCATATGCCGCAAGTCGTCGAATTCCCCGATTCGGGCGACATGCGGTTTCGTCCCGTCTCAAACGTGGGTCTCGCGGAAGGAGACCAGTATCTTCCGCTTTTGCGAGCAGTTGACGAGAGTGGGGAATGGTACGGGGATGGCGGCGCCTATATCGAGCACAAGGTTTCAGAGCCTCGAGGAGGAAGGATTCTTTACGTCTGGTTCCGGATACCGCGCCTCCTTCCCTCGGACGACCTCTTCCACGACCTCCTCTTCTTCCTCCGCCCCAGGCTCGCTTCCTCGCGGTAATCCGCGGTTGTGAGGCCAAGCGGGCTATTGCCCCCGGCTATCCTATCTTGCCGACGTAGTTCGGGAGGAGCACCGGTGAGACTCTGCTGTTCCTGACGCCCGCCTTCTCAAGCTCCTCGTGGAACTTTCGCACATGCCGGAGCGTCAGCTCCCCAATCTTCGTTTCCCTCGCTTTCAGCGCTGCATTTCGCCCAGCGATGCGGCCGAAAACACAGATGTCGAGAAGAGAGTTTCCCATGAGCCGGTTGATGCCGTGTACACCGCCGGAAACCTCTCCCGCCGCGTACAGGTTTGGGACGGCGGTCTCGGTGTTGGTGTTGATCGTGATGCCCCCGTTCTGGTAGTGCAGAGTGGGAAAGACGAGCATTGGTTCTTTTGATATGTCAATGTCGTGCCGGGCAAACTGCCGGTACTTCGCCGGGAAATCGCGCGCGACAGTTCCCTGCCCCTTCAGTATGTCAATCATCGGAGAGTCGAGCCAGACTCCAACCCTCCCCGTCGGCGTCCGAATCCCTTTGTTCCGCTGGGTGCATTCCCGGATGATGGCGGATGACTCCACGTCTCGCGTCTCCAGGGGATAGACGAATTGCTGACCCTCGGCATTGATGAGCTGAGCTCCCGCACCTCTGATTTTTTCCGTGATGAGCAGTCCCGCATTTTGCTCGGGGAAGGCCGCCCCTGTCGGATGAAACTGGGTTGCCTCCAGGAAACGCAGGGATGCCCCTGCTCGGTAGGCAATGACCAATCCGTCGGCGGTGGCGCCGTAGTGGTTGGTGGTCGGAAATCCCTGGATGTGCAGCCGCCCGATCCCCCCGGTGGAGAGAATCGTGGTTTTCGCTCTGACGATGGTGTAATTCTCGGTCTCAAAATTGAACAGAACAGCCCCGGCGCATTTGCCCTCATGGTCGAGGATCAGCTCGACCGCGGGGGCGAATTCGATGACCTGGATGTCCGTGCGGTTTCTCACCTCGTCGCGGAGCGTCCTCATGATCTCGGCGCCGCTCATGTCCCCTGCGGAGTGCATCCGCTTTCTGGAGGTGCCTCCGCCGTGGAGCGTTCGCATCGTCCCGTCCGGATTCTTGTCGAACATCGTCCCCAGGTTCTCCAACCACTGGATCACGGACGGCGCGCTCCGAGTGAGCGTCATGACCAGTTGCGGGTCATTCGTGAAGTGCCCGCCCCCCATGGCGTCGAGGAAGTGAATCGCGGGCGAATCGTTCGGCTTATCTCCCGCCTGTATCCCTCCCTCCGCCATCATGGTGTTGGCGTCTCCGTGGCGGAGCTTTGTCGCAATCAAAACCTTTGCCCCATTCTGCTGCGCGAGCAGCGCAGCGGCGGAGCCCGCTCCTCCTCCCCCAATGATTAGCACATCCACATCGTAGTCAGTTTTCGAAAGGTCTATCGCCGCAACGTCGAGACTGCTTCTGGCCTCCAGCAGGTCGGCAAGCTCGTTGGGAACAATCTTCCCCTTGCTGGCGCCCATGGCGAGCTCCCGTTTTGCTCCTTCTTTGTAATCCGGGTGAAACTCCTTCATGAGTTTCATCCCGTCCTCGGGCGACAGAGCGGGAAAGTGCTTTCCCTCTTTCGACCGCTGCACCCGCTCTGGCCGGGTCGCCTCGACCTTCTTGATCAGCTCCTTCATGTGGGGTTCATATCCCATAGTCCATTTCCTTCAATCTACGGAGCTTCGATGTCCCGTTTGGCGTACAGCTTTTGGAGAGAGGCCTTGTCCGTCTTGGACAGCTCTTCCAGTTCCATGTCGTATTTGCCTTCTTCCATTTCTTTCACTCGATCCGCCAGATGCTGAGCCTTCGGGGTTATGTATTTCGCATAGAGCCGTCGTGCCAGAAGCCCGACGTGGTATTGCACGATCTCCGCCGGGCAGCGAGAGGCGCACAGTCCGCACATGATGCACTCGAACGACAGCTTCGCCGCTTTCTCAATGTCGCCCCTGAGCGCTGTCTGCACGTAGTCCATCACCTCAAGTTCCTGCGGGCAAATCTTCGTGCACGAGTTGCAGCACACGCACCGGGCGATTTCGGGATACAGGCTCAGAATCGTCGGAGGGTCCGCCCGGAGTTGCTCGATGTCATAGATCGCCTTATTTGCCGGGAAAAAGGGAATCTGCGTCAGCGACATGTTCGCCTCAATGACCGTCTGACAAGCCAACCCCGGCTGAATCTTATAGCTGTCGCTGAGCCTATAGACCGTGCCGCAAGCCCCGCACACGCCGCCCCGACATCCGCACCCGCGGATGAACTTGTACCCGGCGTATTCCATCGCCTTCATGATTGTCAGCGTCGCCGGGACGTGGTACTGCTTGCCCATAATATAAATAGGTATCATCTCGTTCGTCATTTTCCGTGCCTCCGAATCGCGTAAGCTCGCTGTCGGTATCGTGTCCGGAGCCGCTGGCGAATCTTCAAACGTGCACGAGCGATGTGTATTACGTTCGCATACATTCGCCAACGTCTCTGCGTGTCTTGCGTAGTTGGTTACTCTATACTCTGCGCCCTCATTGTCAAGAAAAACTCTTCCATCGTGCTGAGTGAACCTGCACTTGACCCAACAAGATAACATCACAACACCGGCGGCGGGTTTCGGCGTCGAGGGGGCCGCGACCGCGCACGCGCAGTGATTCTCTGACATTTGTTTCGCCAGTCCCCTGCCATATCACTCTTCTCACGGTGCCCACCCCTCCGCGGAAAGGCGCCCGATTTGACAACGGGTCGGATATGCTCTAAATAGAATGGAATCACAAACGAAAGGTCACGTTTTTTCTACAGGAGGGACCAATATGAGATGGTTGGCATTTGGGATGGTAGCCCTGACACTAACGGGCGCCGCCGCCGCGGCTACAGAGCTGAGCGTCGAGGGGACGCGGTTCACAGTCAACGGAAAGCCGACGTTTCTTCTGGGCATCAGCTATTACGGCGGTCTGGGCGCACCCGAGAAATCCATTCAACTTGATCTCGACGACATGCAGAAGCACGGGTTCAACTGGTTTCGGGTGTGGGGGACGTGGGCATCGTTCGGCAAGGATGTGACAGCGGTGGACGGCCAGGGGAATCCTCGGGAGCCGTACCTGGGCAAGCTTCGCTGGTTAGTCGCGGAGTGCGACCGAAGAGGAATTGTGGTTGACGTAACGCTGTCCCGCGGGAATGGAATAACGGGACCGGAGCGGCTTCAAAGTGCGGAGTTTCTCCGCCGCGGAGTTCAGACTATCGTCACGGCCCTCAAGTCCCAGCGAAAC
>CAZFAP010000176.1:0-10201 GCA_964516325.1 uncultured Verrucomicrobiota bacterium
TCAGTTTCCTCGTCCAGTATTCTTCCGACCTTTTGACCTGGGAGTCGGTCGAGGTTGGGCCCCTCTGGCAGTGGCTCGATGATATACCCGACGGCCTCGGCAAGCGGTTCTACCGGATCGGCGTCCACCCAGCGCTGCTCCCTTCTTTCTCTCCCCGCCAGCTTCGCTGATTGGTCACCAGGGGTGCTACATGCAGACCGTTCTTGCAGCCCTTTATGCTGTCTCGGCGGCGAACATCCTGTCTTCACCCACCCGGATCGCCTCCCAGACCTTCGACCGAAGCTCGTCCGGGGTGAACGGCTTGAGGACGTAATCTCTGACCCCGAGCTTTGCCGACTCCATCGCGGACCCCACGGACGGATATGCTGTGATCATGACGACCGGTGTCGCGGGCCTCGCTTCCTTGATGCCTCGCAGAACCTCCAGCCCTGAAGCCCGGGGCATCTTGAGGTCCAGAACCACCGCGTCGAAGTGTTCGGCTTTCGCCCTGTCCAGTCCTTCCAGCCCATCGCTCGAGGTGCTGACTTCGAACCCTTCCTCCGACAGGACCTTCCGGCAGCTATCGCACACAACCCTCTCGTCGTCTATGACCAGAACTCTTCCATTACCCTTCATCTTCACTCCTTTGTAATCGAACGCAACCCCGTCTCTCCTTAACTGCATCGCCGCTCTGGGCCCCCCGCGTGGCAGCGACCGAGCCGAGAGACGAGAGAATTTTCATCGCCCTCACACCATCAACTTGTTTCCGTCATGGCACTATTTCCTCCAGGATGAACATCGCACACCCACTTTCCGGAGGACTCTCCGGTCGTAGCCTATTGGGGCACAGTCAGTTACGCTAAGCCTTCGCCCACGATGACGCTGGCAGCCTGCCGGGCTTGCTCTGCTGGGAGAGGTCCTTCCGGCAGACAAACGACCCGCACTTCCGACGCTACCCCTTGAGCCCTCAGCCAGTGAAGAACCTCCGGATACGCCAGCAATCTCAGGCTGCTTCGATGTTCTTTCGGGGCAAACTTCTCGAAGTCCGAAGCCGAATACGTGGCGATTCTCCCAAGCCATCCCGCCGCCTCAAACGGCGCCATGAGGACCACTCGGTGATCCTGCTCGATGTACCGCGGGAGCTCTCTCGCGGAAAGCGCCCTGCGGGCAAGCTCCACCTGGGCTGGCGAGGACCTCCGCTTCAACTCTTCCATGATCTCCCGGTAAAGGGCACTGTTCTCGCTAATCGCCTCCCCCGCAGCCACAAAGCCAACCTTCATGCCATTTTTGGCGTGCGTTCTTATGGACCGGACGCATGTGGACTTGATCGTGAGACCCGACTTCTCGGCTCGAATCGCCGCGGCCCTTCTGACCGCATCGCGGACGGCACACCGGACCTCGTCCTGATCAAAAGGCTCCATGAGGTAGAAGAAGATTCCGACCTCGCGCAATCTCTGGGCGAGTTCAACGGAGGAATCGGCGGAGGCGACGATGACCGGGATATTGCCGTCCAAACGCCGAATCTGGGAAATCAGTTCGTACGACTTCACTCCGAAAACGTCCACGCCAGTAATGAGGACGTCAACCTGGCCCCCTTTGATTCTCTCTACGGTTTCCTCGTACGTCTGGGCAGTCGTAACTTTAAAGGCATCCGAGAACAGACACTGGCAAATGGAAACCATCTGCTGCGAGTCGCTCCCCGCAAGGAGTATCCGCGCGCGGGAGACCGGCGTCTTCACCGCCTCCGAGGCGACGACCGAACCTTTACCCTTCTCGGAACGAACGATAGGCCTTCCGAGCGGAAGCCGAAAGCCTGACGCAGCCGCGCTCAAAGCCCTCCCCACATTCTCACTGAGTTCCCTCGGCGTGAAGGGCTTTGGCAGGTAACCGCTCGCGCCCAACCGCATGGCTTCGACCGCGGTCGAGACGGAAGAGTAGGCAGTGATAATGATCGCCTTGAGACCCGGGTTCGTGCCCAGGACGGCTTGCAACACGTCCATTCCGCCGAGCCCCGGCATGCGGAGGTCTATCAAAGCAACGTCGAAGTTCTCCCGAACAACCTTCTCGACCCCCTCATGCGGGTTGGTCGCAACAGAGACTTCGTAACCCTCTTGTTCCAGGACTCTTTGACAACTGTTGCAGACGACCCTCTCGTCATCAATTACCAGGACTCTTCCTCTTTGCGCTACCACAACCTCTCCTTTCAACCCGTGCTCACGGGGCAAGTTTCTTATCGCTCCGTTCTTTTTTCGGCATTTCACCTATACAAGTACTTTGCCAGATATGGCCCGACCGCCCGAATGCCCAGGTTCCATATCGCAACGCACTGTGGTTCAATTGCTTACGCACCTGCCACTGGCGCACATCCGAAGAACGGCCCGAGTGCCCACCCGCGCTACGTATATCACCGATATACGCCACCCGGGCGCCGTCGTGTTCCCCGAAACAGGCCGAAACCGGCAGCCCATTCTCGTCGAGAGATCACCCTAAACGACCAAGACGTGTATGGGCGCCGGTGAGGTCGGCGTGTGGGAGCAATATACGTGTATATCGCCGTTCCCAGCCACGCATGCCGATGCGGAAAGTCGGACCCTTGGGTTGCAGGTTCATGCGAGTGCGGTCGAACCGACCCGTCAGTGGCTCTCGGCATCTTCTGCGGTTCTTCCTGTGTCGTCCCTCGGCGCCCGCCGCGTGGGAAACCCTTCTGCGAAAGCGGGGCGTCAAGTCATTTTTCCCGCCTCTTGGTACCACCGTTTTGTATCCCTCCCCGTTGACCACAACGCTGCCGGCGCCTCGGTTGTGCGGGGTCCTGTGCCGTGCACCCATCTATTTGGGGTCTTCCTGCTCATGTCAGTATTCAGGTGGAGATGCCGCGAAACAGCAACCGTACAACCCAGGGCGCGGCCTTGGGCCGGAGCCGACCCGCGATTGGCCAGAGTCCTGAAAGGACGTAATAACATAGCCCAGGGCAATGCCCTGGGGACCGGTCGTCCAAAAAGCCTCGCAGCCCTGAAAGGGCGCAATAACCCAGACCCATCCCATCCCTCCACAAAGCGACGACCAACTCTGCCACTGAAATACAGCCACACGCCCTTGTGACGGAAGCCACGGCATTTGCCCGAGGAAAATGGTAATATGGCGCGGAACCGAGAGCGGAAAGGTCATCATCGAAAAGGTCGTCCCAGAAAAACCGTTCATCGGGCTTCGCAGGAGCGGAATATGCCACCACGAATCGTCGTCATCGGCAGCATCAACATGGACATAGTCATCCACGCGGACCGAATGCCGCGGGAAGGCGAAACGATCATCGGCTCAGACTTGAAGTTCTTCCCCGGCGGAAAAGGAGCCAATCAAGCCGTGGCTGCCGCGAGGCTCGGCGCCGAGACATTCATGGTCGGCCGCGTCGGAAAGGACGGTTCTGGCGAGGTCCTGAGGTCGCAGCTATCCCAGAATGGCGTCAACTGCCATCACGTCATCGCCGATGAAACTGCCGCCACAGGGACCGCACTCATCGTCATCAATCCGGCGGGAAACAATAGCATTCTCGTGGCGCCGGGCGCCTCGCAAAACCTCTCCTCAGAGGACGTGGATGCCGCTGTGGGCATCATTCGCAGTGCCGACGCGCTCCTCATGCAGTTCGAGATTCCCCTCGAAACAGTCGCATACGCCGCCGAACTGGCAAGGAAGCACGCCGTCCTCACCATCCTCGACGCGGGTCCCGCGAAGAAATGCGATCCTGACGTGCTCAGAAAGGCCGATGTCGTCTCTCCCAATGAGACCGAAGCGGAAGCCCTCATCGGTCTGCCGATCACCGATATTCCCTCCGCGAGAAAGGCGGCGACGGCATTTCTTGAGACCGGCGTCCAAACCGTCGTCCTCAAGCTCGGGGAGAAAGGCTGTTTGGTTGCGAGGGAGGGCGAAATGACGCATTACGCGGCATTCACCGTCTCGCCTGTGGACACAACCGCTGCGGGCGATGCGTTCACGGCCGCCCTCGGCGTGGAACTGGCACGCGGCGAACCTATGGATAGCGCGGCACACTTCGCCAACGCCGCCGGCGCCTTGAGCACCCTCAAGCCAGGCGCTCAACCCTCCATGCCCACGAGACAAGAAGTGTTGGATTTTCTGCGAGAGAGGAAGACCGCATGATGCCTCCTTCTCAGAAGCCTGAGCCCGGAGACTGTTCGCGAGAAATGAAAATCAAAGTCTCCGCTTCCGTGATTTGCGCCGATTTAGCCGACCTCGGCTCTCAGGTCAAAGAGCTTCAGGAAGCGGGCGTGGACATGCTCCACTTCGACGTCATGGACGGGCACTTCGTCCGCAACCTCGGTCTTGGCCCCGTTGTCATGCAGTGGCTCAGGAAAGAAACCACGCTCCCCTTCGAGGTGCACCTCATGATCGAGCATCCGGAGCAGTACATCGTGCGATTCGCCGAAGCCGGCAGCCAGATTATCGCCGTTCACATTGAGGCCACCGACGATTTCCGCAAAATCGCCGAGCAAATCCGCGCCGCCGGCGCCTCTCCGGCGATAGCCTTGAATCCGGAGACTCCCATCGAGCAAATCGAGCCGTTCCTCGACGAGGTATCCCAGGCCCTCGTGATGACCGTTCAGCCGGGGTTCACCGGACAGCCGCTGGTGAAGGACGCCATCAGCAAGATAAGGGGGATCAGGCAAGCCATCCTGAACAAAGGACTCAGCGTTGACATTGCCACCGACGGAAACGTCAGCTTCGAGAACGCTCCCATGATGGTATCGGCGGGAGCAAACGTTCTCGTCTGCGGAACCTCCAGCCTCTTCTCCCCGGAAGTCACTTTTTCGGAAGCCGTGCGCCGTTTGAGAAACAGCGCATCCTCCTGCGCAAGAGCCTGACCTTTACCGGGGCGAGGTTATGATCCGATAGAAGCGCTGGGGAATGTCGGCGATGTCGTCGTCCCATTCGAATCCAGCGGTGACAGGCCAGGTCCCGGGGGCGTTCAGCCAGATGCCGCCCACGAGGTCATCCGAGTACTGGACGGTGTACTTTCCGTCCGACCACCCGTCGCAGCGGAGCTTAAGCGTATTCTCTTTCAGCTCGGTGCGCACATTCGTGGGCTCCGGAGGAACGAAGTGCCCCGAGACCTCGACCTCATCCACAGCGAACCAGTAGTCATAGAACACGTTGTAGAAATGCCAGCGAAGCTGAATCTTCTTCCCATCGTAAGCGGATAGGTCAAGCTCCTCCGGCGCCGCGTCGTCCGCCGGGTCCAATGTCGGATCAATTTTGTTCTTCTCGAAGCGTCGCAGATTCACCCAGTCGCCCCAGGCAGCAGCCTCACTGCAAACGCGAATGTCCACCTCCCCGACTTGCGAGTCATTCTCCGTGTCGTCCGGATAGACCCTGAAGTTCTTGTCGAACTTCAGCCGGACCTCCGTGTGCCAGGAACAGTCAATCTCCGGCGAAATCAGTTCCTCGTCCATCTGAGCGGTGGGGGCAAAATCACTGTTCGTGATGAGGTATTTGTCCGCCATGCCTTCGAGGTTTCCGGGGTTCGCTCCCAGGTTATTCTCCGTATCCCAGAGCTGCCACGCGGCGGCTGGCTCCCGCGAGTTGTTGAGGATGGTCCATCCCCCGATATTGGTCGCGTCGGAAGTGGTGTTGTAGGAGTCAAACCTGTCAGCCCAGATTACCCTCCTTTTGGGAGGCGTCCAGTTGAACCCAATCGCAATCTTGTCGAAGTTCAATTGACCGGACACCGATTGGACTCTCAAAACGTGCCTTCCATAGGTGGCCTGAATCTGATCGTCCATCGCGGCCCAGGTCATCCTGTGCCAGCTTCCGGTAACGTAACTGACAGTTCCGAGCTTGGCCTCATCCCAGTAAGCGGCAAGGATTCCGCCACCGGGCGATGCCACCCTGAAGTCGAGTTTAATCCATCCGGGCTTCGTAACGTAGAAGGTATACCGCCACCAGCTCCCCACGTCTATCCATGAGAGGTTGGTGTGATAGACGTCTGTGGTCCCCTCATTGAGAACGGTCTCGATGGGTAGCCAACCGCACTCGGGAGGCCACCAGGGCGGAATCGGAGGCTGTCCTATGATAAGGGGATAGTTGGGCTGGAAGAAATCCCATTCCTCCCCAAGGTCATCTGCCGATGGGGCCTCGTTTCGGCAGCAGTATGGGTCCGACGAGGGTTCCCCATGACAGTTGACGTCCTCCGCCTCTCTTATGACCATGTCTGGCAGCGATGCTTGCTGCGTTTCAGCGGACGCAGTCCCTTCCGCCCCAACGGCGTTGACCGCCGCCACCTTGTAGCTGTAAGCGACGCCGCGCGACGCCGCATTGTCAACGTAGGACGTCGCTGCGACGGTGGCTATCTTCTCCCACGGGCCGCCATTGTCGCTCCTGTAAATTATGTACTCTCTTGTCCCCTCGCTCGCAGGGGGAGACCAGCTCAAATGCGCAGCCACAAGCATCTCCACTTCCAGATACCTCGGCTCCGACGGAACCGGATAGACCGAGTCGTCGCCATAGACCTCCACGGTCGTGCTGTCAAAGGAGACCGTTCCGGTGAAACCAAGGATGCGGCTGGCGGATTGCGGGATGTTCAAAGCGTAGTCCAAAGTCGTGCTCTCAACCTCCTCACCTGTGAGAGTCCATGTGATTGCCCCGTCCTGGACGGTGGCGCCGGGGGCGCTCACATCCGATTCGGTAAGTCCCTCCGGAATCTGCTCCCAGATAGTTACGGTCTCCGGCTTGTTGTTGGGGTTCACCTTGAGCATAAGGCTCGCATCGCTCGTTCCGGCGGGCTGATAAGAACTTGGAAGCATCCTCACCGCATAGGCGTCGGAGAGAACAAAAGAGGGGCCGAGGGCGTAATGAAGATCATTGTACGGCTGATCGGTCCGGTCGGTGATTCCCACGGCGAGGTAGTTGCCGCCTCCTGCTTCATGCAACTTGAAGGCCATCAAGTTAAGGCCTTTGTAGAGGGTGAAGTCCTGGGTCTGCTCGGTGCCGTTGTCCCAGCCGTCCCTGCACACAACAAGCACCCCGTTGTTCCACATCCGAACTCCATCGCCGTTCCGGAAGTGCAAGCGAGCATTTCGCTCCTCCGGAGAAAGAATACAGACGTGATAGTACTGGATGAAATGGTCGAGAGGCTCCCCGCTGAAGAAACCGTCCGTGCTGTGGACGGGCGTCCAGACCATCGGATTCCTCGTGGATACGATGCCCGTGCCGCTGAAATCGTACGCATCCCCTTCCACAGGGTTCACCTGAGCCTGACCGCCAAACGCAGCCAGATGGTCCACGTAAATGTTCAGAGGAGAGAGGATTCTGTCGGTCGGATTCGCGCCGAGATGGAGCAGGTCCTTCACATATCCGGGACCGAGAGGATACAGGGGCGCCGCAAGCTTGTTTCTGACCTGAACCTGCACCTCGTCGCTGCTTATCCCGCTCGCCCCATCATCCACCTTCAACTGGAACGTCATGTCCTCCGTGTAGCCCCAGATAGTCGGAGCAGTGAACTCAACGGTCGCGGTCGTCTCGCCCGTAACGCCAATGTCTGTCCCAGCCGTCTGAGTCCACAGGTATGTGATGTTCCCAGTAGCCGTCTGAGAGCCGGAACCGTCGAGCGTGACGACGCTTCCTTCAAAAACCTTCTGGTCGGGACCTGCGACTCCCTTCGTCTCGACGTTCTTCACGGTGATGCGAACATCGTGGTCGTAGCCCGTCCTGGTCCCATCGCTGGCCGCAAGCTTAAAAACGAATACCTCGTCTTTCGTGCCAATCGGAGCTTTGAACGTCGCCACAGCGCTGTCCGGGTTTTCAATCGTTACGAAGTCTGGACCGCTCACGAAAGACCACGAGTAGCTTGTGATCGGCCCGGACGTCGAGAAGGACAAGCTTCCGTCCAACGTCGCTGTGGAGCCTTCCCGATAAGTCGCATCTATCCCCTGAACGATGAGGGGCCCCCGGTTCTGATTGCCAAAAACCTCCAGCTCGGAAATGGAGCTGAAGCCGCTGATGCCGCCGGGTGCCCCGGCAATCCGTATCCCCGTCCCTCGAAGGGTCGGGACTACGATGTCATATCGCGTGAATGCCTTTTTTCCGACGGGGGTGTCCGAGAAATCGTACTCAGGCAGGATTCGCAGTATGGGGACATCCTTCCAGGTGCTGCCGTCCTCACTGAACTGAACCTTGAGGCTCGTGAACCAGCCGCCGTCCCACCGAATTATCCCGCAGTAATAGACGATATGGTCAAAGAAATAGGGCTGGTCCCACACGTAGCCCCAGAAGTCCAGCGGCTTAAGGATGCCGTTGTTGCTGTCGTTGTTATCGTTGGAGGCTCTGTCATTCATTCCGGCAATGTTGAGACGCGAGAATACATACGTGACACCCTGGATGGGAGGGAGCGGCGGCCGCGTGCCTCCGAGAGAAGCCGGACGAGCCAGGTTCGGCATGGCGGTGTAAACAATGTCGGGCGAGCGCACGCCGTGCTTGCTCGGATCGACACTCGCCGGGACGCTGAACTTATTCTCACCCCTGACGCAGTACCTCCGAGCTGCGCCCTCGATCATCCCTGTGGACTCGAAGCAGGGCTCCGGGACCCGGAACGGCTCCGGCCAATACTCTGAGTACCAGTAGACCTCGTAGTACGTCGCGTCGAAGACGGGGTCCCATTCAAGCCAGAACCCGAGTTCCTCACCGGTAAGGTGCAGCGGCCTGATGAAGAAATTGTTCGGGGCGACTTTCGGCGGATTGATTGCCCGGACAAAATACTGCACTTCATCCTCGTCGGCGCCGGTCTCTTCAGTAGTCGTGAGCCTGAACGTGAGCGTGTAGCCGATCTGCGTCCCCGGCGGCGTGAATTTGGCAACGATCTTGTCAGCGTCGTATATCGTTATGTCCGGGTCGCCCGGCTTTTTGACCTGGCTCCAACTATACGCGATCGCGCAGGTCGAGCGGGAGCCGTCGAGGGTGCATACCTCATTCCCATAGACCCATTGGTCTGGACCTGCGCATGCCAGACAGGGACCCTCATAACCCGGGACCGAGAACTTGCTGAAAACGATTGTCGTGGGGATGTCCACCTCGCCACTCGTCAGGGCCATCCCGATATAGACGGGATCGCTGAAGCCGTTGTTGGTGTGAATGCTTCCTTTTGTCCAGCTCGCGACATCCGTGGAGTAGTAGCCCGTGAACTCGCCCCCGACGCGGTCGAGCCGAAGATAATAGGGATAGAAAAGCCCGCCAGCGGCATCATCCGTTCCTGCCGCCGCAACGGCATCGTCCGTATCCCTCCACGCCATAACGGCATCTCCGTTCGCACGGGTCGTGTGATAGAAGACGAATTTGGACTCAGGCGTTACGGAGTCCCGAACCATGAGTCCGGCTCTTGACCAGCCGCTGGTCGAGGGGCCGCTAAACTGACCTTCAATGCGGACACGGACGCTCCAATCGCCGGACAGTACCTCCACGTAAATGAAGGCGCAGCCGTCCTGCGAATCGCCAATGCCGTGTCCGGCGGCGGTAACGGTGTACCTCTCGGCGGTATCATCATAGACGAGGAGGGGGTGGGGCATCACCGCGTCCAGGCTTCCCGCGAGCTTGACGAAGGTCAGCTCCCACAGATCGCCCACCGGAACCCGCGTCCCGTCGCTTACGATTTGCGCCCCGACAGGCAAAAGGGAAAGTAGAAAGAAGACGAAAATTGCCCCTAAAAGGAAAATTGTTCCTCGTGCCATGGCAAGACTCCTTATTCGCTCGAGCTATCGAGAACTTCCTCGCCGTTGAATAAAAACCGGCGAAAAACGCAAGCCGACTCCCATGGCCTCCCATCATGCCGGTCCTCCCCTATTCCACTTTCGCCAGGAGCCCATCGCCAGGTGGAAGCTGAGATCCGAGCTTGTATCGCTGACCTGGTGCGCCTTGGCCAGAGTGAGCACTTTGGGCTTCACAGGCCGGGGGGCGGGAACCTCGTAACAGTGAAAAGGCGGTAGAAGCGCATGCGGAGGCCCTCCACGTCAGGGTCCACTCGCTCCACGTACCTGTACTTCGGCGTGGACCCGTCGCCGAGGTAGAGCCACACTCGGAGAGTGTCGCTGAACAGCGGCTGATACGTTACACGGGGGAACACACGCCACACCAGCCGCAGACCCCCCTCTTGCATCTCCATTTTGACAAGCCTAACGTAAGCGCCGGGACCAAGCGGGTCCATGCCCGACTCGATCTCCGCCCCGTC
>CAZFAP010000177.1:0-10169 GCA_964516325.1 uncultured Verrucomicrobiota bacterium
CCTCCCTTGCCCATCCTTCTCGCCGCCCTCCCGTGCAATCTTTCGGAATCGCTGGCCCCTTACCCGTAATCCCTCACCTATGGGTGGCGAAGCTCATCGGCAATCCTGGAGTTTCTCGCATGGGGATGGAACCGCAGACCACGCAGAGACCGCAGAGACAGCACCGCTCGTGGGAAAAGGGTGGCATGGGCGTCTTGCCCATGGCAACGATTCGCGGCTCCCGCCCCGCCGAGGGCGGGGGATGCCGCGGACATCCGTCCTCTGCGCTCTCTGCGGTGAGTCCCCAAGAACTGAGGGGTTACAGAATGGAGCAAAAACCGCTTGCAGGGCGTCCGGCGCCCTCGTAGAATTACCGCCACAATACCAGCATGGCTCTGAGCTGGCGTTTATCTCGGAAACCAATCCCTGTTAATAGGAAAGGAGACTATGGAGATGAGCCGCAATATCAACCGTCGTGATTTTCTTAGGAGCGCCACCCTGGCAGGGGCGGCTTTGGCAGCCGCGCCGAGGATTTGGGCGGAAATGAAATCGCCCAACGAGAAACTCAACATTGCCGGAATCGGCGCCGGGGGGCAGGGAGGAAGCGATGTTCGGAATGTCCGAAGCGAGAACATCGTGGCTCTGTGTGACGTTGACGACAGGAACGCCGCCAAGACATACAACGAGTTTCCCAACGCTAAGAAATACTATGATTATCGGGAGATGCTCGAAAAGGAAGCCAAGAACATTGACGCGGTCACCATCGGCACCCCGGACCATCACCATGCGCCCGCCGCCGCTATGGCAATCAAGCTCGGCAAGCACGTCTATTGCGAAAAGCCATTGACCCACTCGGTCTATGAAGCACGCTACCTCAAAGAGCTGGCCGCGAAGCACAAGGTAGCCACACAAATGGGCAATCAGGGCACTTCTACGAACGGTCTCCGCCGCGGCGTCGAAGTCATTCAGTCCGGAGCGCTGGGAACGGTGAAGGAGCTGCACGTCTGGACGAACCGCCCCATCTGGCCCCAGGGCAACGAGGCACTCCTTCAGCATATCGGGGTTCATAACGCGCTTCGCGGTGGCGGTGCTGGCCCCCAGCCTCCCGATACCCTCAAGTGGGACCTCTGGCTTGGACCGGCGCCCTGGCGACCCTACGATCCGATCTACGTGCCATTCAAATGGCGGGGCTGGTGGGACTACGGGACGGGATCGCTCGGCGACATGGCGTGCCACACGCTGAACCTCGCGTACTGGGCTTTGAGCCTCATAAATCCGACGAGCATCGAGGCGGAAGTCTCCGAGTTGAACCCCGAGAGCGCTCCCCTCTGGTCCATCATCCAGTACGAATTCCCCGCCAGAGGCAACCTGCCGCCGCTGAAGATGACCTGGTACGACAAGTTTAAGAAGCCGCCCGCGGAGCTTTTCGAAGGCGAAAAAATGTCCGACAGCGGCTTAGTAATCGTCGGCGAGAAAGGGAAGCTCTATTCCAACGGCGATTACGGTGATGGTTGGATGCTGCTCCCGAAGGCGAAATTTGAAGGATTCAAAGGCCCCGACGAGACCATTCCTCGGTCTCCCGGTCACCACGCCGAATGGATTCGCGCCTGCAAGGGCGGTCCCGCAGCGATGTCCAACTTCGATTACGCCTGCCCGTTGACGGAGACGGTCGTGCTCGGCAACGTGGCGATGCGTGTCCCCGGTAAGAAGCTCGAATGGGACGCCGCCAATCTGAAAGTCACCAACGACAAAGGCGCCAACGACTTCGTCCGAAGAGAATACCGTCAGGGCTGGACGCTGTAATCGCAGCGCAGTCCGGTTTTTCCGACAATCCCTGCAAGGCCACACGCCCTGCAGGGATTTTTTTCGCGCATTGCGGCATCCGGTATGTCGAGCGTGGGACACGGCCAGGGCACGATTCTGAAGGTCAAGCAGAGGGTTATCCGGTCAATCCTGTTATCCTGTCGGGAAAAATCTCAGCGAACTCACGAACTCGGGTACCGAAAAATCCCCATTCACGCCGCGCCACCTCACAACCTCGTCAGCCGCTTCTCGAAATCCACAACTTTCGGCGACTTCTTGCCCGTTCCCGGCTCAATCAAATGCCCCTCCTCCATCAACCTCGCCGATTGCGCCATCACCCCGCCCGGAAACTTATCGTTCAGACTCCCGTCGTCCCTGACGACACGCCAGTACGGGGTGATCCGCTTCTTTCCCTTCGCCCCCTCTTCCTCCGCCGCTTCTGAGACGATTCGGAGATGGATTCCAGTTGTCAGCGGGCAGGTTGACTCGGCGCCGGAATCCTTTGCCAGCCGCTTCCTGATTTGCCCTGTCGTCACCAGCTTCCCCTTTGGTACCTTCCGAATCAACCCATCCACCTGAAGGGGCGTCGGAACGAGAACTCTCCTCCCTCCCATCGTCTTCTGCCAGTTGGGCGGCACTTCAACCACCTTCGGCAACCCGGCCGGCGGCTTCTCCAGCTTCTCCCTCCAACTCTTCCTTGATTTCACTTTGCTGCCCTTCCTCTCCTCTTCCCACCATTGTTCGCGGCGTTAACGACCCGCTGTCTTGTCGGGGATGACCTTGCACTGCGTTATCTGCTATGATTATGGCAAATTGAACAGCTTGAAGGGAGCACAATATGGCAGGGGAATTTCCTGTTAAGAAGCGCGAGGAGATGCTGGCCGCACGCATCGAGCAGATGCGCCGCAACGACGAATGGCATCTCTTCCAGGACTTCTGCTTGGGCCTTCTGCCGCACGAGGGCTACAAGGACAACAGGCCGAGCGCCCCTCGAAGAGACTACGGCAAGGACGGCATCACTTGCCCGCCCGATGGCCGCCCCTGTTTCGCCGCTGTCTCCTTTACCTCCAAAAAAGACAAGGTAAGGCAGGACGCCGAACGTCGGAAGAAGGACCCGAACCGCGAGCCCGCCGAAGTCATGGTCTTCATGACGTGGGGATCGCCGAGCGGAATGGAGCTGTCCAAGTGGAGAGGGGACATCAAAGGGGACTTCGGTCTTGAACTGCGCGTGTTCGGCAAAGAAGCAATACTCGCCACAGCCACAAGGGAAGGCGTCTGGAAGGAAACCTGCGAGAGGCTCGGGATCACGCTCTCCGAAGGGATTGACCCCGAAAGGGCCGCGGAGCTGCGAGGCAGATACCTCGACTGGCTGGTCCGCAATTACGGCAGCATTGACTTCGCCGGGTACCTCCCCGGCGTTGTCCCTTACGGAAAGCCGCTGTTCCTCCCTCTTGAAGACATCTTCGTCTCCCTCAAACTCCGCGAGACCTTCCAGCGAAGCGTCCCGAAAGCAGAACTCGAAAGGGGCAAGGAGCTGCGCGCAAGGGGGCCGCAGGCGGCCCGTCGGCGAGACGAATTCGACCTTGACCTGGAAGAAGCGTATGAGCGCGAGAGGAGGCGGGAACAGGTCCGCATCCTCGACGTTGGCGAAGCCCTTGCCAAAAACCCGAAGGCCGTCATCCTCGGCGATCCCGGCGCCGGCAAGACCACACTCCTGAAATATATCGCACTGGCCTGTGCGAGAGGACCGGAAGCGGTCAAGGACGGGCTCGCCTTGCCCGAAACCCGAACCCCGATCCTCGTCTCCGTCGCCGCCCTCTTCCAGAAGCACGATAAGGAGCGCATCGGCCTTCTGTCTTTCATCCGGGACGAAATCAAAAACGCCGGCCTCGAGCCCGAGACAGCCGACGTCGTCACGGCCGACATCCAGTCCGGCCGCGCCGCCATCCTCCTCGACGGCCTGGACGAGGTTCTCACCACCGAAATGCGCCTCCAGGTGGTCAGGCAAATTGAGAGCCTCGTTGCCGGCCATCCCACAAATCGCTACGTCATTTCATCGCGCATCGTCGGCTACACCACCGCCCCTATCGGCCCCGACTTCACCGAGCTGACCGTCGAGCCTTTCGACGATCCCGCCATCAAAGGATTCTCAAGGAAATGGTGCGTTGCGCTGGAGAAATACATCGCCGGCGACGGAGACGATGCCGTGCGCAGAGGAGAAGAAGAGGCCAAAAACCTCCACGAGGCCATCATCCACAACCCCGGCGTCAAAAGCCTCGCGCGAAATCCCCTCATGCTCACCATCCTCTCCCTCATCCACCGCCAGGGAAAAAAGATGCCCAGCCGCCGCATCGAGCTCTACGCCCTCTGCACGCGAGCCCTTATCGAGTCGTGGTGCCTGGTCAGAGACATCTCGCGCATCCCGGCTGGCGAAGCTCTCGACGAACGCGATATCCTCGATGTCCTGTGCCCGGTCGCCTTCAGGATGCACTGCGATTACCCCTCCGGCGTTATCCCCGGCAAAGAACTCCGAAAGCTGATGGCTCGCGCGATCGTTGATGTCCGCGGCAAGGAGCAAAGGATCGCGGAACGCGAAGCCGAATCCCTCCTCGACATCATGCAGAAGCACAGCGGCCTCATCTCCGAGCGCGGCCAGGACGCCTACGGCTTCCTTCACCTCACCTTCGAGGAATACCTCACCGCCCGCCACATCGCCATGGACCGCGACAAAATGTGGACACGCCTCCGGCCCGTCCTCCATCATCCCCGCTGGCGAGAGATCGTCCTTCTCACCGCCGGCTGCCTCGGCATTCTCTTGGAAGATCGCCAAAGCTGCGAGCGCCTCATCAACGGTATCCGCGACGCCGACTCTCCCCTCGAAAAAACCATCCACCGCGACCTCTTGCTCGCCCTCGAGTGCGCCTGCGACGACCTCAAGATTTCCCCGGCTGCCCACCTCGAGCTGGTCGAGCAGGCTCTTGACCTCTGGAGGACGACAGCCTCCAGACAGTTCGACGACCGCCTTCTGGCCTTGCTCGCGCGCCTCCCCCACGGCCCCGCCCGGGTGCGGGTCCAACAGCGTTTCCTCAACGCACTGGACGATTCAGACTCCGATGTGCGTGATGCCGCCGCAAGGGCGCTGGGAACCCTCGCTCAAGCCAGCCCCGAGGTGGTCAAGGCCCTCCTCAACGCCCTGAAGGATAAGAACTCCCATGTGCGGTCTGCGGCCGCTTATGCCCTGGGAAACCTCGGTCAGGCCAGCCCCGAAGTCGTCAAAGCACTCCTCAACGCCCTCAAGGATAAGGAGGCGCATGTGCGGTCCGCGGCCGCTGAAGGCCTCCGAAAACTCGGTCAGGCCAGCCCCGAAGTTGTCGACGCCCTCGTCAACGCCCTGAAGGATCCCCAGATCCTGCCGCGTTATGCCGTCGCTGGGGCCCTGGGAACCCTGGGCCGAGCTGCCCCCCAAGTCGCCAAGTCCCTGCTCCATGCACTGAAGGATTCGGACGTGTGCGCGCGGTCCGCCGCGGCCCACGCCTTGGGGACCCTCGGTCGGGCCACGCGGCAAGTCCTCAAAGCCCTCCTCGACGCTCTCAGGGATTCCGACAGGTATGTGCGGTCTGGCTCCGCAGCGGCCCTGGGAAAACTCGGTCCTCAGACCAGCCTCGAACTCGCGAAAGCCCTCCTCAAGGCCCTGAACGACCGGACCTGGAGGGTACGGTTTGCCGCCGCGTCGGCCCTAGGAACACTCGGTCAGGCCAGCCCCGAAGTCGTCAAGGCGCTCCTCAACGCCATGAAGGATTCCGACTGGTCTGTCCGTTCTGCCGCCGCAAGGGCCCTGGGAAACCTCGGCCCTCAGGCCAGCCCCGAAGTCGTCAAGGCGCTCGTCAACGCCCTGAAGGATTCCCAATGGAATGTGCGCTCCGCCGCCGCAGGGGCCCTGGGAAAACTCGGTCCCCAGACCAGCCCCGAAGCCGTCGAACCCCTCCTCAGGGCCCTCAAAGAATCCAAAACGGATGTCCGCTCTGCCGCCGCAAGGGCCCTGGGAAAAGTCGGTCAGGCCAGCCCCGAAGTCGTCAACGCCCTCCTCAACGCCATGAAGGATAAGGATAGGGATGTGCGGTCTGCGGCCGCTTATGCCCTGGGAAACCTCGCTCAGACCAGCCCCGAAGTCGTCAAGGCCCTCCTCAACGCCCTGGAGGATTCCCAATGGAATGTGCGGTCCGCCGCCGCAGGGGCCCTGGGAAGACTCGGTCCCCAGACCAGCCCCCAAGTCGTCAACGCCCTCCTCAACGCCCTGAAGGATTCACAGTGGCAGGTCCGCGAGAAAGCGGCCAATGCCTTAGGAAGCCTCGGGATCATCGATGTTGGAGTCATCTCCGCCCTCTCCGCCGCCTTCAACCAGGACGATGACTACGGCGTCGCGAATGCGGCTTACGGGGCTCTTCTGCGCATCGCGGCCAAACTGGACAGGGAGGCGGCCCCGTGCGAATGAGGATCGGTGCTCGACCAGACAGGGGCGAGCGCATGCTGTTTATCCTGTTATCCTGTCGAGAACCCGGCCGCTCTTCAAAGCTCGAACAGGACTTTGCCCGTTTGGCCGGAGAAGAAGAGGTCGAAGGCTTCCTGGGCATTCTCGAGGGGGAAGCGGTGGGTGATGATTCGGGAAAGCGGAAAACCACTTTGAACGAGTTTGACCATTTCGGGGTAATCGTCGAGGGCGAAGTACCACGAGCCGATGAGGGTCAGTTCTTTTCGAATGAACTGCTCGCTTGGCGAGACGGAAATCGTCCCGGCATTCTCGCCGACAAAGGCGATTTTTCCGCTTTTCCTCACGCATTCGAGGGCGGCCGACTCAGCTCCCTCGTCGCCGGTGCAATCTATGGCGATGTCCGCGCCATCTCCTTCAGTAAACTCCCTCACGCTCTCGACGGGGTCATCTTTCGAGGCGTCAAGCACAACATCCGCTCCAAGCTCCCGCCCTAACTCCATCCTCGACGAATTCACGTCGAAAGCAATGACTCTCGCGCCGTGCCACTTGCAGAGGAGAAGCGTCGCCAAGCCAATGGGGCCGAGGCCGAAAAGCGCAACCGTATGCGAGCCGTTCACGCCGAGCCGCTTGACCGCTCGAAATGGCGTCCCGAGCGCATCGCCCAGAAGCACTCCGACATCATAAGGAACGTCATCCGGAAGGGGCAGGAGACATCGCTCAGGGAGCGCCACATATTCCGCGTGATAGCCGTGGTGCCACTGCAAATTGCGGCACATCATCGCTCGCCCTGACAAGCACTCAGCACAGGAGCCGCAGAAAATCGCCGCATAGAGGACAACCCTCTGCCCGACCTCCGCTCTCCTCGGCGAGTCCACCTCGACGATCTCCCCGCACGCCTCGTGCCCGGAGTTGTACTTTGCCCCCTCGAGGTAGGCTTTCCTCTCGCTTTCACAAATGGCGGATGCCCGGATGCGGACGACCGCCCAATCATCGCGCGGCATCGGCTTCGGAGATTCCACGACCTCGACCTTCCCCTCGCCGAGCATTCGTACGCCTTTCACCGGCCCTCTTCCTCTCTCGCTCGCTCCCACTCCGCCCGCATCGGAAATCCGCACTGCCGTCGGGGTTTCGGCACGCCCTCACTCCTCCTTCGCCTTTGCCGCCTCTTCCAGGTCCTTAATCCCCTGATAGAGGATGTCGAAAAGCTCCTCCATCTGCTCGACTTCCACGCAAGAGAACGCGATCCTCACATCCTCCTTTCCCACGGAGATCACCCCCACGCCATATTTCGAGAGAAGATGTTTTCGCAGTTCCTCCGCGTCCGCCGTCTTCAGCCGGACGCACATGAAGTAGCCTGAGTTAAACGGATAGACCGAGAAAACCTCCGCGAACTTCGGGTTCTTCAGAACCTCTTTCAGCTTGAGAACCCGCGCCTTGAGGATTTCAAATTTCTGTCGCCTTTCTTCGAGGAACGTCGGCGATTCCAAAGCCCTGAACGCGATGGACTGCGACGGGTGAGGGCTGTTTGAGATGGACGACCGGATCGCGCCCATCGTCTTTTTCTCGAGCGCCTCGAACAGAGCCGGGTCGCTTTTCTCATTCCCCGGTCCGTACGTGATGAAAGCCGTTCGGAATCCCCACACGAACTCCTCCTTCGTCGCGCCGTCCAGCTTGATCGCCAGAACTCGTTTGTGCAGGTTCGCCAAATACCCGAACGGAGATTCCACGAGCCGTCCATCCTCATAGACCAGCCCGAAATAGGCGTCGTCGCTCATTACTACGATATTGCAGCCTGCCTCCGCTGTCTTGCGAATCGCCTCCGCAATTCCTTCGACCTCCTGCGCGGTCGGCATATAGCCCGTCGGATTGCTCGGGAAGTTCAGCAGAATCACCAGCTTGTCTCTTTCCTTCCCTTCCTTTGCAATCAAGTTCCCGAAGGCTCTCACATTGAATCCTTCGCCATCGTAAAACGGAAATGTCCGGATAATCGCGCTATATCTCACCTCATACGTCAGGCGGTAATTCCCCCACATCTTGTCGGGGATAATCACCAAATCCTCCTCGTCCACAAAGAGGTCGCCGACGATGCTCAGCCCGTGCGACACCCCGCTGGTGACAATGGGCGTCCCGAAATCCTTGTTCGCCAGAAGCGGATTCTCCGCGACCAATTTCTCTCTCCACTTGTTCCGCAGTTCCGGTTTGCCATGCGTCGCGTAGGGATATATCTCCGCCGGGGTCAGCCCATTGAAATAGGCGTGGATGCACGGCAAATGCATCGGCTGGCCGCCTTCCATCGCAATTCCAATCGTCGCATTGAACTTGTGCGCGCTCTTCTTCGCCTCCGCGCTTTGCGTCAGAATCCCTTTCGGGAAGTACATCTTCTTTCCAAGAGATGACAGCATCTCGAAAATCGGCGGACAGAACTTCTGAATTGCCTGGTTCGACTCTTCTGCGAGTGGGTGCATGCGCTTTCTCCTACCTGAATTTCTTCTTCCTGTTTTTCTGAGGGAGGCTTTTCACGAATAGCCCTCGCTCTCCCCGCAGCAACTTGCCCCGTATGTTACCAGTGCCGCCCCTCCGTGTCAAAACCTTCTTCCCTTGGGGGCGTCGCTGTATTTTGGTGGCAGGAGGGGGTGCCTTCGCTTCAGCCTTGGGTTCGACTATTTCGCCCTTTCGCGCCTGGCGAATGCCCCCTCCGGCCGGCCCCCGGAGCGCCGCGTCTCTGTGGCAACCCGCTTTTAGGGGGACCCGTGAATGGTTGCGATGGGCAAGATGCCCATGCCACGCCTGTCCCACCAGTGGTGCAGTGTCTGCATCTCCGCGTGCTCTGCCCTGAAAATAAGCGCGACCGGCACCTGAAGGTCTGGGCGTAATTCCTTGCCCATGAGTGGGTTGAGCCCGAGACCGCCCTGCGGAGGTTATTTTCATGGGCTCCGGGTGAACGAACTTCATGAAAGACTGCAGTTCCATCCCCGTGGAAAGAATGCCAGGATTGCCGATGAGCTTCACTACCCATAACTGAGGGGATGCATCCCCCTGCCAAAAAAGCTTGACAAGGGCTCAGGGCCAGTGCAAGTCTTACTCTCTATGAGAGAGCGTTGCTATGGGCTTTCGATATTCCGAGCGGTTTTATTCTGTCTTCTTGCGCGCCTCCTAAGCCTTTTGCCTTCGCCATGTGTTTTGCTTAGAGTGGGAAACGAGACATCGCTTGACCCCAGCCAGAACGGTGCGCTGTGGGGCTCTCAAAGGAGCAGGGGCAAGGAGCGCAGGAACTTGTGGGAGCACTTTGTTCAGAGTGTGAGCCTCAGCAGGTTCAATAGACCAGCCGACGGAAATTGTCGCCAAAATGGGAGGGTCAAAACATGGAAAAAGCAATTGTCTTTTTCGTCCTAATCGTGGTCGTCGGATTCGTTGCGAGTTTCGCGAATGCGGACATTCAGTCCGGTCTCGTAGGGCACTGGAAGTTTGACGACGGCCAGGGCACCACCCCTCAAGACAGCTCCGGCAACAACAACCATGGCGCCTTCTCGGGCGATCCACAGTGGGTGGATGGGAGAATCTCAAAGGCTTTGCAGTTTGATGGAGTTGACGACTATGTGCGGGTGCCGCATGCCGCGAGCCTGACGGTGGACACCGAAGTCACGGTAGCGGCATGGATAAATACTTCGAGGCATAACGGCCCTAGTGGTGACTGGCAAGCGATTCTTGCAAAGTCGAATAATCCCCGATCGTATAGCTTCTACACGACCGTCGGCGGGGTACTGCATTTCAGCACAACCAGCGGCGGTGCCTATGTTGGTTCGACGAGCACCGGCACAGTGCCGCTCAATGAATGGGTGCACGTTGCTGCCATGGTGGTCAATGGCGACCACAGGTATTATATCAATGGACAACCTGC